>CAZBXX010000171.1:0-4404 GCA_964495965.1 uncultured Oscillospiraceae bacterium | reverse complement strand
GCGGTGCGCAGGTCCCGGTCGTCCAGATGCAGCAGCCTGCCCACCTCAAAGCCGATGGTCCCGCCCATCTGCAGGGCGGCACCCTCACGCCCGGCCGAGCCGCCGGTCAGGTGCGTCAGCAGCGTGGAGAGGAAGATTGCCGGGATCAGATTCCACTTCAGCCCCCGGCCGGACTGCACCTCGCTGATGATGCTGTTGGTGCTCTGCCCCTCTACGGAGAAGAACGCGTAAATCCCCGCAATGGCCAGCCCCGCCGCCGGCAGCAGCCACAGGAACCCGTGGTGCGCCGTGCGCCACGCCGTGACGGCGTCCACCCCCAGGTGAAAGGCCGTCCCCAGCAGCCCGCAGAGGATCCCGGCAAGCCCGGAGACCAGCAGCCACTTCACGAGGGCGCGTAGATACAGCAGCAGCTCCGCGGCTTTCGCCCGGAGGGCGGTTTTGATCGTTTGCATAGGACCTTCCTTTCCGGCCGGCGCCGTGCCCGCGGCCGCAGGCGGCGCCGGACTGCCGCTGCAGATTATATGCGTCCTGTCGGGAAAACGCAAGCGGAATCGGAAGAAACCGGAAAGAATCCCCCGCGCGGAGCTCCCCGGCGCAAATCGCAAAGAATCCCTTGCGCAACAGGGGAGTTTCGGCTATACTGTCTGGTATCCGATTGATCTGACATCCTTTGAACTTCCGAGGAGGCGTGAACCATGGAAATGCAGGAGTATGAACGGGAACATCTTGCCAGGCTGCGGCAGTCGCTGGCCGAATGCACGGTCCTGCTGAAGACGGATGGAAGCTTTCCCCTTGCCGAAGCCGGCGAGCTCGCCCTTTACGGCAGCGGCGCCCGCATGACGGTCAAGGGCGGCACCGGTTCCGGGGAAGTGAACTCCCGCTTTTTCGTGACCGCGGAGGACGGGCTGGAGCAGGCCGGCTTCCGCCTGACCACCAAAGCCTGGCTGGACGCCTATGACAGCATGCGGGCGGCGGCGAAGAAGGCCTTTGTCAAAAGCCTCAGAAAGCGGGCCAGGCAGAACCACTCAAATGTGATCATCGAGGGCATGGGCGCCGTGATGCCGGAGCCGGAATACAGGATCCCGCTGGAAGGCGCGGGCGACACGGCGGTGTATGTGCTGGCCCGGATTTCCGGCGAGGGCAGCGACCGGCAGCCCGTCCCCGGCGACGTGCTTCTGACGGAGACCGAGGTGCGGGATATCCTGCAGCTGCAGCGGCAGTACAGCCGCTTCCTGCTGGTGCTGAACGTCGGCGGCCCGGTGGACCTGTCACCTGTGGCAGGCGAGGTGGGGAATATCCTGCTGCTCTCCCAGCTGGGTGTTGAGACCG
This sequence comes from uncultured Oscillospiraceae bacterium, assembly GCA_964495965.1. Classification (GTDB taxonomy): domain Bacteria; phylum Bacillota; class Clostridia; order Oscillospirales; family Oscillospiraceae; genus Limivicinus. The sequence goes on along the minus strand of CAZBXX010000171.1, from coordinate 3,075 downwards.
GCGCCGTCCTGGCGGATATTCTGCTCGGCCGGACGAATCCTTCCGGAAAGCTCACCACCACCTGGGCAAAGTGGGCGGATTATCCCACGGTCGGCGGCTTCGGCAATGCGGACGACACCCGCTATCAGGAGGGCATCTACGTCGGCTACCGCTACTTTGATTCCAACGGCGTGACGCCGATGTTCCCCTTCGGCTTCGGCCTGTCGTTTACGGAATTCACCGTGACCGATGAGAAGGCCGAACTGGAAGGCGACCGGGTCACGGTGACGGCCACGGTCAGGAATACCGGCACCAGGCCCGGCAGGCAGACGGTGCAGGTTTATGCCTCCAAGCCCGAGGTGGAACTGGATCAGCCCTTCCAGGACCTGGTGGCCTTTGTGAAAACAGGGGAGCTTCAGCCGGAAGAGGAGCAGACGGTCAGCGCCAGCTTCTCCGTGGCGGACCTCAGCTCCTACGACACGGCCCGGGCCGCCTGGGTGCTGGAAAAGGGCGATACCTTCCTGCGGGTGGGCACCTCCAGCACGGAAACCAGGCCCATTGTGCGCCTGCGCCTGGAAGAGGAAGTGTTTGTGCGCCGGTGCCGGAACAGCTGCGGCGGCGCGGACCTGACCGACTGGCAGCCGACGCTCCAGCGCATCGACATGTTCGCCCCGGACGTGCCGATCCTCACCATCGACCCGGCATCTGTCCCGCAGACGGAGACGGACTACAGCCGGAAGGCCGCGATCCTGCCGGAAGTGGAAGAGCTGACGCCCGATCAGCTGATTCAGCTGAACCTCGGCGCCTATGACCCGAAGGCCGGCCTCAGCAGCGTCATCGGGGACGCCGGCTTCGCCGTGGCCGGGGCCGCGGGGGAGACCTGCGCCCTGTCGGAGCTCTTTGGCCTCCGGCCGCTGGTGATGGCCGATGGCCCTGCCGGCCTGCGCCTGAGCCGCGACTATGCCGTGACATCCGACGGCCCCATGACCGTGGGGCAGACCATGCCCGCCACCATGGTGGAACTGATGCCGAAGCCGCTGCGCTGGGCCCTGAACACCTTCGGGAAAAAGCCCCCCAGAAAGGCGGAAATCCGCCATCAGTACGCAACGGCCATCCCCATCGCCACCGCGATTGCCCAGAGCTGGAACCCGGACTTCGCTGAAGCCTGCGGCGACCTGGTGGGCGACGAGATGGAGCGCCTGAACGTTGACCTCTGGCTTGCCCCGGCGCTGAACATTCACCGCAGCATCCTCTGCGGGCGGAACTTTGAATACTTTTCCGAAGACCCGCTTCTCAGCGGCGTCTTTGCCGCCGCCATCACGAAGGGCGTGCAGAAGCACCCGGGCCGCGGCACCACCGTCAAGCACTTTGCCGCCAACAACCAGGAGACCAACCGCTTCCGTTCCAACAGCATTGTCAGCGAGCGCGCCCTGCGCGAGATCTATCTGCGCGGCTTTGAACGCTGCATCCGGGACTCCGCGCCGCTTGCCCTGATGACTTCCTACAACCTTCTGAACGGCACCCACACCTCGGAGCACCGGGGCCTGCTGCTGGATATCCTGCGCTGTGAGTTCGGATACCGGGGCATTGTCATGACCGACTGGGTCATCGCCGCTCTCAACGGCGGGCAGGCTGCGCACCCCGCGGCGGATGCCGCCCGGGTGGCTGCCGCGGGCGGGGACCTCTTCATGCCCGGCAGCAGGACAGACGCCGCCCGCATGCGCGACGCGCTCGAGGCGGGAACGCTGAGCCTGCCGCAGCTTCGGAAGAACGTCAGCCATCTGCTGACCTGCATGCGGGAGATCCGCAGGTGAAGATCTGTATCTTCGGGGCATCGTCCAACCGTCTGGACGATGCCTATTTTGAGGCTGCCGAAGAACTCGGCCGCTGCATTGCGGCGGGCGGAGACACCCTGGTCTTCGGCGGCGGGGCGGACGGGCTGATGGGCGCCTGCGCCCGCGGGGCAAAGGAGCGGGGCGGACGGCTCATCGGCATTGCGCCGAAGCTCTTTGACGAGCCGGGATTCCTTCTTCAGGACTGCGACGAGTTCCTGATGACCGGGACCATGGCGGAGCGGAAAGAGCAGATGCTGCAGCTTTCGGATGCTTTCATCGCCCTGCCCGGCGGTATCGGCACCATGGACGAGTTTTTTGAGACCATCACCCTCAAGCAGCTCGGGCTTGCGTACGGGCCGCTGGTGCTGCTGAATACGAACGGGTTCTACGGCCCGCTCATGGCCTTCCTGACCGGAATGGCGGAAGGCGGCTTTATGAGCGCCGCCTGCCTGGATCTGGTGCACTGCGCTTCCACGCCGGAGGAGGCCGTCCGCGCGGCGCATCTGCCGGAGGAGGCGAAAGGCAGCATCCGCCGCCTGGAGGACTACACCGGGTAAAAAAGAAAATAACAAAAGGCATAACAAAGGGGCTGTCTCAAAACGCCAGAATCTGTCATGATGAGGAACCAGTCCTCAGACTGGTGACGTGATCATCCGTAACTTGAATTGTTATTCAGAAACGGATTGCCACACCAGTGTGAGCACTGGTTCGCAATGACAGGCTGTTTTGAGACAGCCCCTGAAACAGTTGTGGGGACTTACAGAACCTTCGACAGGAAGTCCTTCAGGCGCGGGTTCTGCGGATTGTCGAAGATCTCGGCCGGGGTGTTGATCTCCAGAATCTTTCCGCTGTCCATGAAGACGACCCGGTCGGCCACCTCACGGGCAAAGCCCATTTCGTGCGTCACGACCGCCATGGTCATGCCTTCGGCCGCAAGCTCTTTCATGACGCTCAGCACTTCGCCGACCATTTCGGGGTCGAGTCACGGTGGACAGCAGGGCCACGGTGGCCAGTGCCGCGGTGGAGGTTGGCACATAGACCTGCCACATAATCCGCCACTGGCTGGCACCGTCGATGATGGCGGCATCCTCCAATTCGCGGGGCGTCTGGCGGAAGAAGTTCAGCAACAGGATAATATTGTATACCGGAACAGCTCCGGGAATGACCAGCGCCCAGAAGGTGCCCATCAGGCCGGTCATCCGCACCACCATGTAAAGGGGAATCAGTCCGCCGGAGACCAGCATCGTCAGGAAGAAATACC
>CAZBXX010000170.1:0-4570 GCA_964495965.1 uncultured Oscillospiraceae bacterium | reverse complement strand
GGCGCCGCGGCGGAGGACGAACTGCCGCTTGAGGACTTTGACTTCTCCTTTACGCCGTTTGCCGCTCCGGGCGGCAGGCAGGAGACGGCGGAGCCCGTTTCTGAGATTGCCTCTGAGCCCGCCTCTGCCCCCGCACCGGCACCTGCAGAGGAGCCCGCTGCGGAAGCGGAGGAAATTGAAGAACTGAATTTTGACCTCCCGTATTCCATCCGGGATATTATGCAGGAGTTCTGGAACCAGGAGCCTGCGGCGGAGGAAGCCGCCCCGCAGGAGGCGGCCCCCCATGAACCGCTGCCTGCGCCAGAGGCACAGGATGACAGGCTGGACTTTTCACACGGCACGCTGCCCTGGGGCAGGGAAGAGGAGCCTTCGGCACCCCCCGTGCAGGAAGCGGAGCCTGTGAACGAGGCTGAGAGCCCGGACCTGCGCGCAGAGGAAACTGCCTCCGCACAGCCCGCAGCGGGAGAAGCGGCGGCAGCCGAAGGCCCGCAGGGGCCGGCCGGCCGGAAGGGCCGCAGGCTGGGAAAGGTCTGGGAGGATTTCCCGGATACGCCACAGCCATCAGAAGAGCCCTTTGTTGACACGCTGGACTACGGCGCCCTGTTCAAACTCTTTGCCGAGGAATCGGAAGCCGGCGCCGAAAGTGCCGCTTCGGAACCCGCCCCGGAGGCGCAGGCTGAGGAATGGCCTGCCGGCAGCGGCCTGAATCCGGATGAACTGCTGGCCTCCATGGAGCCGTCCGGGACGGAAGCGCCCCGGCCGGACTCCGGCAAAGAGGAAGCCCCGCTGCTGGCGGACCGGGACGGCGAAATGGACTTCCGGGATATCCTGCGGGAGTTCATGCTGAGAGAGCAGCATCCCATTTACGCCGGAACCCCTGGCATCGACGGCAAACCCGCGCCTGCCGCAGCCGACACTGAAGAACCTGCGACAGAGAGCACAGAAAGCGAAGACGTGCCTCTCGTGCGGCCCTCCCGGCGGCGCCGGGAATACACCGTGCAGGAGGACTTTCCCCTGGATGCGCATGTTGCCTCTTCCGCTTCCGAAACGGACGGCGTGACCGGGGCCGAAGCGGACGGCAGGGCCGAAACAGACGATGTGGCATCGGCCGCGGCGGCAGCCTCGTATGAGCCCTCCGCGGAGAGCCCGGCTGCTGGACAGGATGCACCGGAGGAAGAACCGCAGGAGCAGGAACCGGAAGAGAGCGGCTTCCGCAGCCGCCTGAAGAACATTCTTGCCGGCAGGAGCCTGCGCCCCTCGCGCAAACCCGACAGCAAAAAGGCGCTGAACGAGCCTGGGGCCTACGTCAGCTATGAAGACTACCTGCCCGATGAGGCGCAGGAAAAGGCCGCGGCAGAAGCCGCGGCGGAAGAGCGGACGGGCGGAACCCATGCCGCCCCTGCGGAAGGAGAACTTCCGGAAGCCTTCGGCGCCGGCGGCAGCCATACCGCCGCGGCGGGCACGGAGGACGGCGGGCTCCCGGACGACCTGACGGACGAGGAACTGCTGGACTATGAGGCAGACTTCCCGAGCTTCGGCCAGTGGATCCTGAATTCGCTGATGAATGTCTGGATCAAGCTGAACGGCGTGGGCGACCGGCAGAGCACCGCCACCATGGAGGATGAGAGGGAAGATCCCGGCCCGGAGATGAACGTGGCCGCGGCCTCGCGCTATTACGGCTCGCAGGTCACGATGCTGCGCATGCGCTTCCAGTTGGGCCTTGCGCTGCTGGCGGCCCTGGCGTATATCACGCTGGGCTTTCCGGTCAGCGGGATGCTGAAGACGGCGAAGGTCGCCTCGGCGGTCTGCCTGGGCCTGCAGCTGACCATTCTACTGCTGTGCCTGGATGTGGTCACCAACACGCTGATGAACATTTTCCGCGGCCGCTTCGGCGCGGACGGGCTGGCACTGCTCTCGTGCGTGGTTACCAGCTTTGATGCACTGGTGGTTGCGGTGGGCGGCTTCGGCACCCCCCACATCCCGCTCTGCCTGTTCTCCAGCCTGGCCATGATGGGCATTCTCTTTTCCTCCCTGCTCTCGGCGCGGGCGCTGCGCAAGTCCATCCGCGTCCCGGCCATCGGCAAACGGGCCTACTGCGTGACCGCCGAAGAGGGCGTGCGCGGCGGAAAGGACATTACGCTGCTTAAGTCCATCCGCCCGGTACAGGGCTTTGTGCGCCGCGCGGAGGAAGCCCCGCCGGACGAGACCTTCTTTAACCGCTTCGCCGTGCTGGAGCTGCTGGCGGTGCTGCTGCTTTCCCTGCTCACGGGGCTTGTGAAGCACAGCATGCGGGACTTTCTGTATATTCTGTCGGCCATGCTGACCTGCACGGTGCCGGTAACGGCACTCTCGGCGTTTGCGCTGCCCTACTTTGTGGGCTCGCAGCGCATGTTCTCCAGCGGGGCGGCGGTGGCCGGGTGGTCCGGCGTTCATGACATCGGTGCCAGCCGTAACCTCATTGTCACCGACCGCGACCTCTTCCCCGAGGATTCCGTCAGCATTGAGACCGTGAGGGTCTTTGCCGATGAAAGCGCCGAGCGCGTCATTGCCTATGCCGGCACCATGATCGCGGCTTCCGGCTCGGGCCTGGGTCCCTGCTTCTCTGAGCTGATGGAGCGCAACGGCTGCCGTATGCGCCGGGTGGAGGACTTCCAGTGGCTCTCCGGCGGCGGCCTGCAGGGCCGCATCGATGGGCACACTGTGCTCTGCGGCAGCAGCGACCTGATGCAGCTGATGAACGTGAAGGTGCCCTACCGTCTGGTGGACCGCACCACCGTGCTGCTCTCCATTGACGGTGTGCTCTACGGCATCTTCAAGGTGGCCTACACCGCGCGGCCTGAAATCCGCAGCGCGCTGCAGGAACTGATTGCCTCCAACCGCCACCCCATCTTTGCCGTCCGCGACTTCAACGTCACGCCCGACATGCTGCATGAGGTTTTCGACGTGGCGACCGACGGATACGACTTTCCGCCCTACGGCGACCGCTTCCGCATCTCGGAAGCGCAGCCTTCGGAAACCAGCAAGGTCTCCGGCGTCATCTGCCGTGAGGGCCTCGGCCCGCTGACGCACCTGGCGGATACCGGCCGCAGCATGTATGTGGCCGTGCGCCTGAACCTGCTGCTCACCATCCTCACCGCCGTGCTGGGGACGCTGCTGGTCTTCATCCGGCTCATCGGCCCGGGCATCCTGAGTGCGTGGCTGCCCTTCGTGCTGATGCTGCTGGACCTCATCCTGGTTACGGGGATCACGGTGTTCATGCGGTTTTAAAAAATTTATTGCCAAACGGTGCCTGATCGTGTAGAATAAATCGGATAACGCGTTTCATGCATTTCAGCGCTCTGGCGCTGTGAACCTACTATTTCGACAGAGAGGAAGCAAAACATGGAAAGTAAGAACATTCGCAACATCGCCCTCCTCGGGCATGGTAACAGCGGCAAGACCAGCCTGGCAGAGAGCATGCTTTTTGTCACCGGTGCGACGGACCGCCTCGGCAAGGTGAGCGACGGCAACACCGTGTGCGACTATGACGCGGAAGAGATCAAACGGCAGATCACCATTGCCTCGTCCCTGGCTCCGGTCAGCTTCGGCGGCTGCAAGGTGAACGTGCTGGACTGCCCGGGATATTTTGACTTTGTCGGCGAGGTGCTGTGCGCCCTGCGTGCGGTGGAAGCCGGCGTCATCCTCTGCTCCGCCAAGGACGGTATCTCCGTCGGCGCCGAGCGCAGCTGGAAGTACCTGAAGGCGGCAAACCTGCCCACGGCCTTTATGGTTTCCAAGTGCGATGAGGAGCATGGTGACTACTTTGCGGTGGTGGAAGCGCTGCGCGCCAAATACGGCAGCATCGTGGCGCCGGTCACCATCCCCACCTCTGACGGCAAGGGCGTCATTGACCTGGTGCACAACGTCTGCTACATGACCAGCGGCGCAAAGAGCACCAAAGGCGCCGTTCCCGCTGCCGACGCCGGCCATGCCGAAGACCTCCGCATGGAACTGATGGAGACCGCTGCCGGCGCCACCGAGGAACTGATGGAGAAGTTCTTTGACACCATGGAGCTGGACGAGGCCGACATGATCGCGGGCATCCGCGCCGGCATGAAGGACCGCAGCGTCATCCCCGTGTTCGCCGGTTCCGCCATGCAGAACATCGGTACCGAGGCCTTCCTGCAGGGCGTTGTGGATTACGTCCCCGCCCCGACGGAGGTCGAGGGCATTGACGCCGCCGCCCCGGTGCAGGGCTTCGTGTTCAAGACGGTTTCCGACCAGTTCGGCAAGTACAGCTTTGTCAAGGTTATGAAGGGCGCCATCACTTCCGACCTTTCCCTGCGCAACGTCCGCGCTTCCTCCACGGATAAGCTGGGCCGCCTCTACACCGTCTGCGGCAAGAAGACCACCGAGGTCAAGGACGCCTGCTGCGGCGACATCGTTGCCGTCGGCAAGATGGACTGGAAGACCGGAGACACGGTCTGCGACCCGAAGAACGAAGCCGAGCTCCCCGGCATTGAGATGCCCGAGCCGTGCTACTCCATGGCCATCTCCCCGAAGACCAAGGGCCAGGACGACAAGGTTGCCG
>CAZBXX010000169.1:0-4573 GCA_964495965.1 uncultured Oscillospiraceae bacterium | reverse complement strand
TATTCAAACTGCTCGGTCAGGCAGCGGGGGTCGTCTTCGTGATGCAGGAAGAGCGGCCGCATGACAGGCAGGCCTTTTTCCGCGTTTTCCCTCACCAGTTCCTTCAGCAGCGGCCTGATGGCCACGTGGAGCTTTGTCAGGCGGCTCAGCTGTTCCATGCAGTCCTCATCGTCGTAGTACTGGAAGTTCTCTTCCGGGCGGTTGCCCTCGTGGGTCCGCATAACCGGGGAGAAGGCGGCCATTTCCGCCCAGCGAAGGAAGACTTCCCTGCTGCGGGTGTTGCCGAAGAGGCTGGTGTAGCCGCCGATGTCCGAATGGTTCAGGCCGCAGCCGGACATGCCGCTGCTCAGGGCAGCGCAGATGGCGGTGCAGAGCCCGTCGTGCCGCGAAAAGTCCACGCTCTGATCTCCCGCCCAGAGCAGGGTGCAGTACTTCTGGCTGCCGGTAAAGCCAGCCCGCATGAAGTATACAGCCTCGCCGAGCTTTTCTGCCTCGGAGACCGCCTCATAGTTGCACCGGGCCCAGAGGGCGGGCCAGCGGTTGTGCTCCAGCATGGGGCTTTTGCCGCTGTGCAGGACAATGTCGTCCGTGGGCAGGTATTCTCCGAAGTCCGCCATCCAGCCGTCGATGCCGATGTCCAGGCTGCATTCCCGGATAACCCGGTTTTTAAACCAGTCGAAGGCTTTCGGATCGGTCAGGTCGATGACACCGCAGCTGAACTCTCCGAAGTCCACCAGATAGACGCTTCCGTCTGAGCGGCGGGCGAACACACCGGCCTCCAGGCCCTCGTTATAGAGTTCGCCCCCCTCCACCAGGTAGGGGTTGATGTAACCCATGAAGCGGATGCCGCGGGCATGGAGCTTTTCAATACCGGCGGGGAGATCGGGGTACATTTCGGGGTGATAGTGCCAGTCCCACTGCAGGCGCTTGCCGAAAGAGGTGACGCGCTTTCCGCACCAGTCCTGGCACCAGACGGCGGAAACCGGAATGTTGTGGGCGAGGGTCCGCTCCGTCAGCTCACGGACGCGGCCGCTGCCGCCCTGCAGGCCGAGAATCAGCCCGTTGTATATCCAGTCCGGAAGCTCCGGCTGGCGGCCGAAATAAGCGCTTTCTTTTTCCAACAGCGCGGGGAAGCTGTCCGCTGCCTCGATACGGACGGAAGCGGGGACCTCCCAGAACTGCAGCTCATGGAACTCCGGGTGCCGGAAATCGAAGTCGGCGTAGGCCGTTGTGTCCGCATGCAGGTAGTAATGCCGGGAGGAGACAAAGGTGGGCTGGGGGTAGTTGGTGTTCCAGTAATCCCCGCCGGCACCGCCGTTCTCCACGTCTGAGCGCCAGGTTACATAGGTGCTCTTGTCGCGGCCTACCCCCGGCTCCGAAGTCCAGAGCGGGAAGTGCCGGCCGCGGAGGTTGAAGTAGGACATCTGCTCGCCGCAGCCCCAGCAGCATTCGTCCTGTTCGGCGGGGACGCGCAGCCACAGGCGGTTGACGGCGGGATCCTTCTGTGTAAAAGACAGCGTGGCGCAGTCTCCCTCAATCCGGATGACCAGAGAAAGACAGTCGCCGTATTCAACGACTGCGCCGTCTGCGGTACACTCGATCCCGGTTGCGGAGAGCGCTCTGCGCTGCGTGACGTAATCCTCAATTTTAAAGTTTCCGCGGAACATGTCGACGGATTCTTCTCCGGTTCCGGCAAAAAGAAAGGGGAATTCCGTGCCGGAACGGAGCAGCACGGCTCCGTCGCGCTCCAGGGTCCATTCATTTACGGTATAGTGGAAATTCATCGGTAAAACCTCACAGGTTTTCAGTCGGTATTTGTGTTGCCGGCGGGAGCGGCTTCAGGCGAATTGACAGCGCAGAACACAGGAGCAATGTGCCTGCTCCTGTGTTCATCGGTTTTCAGGAAAACTCCGGTGTGAAAGAGTTCCGATCTGAACTCAGCCTTTCACGGCCCCGCTTGTCATGCCGGCGATGATCTGCTCCTGGAAGAGCACATAGCCGAGGATGGAGGGAATGATGGAGATCATGATCGCCGCGTACATCGAGACATAGTCCGTTGAAAACTGGTTGGTAAAGTAACGGATTCCGACCTGGATGGTGCGGAGTTTCTCGGAGGAGACGATCAGGTTGGCAAAGACGAATTCGTTCCAGCAGGTGAGAAACTGGAAGGTGGCCGCCGTGACGATTCCGGTCCGGCTCAGGGGAAAGATGATGCGGAAGAACCGGCCGAAGAAGCCGCAGCCGTCTATAAAGGCCGCCTCCTCCAGGTCAATGGGGATGGAGTCCATCAGTCCCCGGATCAGGAAGGTGGACATGGGAATGCCGATTGCCGAATACAGCAGGATCATCCCGCCGTAGGTATTGTAAAGGCCGAGCTTATTGATGATCAGGAAGTACGGGACCATCAGTGCGTTCAGCGGGACGAGAATTCCCGCGGTAAAGAGGGTGAAGATGGTCTCGCGACCGCGGAAGCGGAAGCGGGAGATGCTGTAGGCGCTCAGGCTCGCCACCATCACGTTGAACACCGTGGCGCAGACGCCGACGATGACGGAGTTCAGCAGCATCCTGCCGAGGCCTGCCACCTTCAGGGCATTGGTGTAGTTCTGCCACTGGGGCACCGCCGGGAGAGAGAAGGGAGAGGCTGCGAGGAACTCGTAGTTTGTCTTCAGCGAGGAGATGAACAGCCAGATCAGCGGAAACAGCGTGTAGAGCGCGAAGAAGATAATCAGGAACCAGCGCAGCACGGCAAGCAGCAGTTCTTTGCCGCGGAGAGGAGCGTGTACGTTGGAATGACTCATTTCACGGCCCCCCTTGCTTTCTTCAGCGCCGCGGCTTCACGGTTCCGGCCCTCGAAGATCTTGCGGATGCAGACAATAAAGATAACGCCCACGAGAATCAGAATCAGGGCCGAAGCGCTGGCGACGCCGTAGTTGGCATCCTGCAGCTTCTTATACATATAGAGCACGATGGTGGAGGTGGTGTTCGCCGGCCCGCCGTTTGTCAGCATGTAGACCTGCTCAAACTGCCGCAGGCCCATCACACTCGCCAGCGTGACGCAGGTGAGCAGAGAAGTCTTTTTGATCAGGGGAATGGTAATGTGGATGGCCTGTTGGAAATCGGTGGCGCCGTCGATGGTCGCCGCCTCGTAGTACGATTCGTCAATGGTGGTGATGTCGGCCATCATGATGACCATGTAGTATCCGACGTAGAACACCCAGTAGATCAGAACCGCCGGGAAGGCAGTGCTCAGGTTGCCCAGCCAGTCCTTGGCCAGATGCCCGAGACCCACCGAGCCGAGCAACGCGTTGAGAAGGCCGGTGTCTGCCCGGTAGATGGCGCGCCACAGTGTCGCCAGGGCGATGCCGGAAATCACCTGCGGGAAGAAGTAGACGGTACGGAAGAACTTCCATCCCTTCGGCTTGCGGGAGAGAATGATGGCCATCACCATGGCTAGGGGAACCTGAATAAAGCCCGCCACCAGGGCCCAGATCACATTGTTCAGTACGGAGCGCTTGAAGGCGTTGTCCTTGAACAGAAGCATGAAGTTTTTCACGCCGTTGAACACGGGGTCCGAGATGCCGTTCCACTTCAGGAAGCTGACGGCGACTACGTAGATAACGGGGATCACGAAAAAGACCAGCATCATGATCAGCGCCGGCGCCATAAAGGCCCACAGGGGCGCGCGCTCAGAGCGATCAACTTTCACGGTGGTGTCACCTCCTCAGAGTATCGGAAAGCAGGGTGCGGGATTATCCGCACCCTGCAGGGAAACGGGGTAACTCAGGCGGCCATGTCGATGGCGGCCTGAAGCTGGTCGACAAAGCCCTGGGCGTCAACCTGGCCGAGAACCAGGGCGGAGAGGGCGGCCGGGAACTCGGTGGTCCAGGCATTGCCGAGGGCGGCCTGTGCATGCTGAACGGAGAACGCGGCGTTGTTGGAGACTTCCGTCACCTTCTGGGAGATCACGGTGGTTTCCTCAGAGGGGGTGTACTTCACAAAGAACATGGCACCGGAGCTCAGTGCCAGTTCGGAAACGTGAGCGGGATCGGTGATATACTGCAGGAACTTCACAACGGCAGCTTCCTTGGCGGGGTCATCCTGCTTGCCGGCTGCGAGGAAGCCCTGAACAGCGGAGATCACGCCGCCGTTGCCCTTGCCGCCGACAAAGTCGGGGTTGGTGGCAACTTCGCAGACGTCGGCCAGAAGCACGCCGTCAACGGCGTTGTCTTCCTTGTAGAGGTTGGCAATCCACCAGGGGCCGTTCAGGTAAACGGCGGTGTCACGGGCGATCCAGTGGCCGTTGACATCGCCGGCAGCGGCGGAAACGGCACCGTCAAAGGTGTAGTTGTACATTTCCTTCAGCATTTCGGCAGCCTGCACGAAGGCGGGATCCTTCATGCCGTCCGCGTAGACGTCCGGACCGCCGATGGCCATGACCAGCTCGGAGTACCAGAGCATGGAGGACCAGGCGTTTTCGCCGGCCATCTGGCCCATGGCATTATAGCCTGCGTCCTTGCAGTCCTTGCAGAACTGGAAGAACTCGTCATAGGTGGCGGGGAAGTGATCCCAGCCG
>CAZBXX010000168.1:0-4590 GCA_964495965.1 uncultured Oscillospiraceae bacterium | reverse complement strand
CGCAGGCGCTTGAGCTGCCACTGGGCGATGGTGTTCTTCTGCAGCATGCCGCGCACGGCGAGACGCATGGCCAGCTCCGGCTTCTTCTGCATCAGGGTCTTGTACTGGGTCTCCTTCAGTCCGCCGGGGTAACCGGAGTGGGTACGGTAATACTTCTGCTCCAGCTTCTTGCCGGTGAGGACAGCGTCCTTGGCATTGATGATGATGACGTAGTCACCGCTGTCAACATGCGGTGTGTAGTCGGCCTTCAGCTTACCGCGAAGCAGATCCGCTGCGAGAGCGGCGGTCTTGCCCATGGGCTTGCCGGCGGCGTCGATGACGTACCACTTGCGGGCGGCTGCGGCCTGCTCCTTGGTCAAAAGGGTAGTAGACATGTTCTTCCTCCGAAAAATATGATAAAATACAACAACATTCAGCCAACAGAGGACGAGGCTCCCCCGAGGCGCTTAATCTTTATAGCACAGGGGAATGCGCTTGTCAACGGAAATTTTTCAGAACAAAGTGAAATCTCTTAAATACTCTCAAAACCTCTCGAAATCTCGAAAATACTAAAAACGATTTTTCAAATACAGAGGGTTAAGGATTCTTCAGAGACTCCGTCAGAAAACTGTGATATACTTCCGGCAGAGGAACAAATGATGGAGGACGTTGAAAAATGCGGAAATCAGTCAGTGTTTTGCTGCTAATGGCAATGCTCTTTACGCTTGCGGCCTGCGGCAGGGCGCCTGCAGTAACGGATGCAACAATTGCCGAGCCGGCAAAGGAAGAACTGTCGGTGTTGCCCGTGGAAGAACAGAAGCGGGTTATAGAGGCCAGCCGGGAACGCTGGGCTTTTACCGATCCCTATGAGTCTCCGTGGTTTTATACTTTTACAGATCTTGACCATAACGGCTGCCTGGAAGTCATTGCCGCAACCACGCAGGGAACCGGTGTTTTCACCTATGTAAACTTCTGGGAAGTTCGTCCGGACGGCAGCGGGATTGAGAACCGCTGGCCGGATCACGAAGAGACAGACGGCCCGGAAGACTGGCCGGAGATCGTTCAGGAGTCTCTTCCCTGCTATTATGATGCGGAAGCTGACCGGTATTACTATCCATGTGAAGGGGTGACCAGGAGCGGGTACGCTTATCAGTACTATGCCTGGCACGCCCTGTGCCTGAAGAACGGGGCGGCCGATTGGGAGTTCCTGGCTTCCAAGACCGTGGAATGGCTTGCGGAGGTGAATCGGAACAGATTACCTGTAAAGATGCTCAAAATGCCGTGATCAGCGAGCAGGAGTATGACAATGCAGTGGAAAAGCGTTTTGCGGGAATGGAGCGAACGGAGTTAAAGCTTGATTGGACAAGGGTAGAAATCCCTTTTGAAGGAGATACCGGGAAAGAAGAAACGGGAGAAGACTCCCTGCCAGCCGGAGGGAATCTGCAGGGCAATCCTGAAGAGATGAGCCCTCTGGTTGAAGAGAGCTACCAAATGCCCGGCTCCCGGAAACCGCCGGTGGTGATCACCAAAAGGCCGACCAGTGAAGCCATCGCGGTTGGCGGCAGGACATGGTTCATTGCCCATGCCGACAATGACCGCAGCCTGACCTGGCAGCTTGTCAGCCCGGATGGAGTAATTTTTGCTCTGGAAGATGCCGAAGCGGAACTTCCCGGACTGAAGCTGGAAGTCCTCGAAGAAGACACTCTTGCCGTCAGTGAAGCGCCGCTGGCCTTGAATGGCTGGGGCATCCGCGCCTGGTTTGATGGTGAGGAAAGCTATGCGGTAACGGCACCGGCATACATTTACGTGGGGGACTTTCTGCACTCTTACAGCAGTGTGATAGATGCCTATCAAACCGCCTTCAGCAGCGGGAAAAACACGGACGGGGAATACATGTGGAGCCATGAGCTGTCCGAACTGGCCGCCTATTCAGGCGGGGGTGGCTATGCGCTGAAAGATCTGGACAAGAACGGTATTCCGGAGTTGATTATTGCACCGGTCCTGCCGGAAGATGCGGACACCTCCCGCACCGTGTTCGGGCTCTATACGCTGGAGAATGATGTTCCGGTCAACATTGCCACCTCTTCCGCAAGGATGCGCTACTTCGTCCGGACAGACAACAGCATTCTGTACCGCGGCTCAGGCGGCGCGTCTTACACGTACATTACTGTAAAAAAACTGAACGGAAGCACACTGGAAGATACAGAATCGGTTTTCACTGATTTTGATGAGGCAGACAATGCCACCGTTTTTTATTCTTAGCAGGGCGCCAGTGAGAGCTTCCCGAGTGAAAAGAGCATCAGAATCACAGAAGATGAGTTTTACAGCCGGTGGCAGCAGATGGAAGAAAGTATTTATATGCCTGCTCTGACAACCATAGCCTGATCAGAAGCAAAACCACAATCAGGCAGCTCCGCCGTAAAACGGTTCAGGCCGCTGCATTGCGCGGCAGGGAATACCGTGTTACAATAATCCCAGCAGAAATACAGAGAGGCTGGTGCCAGCATGGAATACAAGAAAGGGACCCCGGTCCTGATTCCCTGCCCGGATTACAGGCAGGAAACCGTGCGCAACGCGCTGGAGCAGGCGCTTGAAGCGGCGGGCGGGCTGGAATGGGTGAAGCCCGGGATGCGGATCGGTATCAAGCTGAATCTCTGCGCGGCGAAGAAGCCCGAAGCGGCAGCGACAACCCACCCGGTTTTGGCCGCGGAACTGACCAGAATGCTGAAGGCCCGCGGTGCGGAGGTCGTCCTCGGGGACAGCCCGGGCGGGCCCTTTACTCCTGCGCTGATGCGGCGGAGCTACGAGATGACAGGGATGCGGCTCTGCGAAGAAGCCGGCGGAAAGCTGAATGAGGACTGCGGTTATACGGAGGTCACGTTTCCTCAGGGTATCAGCCTTCGGGAATTTGCCTATGTGGACTGGATGCGAAACTGCGATGCGATCATCAGCTTTTCCAAACTCAAATCCCACGGGATGCAGGGAATGACCGCCGCGACCAAGAACCTGTACGGCGTGATCCCCGGCACGATCAAGAGCGAGACCCATTTCCGCCATGAGGACCCGATGGATTTTGCCAATCTCCTGGTTGATCTGAACGAATATGTAAAGCCGCGCCTCTGCCTGTGCGACGCGGTGGAGATCATGGAAGGAAACGGGCCCACCATGGGGACGCCGAGGCATCTGGGCCTTCTGCTGGCGGGAACGGATCCCTATCGGCTGGACCGCCTTGGCGCCGCCATTCTGGGCTTGGGGGAGCAGGAAATCCCTTACCTGGAGGCGGCGAAACAAAGGGGCCTTCTCACCGCTGAACGGGAAGATGAAATCACGGCTATGGTAGCCCCCTATGTGTTAAAAGATTTCCAGAGGTCCGGCGCGACCTCGGCCTGGTTTATCCGCACGCCGGAAGACAGGGGTCTCCGAAAGCTTGAAAAGAAGGCATTGTATCTCCTTTACCGGTCCCGCCCGGCGGCGGACCGGGACTGCATCGGCTGCGGTCAGTGTGCCAACAACTGTCCGGCTGAGGCAATCCGGATTCAAAAAGGCAGGGCAAGAATCAACCGGCGCAAGTGCATCCGCTGTTTCTGCTGCCAGGAGTTCTGTCCGACCGGCGCCATGAAGGCAAAGCGCTCGCCCGTTGCCCGGCTGACCGGGAGATAAGAAAACCCCCCGCATTCCACACTGCTTTGAGAGCAGAGTTTTGAGAATGCGAGGGTTTTCTTTCAGAGAGAAAAGCTGCCTTTTGAAGTGTTCCTGAGATACGGATTCTCAGCCGACGCCGCCGTCAATGAACAGGAACTGATTCTGAAAGTCATCCGAGGTCAGAACGTTGCCGGTTTCCCGGATCTCCAGATTCCGGGCGACTTTCCGGACGGTATCCATGCCCAGCTGCCCGCAGACTTCGATGACCCAGCCGGCTTCGGCGTTGGAAAGCAGCACATAATCATATTCGATGTCGCAGGCTTCTATGGTTTTGCCCAGTGCTTCAACGTACCGCTCGTCAAAATGCTGCCTGCCGTGAAAACTCAGCACATCCACATTCATGTCGTCCCAGTGCTCCTCCGTCAGGTCGGAAGGTGACTGATACAGCATCAGCATGGCGCCGTCACCGCGAAACTGAGCCATGGAATACAGTTGAATCAGAATCGGCTGCGAGATTCCCTGGAACATCTCCGGCAGATTGCCGGACTCATCCGGGAAACAGAGAGATTCAGATGCAAAGCGCTGGAACCAGGTCTCTTTGCTGAGATGATCCCAGGGCGAACTGCCGGCCAGCTGAGACGGCAGTTCGAAAGGCAGCCAGCCTGGCCGGACTTCGATCTCCCGGCTTTCACCCACATCCGGGAAGGTCAGCACCAGCTTGGCGTCCGACCACTCCAGATAGCCGTTTTCACTGTCATCCCAATGGATCTGGAAGGTCTCCTTCGGGTCCGGCACCCGGGTGGAGACAGAAAACAAGCCCGCTGCAAAGGCGGTGGCGGTAAAGAGACAGGCAATCACTGCCGCGATCAAAAGAATTCTTCCGGTCTTCCTCAGACCGGTTTTTGTTTTATTTGCAGAACCATTCATGTTGTTTTCCTCCTTGCTGTAGTCAAGGAGGGCTGCGGCGGA
>CAZBXX010000167.1:0-4645 GCA_964495965.1 uncultured Oscillospiraceae bacterium | reverse complement strand
TGCGCTGCCCACCGAAACCACCGAGGAAGACGACGGTCTCTATGATCTGGAAAAAACCACCATCATGCAGGTGACGCCGGATAAGGTCATGACCATCAGCATCGATGTGGATGAGCTGGATGTTCTGCAGTATGAGCGTGGCATGAAGGCCGATGTGATTGTGGACGCTCTGCCGGACCGCAGCTTCACCGCCGAGGTGGAAGAGATCGCCGCGGTGGGAGAGAACTCCGGCGGGAACAGCAAATACACGGTGAAGCTCCGGCTGGACCGCGCGCCGGACATGCTGGACGGCATGAATGCCTCGGTCATCGTTCACCGTGGCTCGGCGACGGCGCTGCTGCTGCCGGTGGAGGCAGTGCACGACCGCGGCAGCCACAGCTATGTATACACGGCGCTGGACAACAAGACCGGCAAGCCCACCGTGGAACTGGAAGTCCAGACCGGCGTCTCGGACGGGCAGCAGGTGGCCATTACCGAGGGGCTTACCGAGGGTCAGGCGGTGTTTTACGAATACTATCTGCCAGTTGAGAGCAGTCCGGCCGGCCCCGCAGCGGGCATGCCGGGAGCCCCGAACGGATTCGGAAGACCATAAAGGAGAAAAGAGGGAACAGACATGAGCGACCATGAAATGCTGCAGGAACTGCTGGACTTCAAACGGAAGTACGAGCAGCGGCGGAAAATCGAAATCATCATCCACGCTGTGCTGATTCTGATTCTGGCGACCGCGCTGATCCTGGCCTGGGTAAGAATCTCCGCGACCATGAAGCAGGTCCAGGAAAAAATGGCGGTGGTCACTGAGGCGACGGAAAAAGTTAACGAGGTGACGGAAAAGGTGCAGGGCTTCTTCGACACGCTGAAGGAGGCAGGCATCGAGCATCCGGGAGAAACCCTGAAGGGCCTTCTGGAAAACACGCAGAAGCTGAATGACTTCGTCTCGCAGATGGAGGAAGCCAGAATCAAGGGCCTGGAACAGGGCGCGGAACTGGTGGAAGGCGCCAAGGGCTGGCTGAACGGCCTGTTCGGGTGAATCCGGTCCGCGCACGATGCACATTCACACGTCTGAAGGGAGAGTAACGCCATGAAACGACGCAGAATCCTGCTGATCCTGATTCTCGCTTTTGCCATATTCGGTTTGGTCCTGCTCGGCTGGAATCCGGTGCGGGACCTGCTGGGCCTGACGCCACCGGTTCCGCTGACAGCCCCGGTTACACAGGAGAACAGCGCGAATGTCGGCGCCCTGCTCGGTGACCTGGTGCTGGCTTACGGGAACCCGCAGGACGCGGAAGCAAATCAGGCGAAAATCCGCCGGGATCTGGAGACCATCCGCAGCGTGAACGAGCGGGACTATGAGCTGGCGGAATCCATTGCCGACCACTGGGAAAAGGTATACCTGGACCCGGATTATACGCTCAACCTGCATGACGGCGGGGAAAAGGCCGAAGCCCTTGCCGATTCCGGCATCCCCGACAGCCGGAACCACGCCATCGTGGTGCTGGGCTATCAGCTGGAAGACGGGAAGATGCAGCCGGAGCTGATGCTCCGCTGTGAAGCGGCGGCTGCCGTGGCGCGGGAGTTCCCCAACACCATTCTGGTCTGCTCCGGCGGCGCGACGGGCAGCAACAACCCCGAGGGCCATACCGAGGCCGGACTCATGAAGGAGTACCTGACGGAGCAGTGCGGCATCGACGCCGCGCGCATTTATACGGATGAACAGGCCATGACCACCCAGGAGAACGCCGTGAACACCCTGAAGATCCTGCAGGCCAACGGGGTCAGAAGCATCACGATCGTGACCTCGTCCTACCACCAGCGCTGGGGCGAATCGGTCTATCAGGCCATTGCGGCGGTGTACCGCCAGCAGCAGGGGTACGCGGTGGACATCATCGGCAACTACGCCTGCGATGTGGAACCCGGCGTCCCGGCCTACCGGAACGATGCCCAGATCGCCGTACGGCAGATTGCCGGCATTCTGGAGCTGCCCCGGGAGGTCATCCAGGCGCTGCCCTCCGTGCAGAAGGCTGCAGCGGCGGAAGAACCTGCGGCAGAAGATGCAGAGCCTATGGAAGAGCCCGCGGAGGAACCTGCGGCTGAAGACATTGCGCCTGCTGAGGAGCCCGCGGACGAGCCCGCAGAGGAGCCGGCAGTTGAAAACGCGGAATCCGAGATGGAACCCGTGGAAGTACCGGCGGCTGAGGATGCCGAACCGGCTGAGGAGCCCGCGGAGGCGCCGGAGCTTGCAGCCCTGGACTACGCTGATGCGGACAACTGGGCCTGGCTTGCCGAAGGGGAAGACCGTGGTGTGGACATCTTCCTCATCTGCCCCACGGTGGATACCCGCAGCGACCGGAACGCCCTGGAGCTGGATGACTGGCTGAAGAGCCGCTTTGTCAGCGCGCTGGAGATGGAACGGGGCATCTACGAAGAGGCGGGCAGACTGTTCTCCCCCTACTACAGGCAGATTTCCATGAATGCCTATTCCCTTCCGGAAGCGGAGCGGGAGCAGGCGGCTGAGATCGCCTGCCGGGACGTGGAGGACGCCTTCCGCTGGTACCTGGAAAACGAGAATGACGGCCGGGGCATCATCCTGGCGGGCTTCTCCCAGGGGGCGGAGATGTGCCTCAGGCTGCTGGAGGACTTCTACGGCGGCGACGGGGAAGAGGCGCAGGCCCTGCGGCAGCAGCTGGTGACGGTCTATGCCGTCGGCTGGCGCCTCACGGAGGAGCTGACAGACGCCTGCCCGTGGATTGTACCGGCATCCGGGGAGTTCGACACCGGCTCCGTCGTCTGCTTTGACTGTGAAGACGGCAGCCTCAGCGGCACCATCATTATCCCGGAGGGGGTCCGGACCTGCTCCATCAACCCCCTGAACTGGATGACGGACAGCACCCCGGCCGACCGGAGCCTGAACCTGGGCGCGGTCTTCTCCGCAACCGCCGACCCGGTGCCGGAGCTTTGCGGCGCCGTGATCGGGGAACGGGGCGAGATCATTGTCACCGACGTCAGCGCGGAGGACTATCCCCCGGTTCTGGACATTTTGCCGGAGGGCTCGCTGCACCTGTACGACTACATGTTCTTCCACACCAATCTCAAGAAGAACGTGCTGGACCGCGCCGAAGCCTGGTTTGCCGGGCAGACCGCCGCCCAGGCGGTGGGTGCGGAAGCGCTGCCTGCGGCGGCGTGAAAACAATCCGCACAGGGCGGAAAAGATAACAGGTCATTTTGTACAAGATTGCATGGAGGCCTCCGGTGAAAAATCGGAGGTCTCCATAAAAAATTCGGAGCGTGTTGACAAGCAGGGAGAGAGGACCTATAATCACCCCATCAAACGTAAGGAGAAGCAGTCGGATGCGCCTGAACCGCTGGAACAGCATGATGATGGCGATGCACATGTGCCCCATGTGCATGATGTCCCATGCGCGGAAGAGTGCTTCACCCGACGGAACGCCATCTGTTTGAATGACTGAAATTCAACGGACCCGGAAGCGAGTGAGCCTCCGGGTCCGTTTTTTCATGACGGCGAATACGGGAGTGTGGAGTGTGCTGTGCTGTGATGATTGAACTGAAGGACCTGTCAAAAACCTATCGCCTGCCGGAGGCGGAAGTGGTCGCCCTGAAGGATGTGAGCCTTCAGGTGGAAGAGGGACAGATCTACGGTATTGTGGGCTATTCCGGCGCCGGGAAGTCCACCCTGGTGCGCTGTCTCAACCTGCTGGAAACCCCGGATTCCGGCAGCATCACCGTGGAGGGCTTCGGCACCGTCCGGGTTTCGGACGGGAACTGTTTCTTCCTTCCGGAGGACGGCCGGGCGGAAGGCCGCCTGACTGAGAAGCACCTCAAGGCGCTCCGGCGGGATGTGGGCATGATCTTCCAGCACTTTAACCTCCTGGACCGCAGCACGGTGTTTGAGAACATCGCCTACCCCCTGAAGTATACCGGATGCAGCCGGGAGGAGATCCGGGCCCGTGTGCTGGAACTCCTGAAACTGGTGGACCTGACGGAAAAGGTCAACGCCTACCCCTCGGAGCTCTCCGGCGGGCAGAAGCAGCGGGTGGCCATCGCCAGGGCCCTGGCCAACAACCCCCGGATTCTTCTTTCCGACGAGGCCACCTCGGCCCTGGACCCGGAGGCAACGGAATCCATCCTGAAGCTCCTGAAGGACCTGAACCGGCAGCTTCACCTGACCGTGATCCTCATCACCCACGAGATGGCGGTGGTGAAAGCCGTCTGCGACCGGGTGGCCGTCATGGAACAGGGCCGCATCGTGGAAGAGGGGAGCGTGTACGAGGTCTTTTCCGACCCCCGCCAGCCCATTACCGGCCGGTTTGTCGGTTCCACCTCGGGCCTGGGCCGGATCAATTCGCTCATGAAGCAGAACCTGGACTTCATCGCGCCGGACGACACGGTCATCAAATGCGTCTTTTCCGAGGAAAGCGTCGGCGAGGCTCTGGTTTCGGATGTTTCCCGGCGTTTCGGGGTCAACATGAATATTTTCCTGGGCAGTGTGGAAATCCTCCAGGGCAAACCCCTGGGCGGACTGGTGCTGAAGGTGGAGGGGCCGCCGGAGAAACGGCAGGCCGCCATTGACTACCTGCGTCAGCACAATGTGAGAGTGGAGGTGATTGAGCATGGCTGAATGGCTGGCGAA
>CAZBXX010000166.1:0-4658 GCA_964495965.1 uncultured Oscillospiraceae bacterium | reverse complement strand
AACGTACTGATCTGATGCCATTACTCCATCTTCCAATAGATAATGCGTACCATACCAGCAATTTCTTAATGCGTACCCGTCTTTTCCGATGTAATACCAGAGGTTGTTGATCTTTCTCCATTTTGAAGTGGGATCGATCTCACCTGCCTCATTAAAATAGTACAGTTGGTCATCTCTCCATCCCATCTCATCATAGTACTGAGGTTGTGATTCTTCTGATTCATCCTGCATTTCTGTTATGTCAGATTGAACTATTTCCTCAGAAAGTACACCTTCAGCATATGTATCATTCCGAGCTGAACAAGCAGAGAACAGAAGCACCGCAATTAAGAAAGCAGAAACAATTGCGTCTCGTTTCACTTGTCCCCCTCCATCTCTTTTATTGCATAGCGGTAATAGTCTTTAGCAAAGCGATACTGGCGAAGTGTGTCCGGCGACATATTGACGGTGTTGCCAACGTCAAACTGTTTTCCATGCTGACGTCAGCGGCGTAGGGCACAATCAGCACCAGCGTCACGAAATCAGCAGTATTGCGACAAGATTCTACCAGCAATTTCAAAGCATCGTCAACAAGAGAAAAGCGGAACCGGAAAGCCGGAGCCGCATTTTTCATATCACGGAAGAAATATCTGCCGCAAGTCATCATTCCAGTCCTTGTTGTGTGGGATCAGCGCCGCAAGATCCGAATTCCGCTGCCGACATTTGTTACCAGCCGGATCATTGTCAACAGCCAGGACAATGGTCAGTTTCTTCCTTCTGAGCCGGTCAATTGCCTGCTGGTTGGCGACGCCGCCAATGCTGACGTATACAGCGGGATCCGTTTTTTTCTGTGCTTTGTGGATCAACATCAGGCTGACAGCATCAATTGCCGCCTCACAGACATAGGCTGTATCAGGCTTCGGATCGGTCAGAAGATACCAGAATCGGTCGGATTTCTTTTTCCGACATCCGTGGAAGGGACGGCAGCCGGTTCCCCGGATTTCACAGTAATCCTCATCGGGAGATATAAAGACTGCATTTCCATGAGGCGTATCCTGGTATAACAGGTTTTCCCAAATCAGGAACATGGACATTTCCGGCGGAATTCCTCTTCCGGCCAGGTATGTGACAACCCGGTCAAAGGGAGGCTGGGCCCTTTCCGGAAGGCGGAACGGTACTTGGGTCATCGTGGCTTTGTTCTGCGGAGACCCGTCAAATCTGCAGAGCGTGTTCACCGCATCCGTAAAGGAACAGTTGAGATGGTGCGTCAGGAAATCAATGCTGTTTCCGTGTTCGCCTGTCGCGAAATCATGGTATCCCGGGATGCTCTTCTTCACATACAGACTGGGATTCTTCTTCAGGCAAAGGCTGGTGCCGACAATCTTCACATCAGCCGGATACTCCTGCAGGAGGTAATCCGCCAGGTTTGCCTTTCGTGCCTGGCGGATCTGTTCCTTTGTCACATACATATGCTACACCAGATTCCGGTTCTCAACAGCGGCCAGGATTACTTCGGAATCAATGACCTGCTTGTCGTTCTGAGCACCAATCCGGAGAGCCTCCTTCATGAGATTGTCAATCACTCGGGGCGTTCCGTGAGAATGGCCATGAATTGCGTTGAGCGCCGAGTCGGCCAGAATGGAAGTAGCTCCGCCTGCCATGGAGATCTTGTGGCGGACATAATCGGCGATCTCTTCGTCCTGCAAACCGTGGAAATTGTAGTGAACCGTTACACGCTGGAGCAGCGCCTCATGTACCGGTTTGTACAGCGTGTTGTTGAAATGCGGCTCCCCGCACAGTACCAGACACACGCAGTTCAGGGAATCGCAGTCAAAGTTCAGGATAATCTTCAGGTCATTGAGGATCGCGGTGGACAAATACTGCGCCTCATCCAGCACCAAAAAGAGCGGCTGGTGCTTGGCTTTGTACATATTCCTCATCTGCTCCTTCATGTTCCGGAGCATCCCGGGCTTTCCGCCTTTCTTCTCCACGCCCAGCAGATCACACCACTGGCGGTAGAATTCTCCGACAGTTACAGTGGAAAGAGCAATATACCCCGTCATAAACAGATTGGGATTCAGATCCTCCATGAAACAGCGGATCGCCATGGTTTTTCCGTTTCCCGGACCGGCGGTAAATACTCCGAGTCCCCGACTCTTGCTCAGACTGTCCAGTCTGGCGTAGGCTTCCCTGAAATCTCTGGAATGAAAAGCATTGCCCTTGTTCGCGTTTTCTTTCTCAAAGGGATCGTACCGAAGGCCGTAATACGCAAATGCTTCCGCCATCTTACGCACCCACCTTCGAATAGTCCAGCGACAGGCTACTCGTGGCCCGGCGGGTCTTGCTGTTTTCCACCTTGTTCGTCTTCCGAATCGGATACTTCTGCCCGTTGGAATAGACGCAGGCCGTGCTTATATCATGGGGAACGTACCGGATTTCGACCTTGCTGCGAATGAACTGCTGAGGGACGTCATACTGGATCTTGTCAATCGTAACAGTAGCGTCGCCCTTTACCTTCCGGGTTACCCGGTTCATGAAACTGGTGTTCAGCCATTCCTCAGATTCCGGGCGGCGAAGCTTCGCTGCGGAATGTTCGTAACGTTCATAGGGCTTCCCATTGATTCCCTGGTGAAAACTGTGGTTGTACTTGTGAACATAATCGGCATAGATTTCGTTAAACTGCCTCAGGCTGTGGATCTCAGACGTATCCATGCCAAAAAGGAGCTGTTCTTTGACACGCCGCCAATAGCGTTCCTGTTTACCTTTTTCTGCCCCATCCCGGGGACGGGCATGGACAATGACAATACCAAGCGTTCCGCAGATGAGCGACAGCTGCTCATTGGAATACGGTGCGCCATTGTCCAACAGCAACTTGCGCGGAATTCCAAAACGTGCAATGGCGTCTTTGAGAACCTTCTGGAAATTGGCGGCAGTATCCTCGTAGAACATCTCCGAACCAACCACCAGCCGGGAGTGGTCATCCAGAATGCAAATGCAATAAGTGCGGCGGTTCTTTCCATCCTCAGTAATGTAGGGAAAATAGCAGGTATCCGCCTGCCAGATGTCCCCGAACTCCTCTGCCTCAAAGGCCTTCCGGTCCTTCTCCTGCCGGTAAACCGGATTCCGCAGATCATGGTTGCGGATATACCGCTGGACGCTCCGGGGGCTGAGTGTCATCGCTGAAAATCCATTTTCCTTCAGGTGGTCACAGATCTGCTGTCCCTTCAGCCGGGGGAACTTTTCCAGCACCCGCCGGATCTCTTCTTCCGCCTCCGGCGTCAGTACCCGGGTGGATCCCTTGTCGGCGCGTTCTTTCGGAATGAGCGCCTCAAAGCCGTAACGCCGGTATTCAGAAGTCCATTTCTGCAAGGTGTTCGGGCTGAGCTGCACCTCAATGCCGTCCGGGCGGGTCAGCGACTGTTCCGTAATACGCCTGTAATAGGCCATTTCAGAAACTTCCAGGTAGGTGTTCTGGATGACAGGTGCAACGAGGCCAAAGCGCCACTGCGCTACCGCGATCTGTTCGGCTGTGGGAGTGTTGGTTGAATTGGTTGCCATGGTGGATTCCTCCTTCGATTTAGGATGAATCCATTGTATAAACTGTCAGGACTGTCCGCCATTTCATGCTGTGTGGTTTCCGCAAAACGTCATTTTAGCTGAAAACGGGCTGCTTCATATTTGTCGGATTCGCATGGCTCTGCATCGGTATCTTCTCGGTTCTTCGCAGATATTTTTCGGCAAATTCTACTACATAATCCGCCAGGCCCATAAGCCACGCCATGGTCTCTCGGGTACTGTGCCTGGCAGATTCCAGCACGCCCAGATATCTGTCTTTCTGCTCTTCAAGCCGTTTTTTCCAGCGATATAGCTGCGGTACTTCGACCGCCATATCCCAGCATATCGTCTCCACAGTTTCTTTCCTGACACATTCGTTGCAGAGCATCCTGGAGCAATACCGATTTAACGCAGTGCCGATAAAGGTCGCTGTAAACCGAAGATACGGGACGATTTCCTCCGGAAGAATTGCGTGCGTTCTTCCGCAATGCTTGCATCGAACCCGCAAAATCCGGATCCGAGTGCCAGCAAGAACATCTTCCGCTGTCAGAAGATATCCGCGTTCGTAATAACCGTGGCGGATACATTCCCCGCGCCTGTGACAGTTGTTGCATTCTATTTTAAACATATTCAGCATGGCGGTGAAGGCTGCATATGCCCGGATCAGCGCGGAAGAACTTTTTTCCGCAAACCCGGAAAAGATATTGCAATGATGAAGATTTACAGGTATCATGGCTATGGCGTTTTACGTCGGAACGAGAGAGGAAGGACTGGGGCGCCAAACTGAGTCTTCCTCTCTCTCTTTTTTTCCGTATCGTTTCCCCTTTCCCCGTTGATACCTGACTATATCACGGGATGCGAAATTCTGAAAGAATAACGGGGCTGGAAAGAAAAAATCGTGTCGCTTCCCGCGGCACGCCGCCATCTTGGCTATTCGATGGTTGAGATTTTAATCTGTCGCAAAGCCGTCGCCGGCGGTCACGAGATTACGTCGCTGGACAACATCGTGTGCTTTGAACCCAACGTGAGGATCACGCGGTCCGGATATATCAAATCGCGCTTCCTGGACGACAAGCTGAGCGTCGGCATTCTGCTGGGGCTGGCGAAATACATCCGGGAGGAAC
>CAZBXX010000165.1:0-4695 GCA_964495965.1 uncultured Oscillospiraceae bacterium | reverse complement strand
GCGGAAAGGAAATCGGCATGCCGATGGACAAACTCCGCCACATCGTCATCAGCACGGCCGTATTTACCGTCGCCCCGGCCATGGCGATCGTCATCAGCGTCATCAGCCTGTCCAAAAAGCTCGGCATCCCGCTCCCCTGGATGCGGCTGAGCGTTGTCGGCGCCATCACCTATGAGACGCCTGCCGCCGCTAACGCCCTGAGCGCCATGGGCCTGGAGTGGGCGGAAGTCACAAGCCTTACCGCCACCCAGTATGTCACCATCGCCGCCGTCATGACCATGGGCATCATGGTGGGCATCTGGCTGGTGCCGGTGGTCGGGAAGAAGCTCATCGGCGGCATGATCAACCTGGAAAAGCGGGACCGAAAATGGGGCGAGATTTTCTCGGCTTCTCTTTTTATGGGCATGATTTCCGCCTTTCTCGGCTATGTGTTCAGTGACTTCTCCACCATCTTCCACGGGGATCCGAGCGGCCTGATTCCGCCGCTTGTGATGCTGGTGTCTGCAGCCGTGATGGGCCTCTGTGCCCTGGCGCTCAGGAAACTGGGCTGGCGCTGGATGAACGACTATGCCCTGCCCATCAGCCTCATTGCGGGCATGGCAGCTGCCATCCCCATCACGCGCTGGCTTGCCTGAGAGGAGGAACCGGAATGAAGAAAGAACGTTCGTATATTGATTCCATTCATCACCTGGGCCGTGTCTGGAACCTCTCGGTGATGGTCATTCTTTTACTGTTCCCGGTGGCGGTGGCCCTGATTTTCGGCGCCGGCATTGACTGGCGCGGCTTTGCCTTCGGGATGCTGGCCACGGCACCCATGTTCTGGGCGGTCGGCATCATTGAGACCTTCACCTATGTCCCCATGCTGGGGGCCGGCGGCTCGTATCTGGCCTTTGTAACCGGCAACATCACAAACCTCAAGGCACCCGCCGCCCTGAACGCGCTGGAACTGGTGGATGCAGACATCAAGACCGAAGAGGGCGAAGTGGTCTCTACCATCGCCATCGCGGTCTCCAGCATTGTGACCACCCTGATCATTGTGCTGGGGGTGCTGCTCATCACACCGCTGACCCCGGTCCTGAATTCTCCTGTGCTGGCCCCGGCTTTCGACCAGATTCTCCCGGCACTCTTCGGCGGGCTGGGCGTGGTTTACATCGCCCGCAACTGGAAGATCGCCATCGCACCCGTGCTGCTGATGCTGGTGCTGTTCATCTCCATCCCGGCGCTTGGCGGCCTCGTCAGCATCATGGTGCCGGTCGGTGTGCTGTTCGCACTGGGCGTTTCCCGGATTCTGTACCGAAAAGGCCTGCTGTGAAGCAGGCACGTAAGCTTCGGTAAAATCTACTTCTGAGGAGGACTCCGACATGGTCGTTGTATACATTCTTCTGGTGCTGCTTGCGGTCATTCTTGCCCGCACGCTGATGTTTACCCCGCCCCGGCAGGAGGAAAAATTCTTTGAGCCGGTCGAGCAGGATGAAGAGGCCAGCATCCGCAACCTCTCCGCGCTGATCCGGTGCAGAACGGTGTCCAATGAAAATCCGGCGCTGGAGGACAACGCAGAGTTTGAAAAGCTGGTCGGACTGCTGCCGGAGCTCTACCCCAACGTATGGAAGACCTGTCCTCTGCAGCGCTTTGACGGGCGGGGCCTGCTCTTTCACTGGAAAGGGAAAACGGAAGGAAATCCCGCCGTGCTGATGGCGCACTATGACGTGGTGCCGGTAGAGGAAGAAAACTGGCAGAAGCCCGCCTTTGAAGCCATTGTGGAAAACGGCGTTATGTGGGGCCGCGGCACCTTGGATACCAAGGTCACCTTTAACGGCATTCTCTCCGGCGCCGAGAACCTGATCCGGCAGGGCTTTCAGCCGGAGCATGACGTATATTTCGCCTTTTCCGGAGGCGAGGAAGTCAACGGCCCCGGCGCCGAAAACATCGTCCGATACTTCCAGGAAAAGGGTATGGAACTGCGCCTGGTGCTGGACGAAGGCGGCGCCGTCGTCGAAGACGTATTCCCCGGCGTGAAGCAGCCCTGCGCACTCATCGGCATTGCGGAAAAGGGCATGCTGAATCTGGAGTATTCCATCTCCGGTGCAGGCGGGCACGCGTCAGCCCCCGCGCCCCACACCCCGGTGGGAAAGCTCTCCATGGCCTGTGCCAGGGTGGAAGCGCATCCCTTCAAGATGCACCTGACCGCGCCTGCTGCCAAAATGTTCGATACTCTCGGCCGGCATTCCGGTTTTCTGTACCGGATGATCTTTGCCAACCTTTGGGCCTTCGGCTGGGTGCTGAACCTGCTGACCAAAAAGCAGGGCGGTGAACTCAATGCCCTCCTGCGCACCACGGTGGCTTTTACCCAGATGTCCGGCAGTAAAGCTCCGAATGTGATCCCGCCGAAGGCCTCCATGGTCTCGAACCTCCGCCTGAACCCGGCAGATTCCGTAGCCTCAGCCATCACGTATATCCGGAACACCATCGGCGACGGGGATATTACGCTCACCAACCTCACCAGTATGGAACCCAGCCGCATCTCCAGCACCGAATGCGAAGGCTGGGACATCGTCTGCAATGCCGTATCCGGCACATGGCAGGGCTGCATTGTGTCGCCCTATCTGATGGTGCAGTGCTCCGACAGCCGCCATTACGGTGTCATTTCGGACAAGGTCTACCGCTTCTCTGCCATGGATATGACGGCGGAAGAGCGCCACAGCATCCACGGCAACGATGAGCGCATCCGCCTGGAGTGCATCACCCGGGCTGTGGAATTCTTCATGCGCGTCATGAAGCAGCTGTAAGAATTATCCGGAACGCTGTATGCTGCTGCGGTTGCGGTTGGAAAAGAAGGAGCCGGTATTATGAAAAAAGTCATCATTCTCATAGGGAACTACGGTTCCGGGAAAACGGAGATCGCCCTGAACATGGCTGTCATGGCGGCGGCGGAAGGCAAGCGTACCCAGGTCATTGATCTGGACCGCATCAACGACTACTTCCGCATGTCTGACCACGTGAAGCTTCTGGAAGAGAGCAATGTGAATCTGGTCTCTCCCACCTTTGTCGGCGCCGGCATCACCCAGACCAACATGCCCGCCGCTGTGGGCTCCGCCTTCGCCCAGGACTGGGACCTGGTCATCTTTGATGTGGGCGGTGACCCGGCAGGGGCGCTGTCTCTCGCCCGTTATCATATGGACTTTGCGGAGCTTTCGCCCGGGCAGCTGGAGGTCTATGACATCATCAACATCCGCCGGCCCATGTCCGAAACGCCGGAAAAAATCCTGAAGCTCAAAGCTGAAATGGAGGGCTTCGCCCGGCAGACGGTGACCGGCTTTATCAACAATTCCAACCTGCAGGCCTGGGCCAGCGCTGCCGACCTGCGGGACGGCTACCCGGTCGTGAAGACCGCCAGCGAGCTGAGCGGCATCCCCGTGGTGCACACAACGGGACGGAAGGCGTTTCTGGAGGAATTCCTGCAGGACGAAGGGCTGGATCCGAAGTTCATCGGTGTCCCCATTGCGCTGGAGACCTATATGCACCGCAGCTGGGACAGCTTCGCGGATGAAATCTCCGGTGGTACCTTTCATTGACATTTTCCCGTATACATGCCATAATGGCATCACTGTTCAGATTCACAGTGATGCCATTTTTTCCGGTTTTTACGACATAACCTTAACCTTATGCAGAAAAGGAGAGAACCCCTATGAAAATCGTGATTCTTGACGGTTATACCGAAAACCCCGGCGACCTGAGCTGGGAGGCGCTGGAAGCTTTTGGTGAACTCACCGTTTACGACCGCACCCCGTATGACGACGCCGTCATTGCCGGACGCATCGGGGACGCCGAAGTGGTCTTCACCAACAAGTGCCCCGTCCGCAAACCCGTCTTTGACGCCTGCCCGAACCTGAAGTACATCTCCGTGCTGGCCACCGGCTACAACATTGTGGATTACAACTACGCCTGGGAGAAGGGGATCTGCGTTTCCAACGTGCCGACTTACGGCACCGCTGCCGTCGGGCAGTTTGCCATCGCGCTTCTGCTGGAAATCTGCCACCACGTTGCCTACCACTCCGAAGCCGTCCATGAGGGCCGCTGGGAGCAGAATCCCGACTGGTGCTTCTGGGATTATCCGCTGATTGAGCTTGCAGGAAAGACCATGGGCATTATCGGTTTCGGAAAGATCGGCCAGACCACCGGAAAAATTGCGAAGGCTTTGGGTATGACCGTCCTCGCCAGCGGCAGCCGCGAGACCGATGCCGGCAGAGCCATCGCCGAGTATGTGGACCGCGACACGCTCTTTGCACGCAGTGACGTGGTGGTGCTTCACTGCCCGCTCTTCCCGGAGACGGAAGGCATGATCAACAGGGAATCCATCGCCAAAATGAAGGACGGCGTCATTCTGATTAATAACAGCCGCGGCCAGCTGGTCGTGGAGCAGGATCTGGCAGATGCGCTGAACAGCGGCAAGATCTTCGCCGCCGGGCTGGACGTGGTTTCTACTGAGCCCATCAGGGGCGATAACCCGCTACTGAAAGCAAAGAACTGCCTCATCACCCCGCACATCAGCTGGGCGCCAAAAGAGGCCCGGCAGCGCATCATGGACTGCTCGGTACAGAACCTACAGTCCTACGTGGACGGCGCACCCATCAATGTGGTCAACAGGCCGCGGGAGCCGAGAGCATGAACCGCTCCCTCCGCGCGGATGCAGATGCG
>CAZBXX010000164.1:0-4759 GCA_964495965.1 uncultured Oscillospiraceae bacterium | reverse complement strand
GAAGTTACAGCACTCATGCGGCATCCTCCTTCAGCTGTGAGGCGACAATATCCCGGTACACGGCGCTGGACTGCAGAAGCTCTTCGTGCGTCCCGCAGGCGGAAATGGTCCCTCCGTCCAGCACCACGATCCGGTCTGCATTGCGCACCGAAGCGACCCGCTGGGCGATGATGATCTTTGTCACATCGGCGTAGTCCCTGCGCAGGGCGGCATACAGCTTCGCTTCGGTTTTGAGGTCCAGCGCGCTGGTGCTGTCGTCAAAAATGAGGATCTCACCTTTCTTGAGCAGGGCCCGGGCAATGGCGATACGCTGACGCTGTCCGCCGGAAAGGCTCATACCGCGCTCGGCCACCGGCGTGTCGTAACCCTGGGGCTGCTGCAGAATAAAATCATCCGCCTGAGCGGCTTCCGCGGCACGGCGGATTTCAGTCTCAGAGGCATCGGGTTTCCCGAGGGCGATGTTTTCCCGGATGGTGGTGGAAAAGAGCTCGCTCTTCTGCAGGCAGACCGTAACTTTTTCCCGAAGCTCGGAGGGCTCATAGGCCCGGACATCCATGCCGTCCACCAGGACGCGACCTTCGGCAGCATCGTAAAAACGGGGAATCAGGCTGACAAGGGAAGTCTTGCCGCAGCCGGTGGAACCGATGATGGCAAGCGTCTCTCCGGGGGCAATGTCCAGGTTTATGTTCCGGAGAACCTCTTTCCCGTTGTCGGTATAGACGAAGCTCACATCCTCAAAGCGGACGGAGCCGCGCTCCACTTTTCCGGAAGCGCCGGATACGGCGTCAGCCGCTTCTGCGGGGGCGCTGCTTCCGGCGGAAATCTCGGAAAGCGCTTCCCGGTGGATGGCGGATTCGGCCAGAATCACTTCCTGCAGGCGGTTTGCGGAAGCCGTCCCGCGGGACAGGGTCTGGAAGATCATGGCAAGCATCATCATCCCGTTCAGAATCTGGGAAATGTAGGTGATGGCGGCCATGACGGTACCGGGTGCAAGGTCTCCGTCGCGCACCTGTACGGCTCCCACATAGATGATGCCGACAACGGCGATATTCAGTACAATGTTCATCACCGGGCGGAGAAAGGAGAGCATCATCTGCACGTTGAACTGCGTGTCCACCAGCTGGCGGTTGGCCTCGGAAAAGCGGTCGGCTTCGGATTTTTCCTGAATAAAGGCTTTGACAACCCGAATGCCCGTCACATTTTCCTGGATGATGCTGTTGAGCCGGTCCAGGCTCTCCTGCAGCACCGTGAAGAGCGGGTTGGTACGCCAGACCACAAAGATGATATCGATCAGAATCAGCGGAAAGGCGCAGGCCACAATCACCCCGAAGCTCAGGTCCAGCCGCAGCAGGGCCCAGGTGCCGCCGAAGAAGAACATCAGGCAGCGGACAAGACCCCGGATGAGCTGCATGATGAGCTGCTGCACCTGGGTGACATCGTTGGTAATGCGGGTGATAAGAGAGCCGGTGGAAAAGTCATCGGTCTGCTCAAAGGAAAAGTGCATGATGCGCGAAAAACAGGCCTTGCGGAGATTGTTTCCGCAGCCCTGACCGGCGACATTGGTGCAGACGGCAGAGAGCAGCCCGCAGACGCCGCCTGCCAGCACCACCAGCAGCATTCGGACCCCGGTGGACAGAATCAGCCCCAGGTCAGAGACGCCGTTGTTTCCGACGCCGAGGATACCCCGATCCACGATCACTTCCATCATGCGCGGCTGATAGAGATCGACATAGACTTCCGCCACCATGAAGAGAGAAGCGAGCATGGCGGGAAGCCAGAATTTGCGAAGGTATTTCCAGACAGTTTTCAGTGGAACTCAGCCCCTTCTTTTCACAGCAGGAAAATGGAATCGTCGTTTTCAACCCAGTCGCTGACCGGAATGGTACGGAATTCCGTGGGTGACGTGCGGATGATGACCTGCTCGATGCCGGCGTTGATGATCTGGCGCTTGCACATGGAGCAGCTCATGGCGTCGGACAGCAGCGTGTTGGTGCGGGCGTCGCGGCCGACAAGATAAATGGTGGCGCCGATCATATCGCGCCTGGAAGCCGAAATAATGGCATTGGCCTCCGCATGGACGCTGCGGCAGAGTTCATAGCGCTCCCCGGAGGGAATGTGCAGGGTTTCCCGGGTACAGACGCCGAGATCGCTGCAGTTCTTTCTGCCCCGTGGGGCACCGTTGTAGCCGGTGGAGATGATTTCATCGTTGCGGACAATGATGGCGCCGTACTTCCGCCGGAGGCAGGTGGAGCGCTCCAGTACGGAGTCTGCGATGTCAAGATAGTAGTTTTCCTTGCTGGTGCGGGTATCCATGACGGATGGACCTCCTTGAGACAAGAGATTGTGATGCCGGGCGGCAATGTTTGCATGAGGCGGAGGAATGTCCGGAAATTCAGGACATTCCTCCGCCCGGTAATCAGGGGAAGGATGCTCAGATATTTGAGCCCTTGGGAACAACCGTGGGCAGCTTTGCGTTGCCTTTGAGCTCCGTGCGGTCGGAAAAGCTGGCATACTTGTCGGAGATGATGTAGTCCAGCTCCGTATGCTCGCCGATGGTAACGCCGCGCATGATGATGGAGTTGCGGAGCCTGGTGTCGGCGCCGATGCGGCAGCCGGAGAAAACGATGCAGTTTTCGAGTTCGCCCTCGATGATGCAGTTGTCGGCGACCAGACTGTTTTTGACCACGGCGCTTTCGCCGAAGTAGCTGCTGACCTCTTCGTGAATCTTGGTGCGCACCGGCCGTGAAGCCGGGAAAATCTGGTGGCGGATTTCAGCATCCAGCATGTCCATACTGGCTTTGTAGTACTGGGCGATGTTGCGCACGGCGCAGACATATCCCTCGTGCCGGTACACGTTCATCCTGCCGCCGTCATTCAGGAAGCCCAGCAGCGCGTGACGGTGGAAGGCATAATGGTTCCGGGCGGCCGCTTCGTCCATCAGCCGCAGAAGCACGTCCTTGCGGACAATGTAGCCCTCCAGGCTCTTGAGGCCTTTGTCCGCATCGCCGCGATACAGAAAGATTTCCTTTACCATGCCATCCTCGTCCACCCGGTAATGGTGGTTGACGCCGACGGCCGGGCCGTCGGAGCAGATGGCTGTGATGTCGGTGCCGCCGGATTCATAGGCGGCGATCGCGGCAGCCAGATCGATGTTGGCGATGAGGCTGCCCAGCATCAGCACAATGTGTTGCTGGGGAACATCCAGAATATAGGATCGGACCGCATTCAAAGCTTCAATGGTACCGGCATAGTTGCCGGTGTGCGCGTGGGGCAGGCCGAAGGGCGGCAGCATCCTCAGACCGCCGGAACGGCGGCTCATGTCCCAGTCCTTGCCGCTGCCGATGTGGTCCAGCAACGACTGGTAGTCCCGTGCCATGATCACGCCGACATCTGTGATCCCCGCGTTCTTCATCGAGGACAGGGCAAAGTCAATCAGCCGGTAGCGGCCGCAGAAGGGGAGAGAGGCGACGGTGCGCTCCCGTGTGAGGTCACCCAGCTCCGGCGCATCCTTGTAGGCGAAAATAATACCATGATACTTGGCCATGACTCAGACCTCCTCTCCGGGATAGATCATCGCGGCGGCGGGCACCGCGTGACCGGGGGCAACCCTGACATTCGGGCCGCAGGTGGCGACGCCCCAGCCTTCCGTGCCGTCAGGCGCCGTGCCGACGCGGGCGCCGGCTTCCACCACACAGTTTTCGCCGATAATGGCGTATTCCACCGTGGCGCCGGCCTTGATGGTGGCGCCGGGCATCAGCACGCTGTAGACGACCTTTGCGCCGCGCTCCACCGTGACGGAGGCGGAAAGAACGGAATTTTCCACGTGGCCGTCAATCTCACAGCCTTCCGTGACAATGGAGTGAATGATGCGGGCGTTTTCGCCGGTATAGGTGGGCGGGCAGACCGGGCTGCGGGAGCTGATGGGCCAGGAAGGATCATAGAGGTTAATGAGTTCCGGTGAAAGCATATCCATGTTGGCGTCCCAGAGGCTGGTAATGGTACCGACATCGCGCCAGTAACCTTTGAAGCGATAGGGCCAGAGCTTCTCACCGTTTGAGAGCATGGCGGGGATAATGTTTTTGCCGAAGTCCTTGCTGGAATTGGGATCCTGCTCGTCGGCGATCAGGTAGGCGCGCAGCTTCTCCCAGTTGAAGATATAAACGCCCATGGAAGCGAGATCGCTTTTGGGGTGTTTGGGCTTCTCTTCAAATTCGCAGACATATCCGTCCTCGCCCAGGTTCATAATGCCGAAGCGGGTGGCTTCTTCCATGGAAACCTGCAGAACCGAGATGGTGCAGGCGGCGTCTTTTTCGATATGCTCGCGCAGCATGTCGGCGTAGTCCATTTTATAGATGTGGTCGCCGGAAAGAATCAGCACGTTTTCGGGATTGTAATTTTCAATAAACCCTATGTTCTGGTAAATGGCGTTGGCCGTGCCGGAGAACCAGGAGCCCTTTTCACCCGCACTCTGGTACGGAGGAAGGATGTAGACGCCGCCGTCGGAAACGTCAAGATCCCAGGGCTGGCCTATGCCGATATAGCTGTTGAGCTGCAGGGGCTTGTACTGCGTCAGAACGCCGACGGTGTCAATGCCGGAGTTTGCGCAGTTGGACAGGGGGAAGTCAATGATGCGATACTTCCCGCCGAAGGGGACGCTGGGTTTTGCCACATCCTGTGTCAGAGCATACAGGCGCGACCCCTGCCCGCCGGCAAGAAGCATCGCGATACAGCTCTTCTTCATATGCAGCCTCCTTTACAT
>CAZBXX010000163.1:0-4846 GCA_964495965.1 uncultured Oscillospiraceae bacterium | reverse complement strand
CTCGGCGGGAAGATCTGCCATCTCGGCGGCATCGCCAAGGGCAGCGGCATGATCCACCCCAACATGGCGACCATGCTGGTCTTTCTGACCACAGACGCCGCCATTTCGGCTCCGATGCTGCAGAAGGCCCTCTCCGGGGACATTCAGACCACCTTCAACATGATCAGCGTGGACGGCGACACCTCCACCAACGACATGGTGCTGATCCTCGCGAACGGCCTCGCGGGCAACGAGGAAATCTGCGCCGAAGGAGAAGATTTTACGGCCTTCATGGAGGCGCTCAACACGGTGAATATCTACCTCTGCCGCGCCATCGCGGCAGACGGCGAAGGCGCGACCAAGCTGCTTGAGTGCTCTGTCACCGGCGCCGCCGATGAACAGACGGCGAAGACCGTAGCCAAGAGCGTCGTCTGCTCGAGTCTCACGAAAGCCGCCATGTTCGGTGCCGACGCCAACTGGGGCCGCGTGCTCTGCGCGATTGGCTACAGCGGAGCCGCCGTGGATGTGAGCAGGGTCGGGGTAAGCTTTCGCTCTGCGGCCGGCACGGTAGAGGTCTGCCGGGACGGTGCGGGTGTGCCGTTCTCCGAGGAGCTTGCTGCGGCGATCCTGCACGAGAGTGAGATCGACATTCTGGTGAGTCTTGGAAGCGGCGGTGCCTGTGCCACGGCCTGGGGCTGCGATCTCACCTATGACTATGTGAAGATCAACGGAGATTACCGCACATGAACCGGAATGATCTGTTTTCCAATGCCCAGCGGGCTCAGGTGCTCACGGAGGCCTTGCCCTATATCCGGCAGTATAACGGGCGGATCGTCG
The DNA here is from genome assembly GCA_964495965.1 of uncultured Oscillospiraceae bacterium. Lineage (GTDB taxonomy): Bacteria > Bacillota > Clostridia > Oscillospirales > Oscillospiraceae > Limivicinus. The sequence goes on along the minus strand of CAZBXX010000163.1, from coordinate 4,030 downwards.
TGGTCAAATACGGCGGCAACGCCATGGTCAGCGATCAGCTGCGTCAGCAGGTGATGGAAGACATCGTCCTGCTGAGGCTGGTGGGTGTCAAGGTGGTGCTGGTGCACGGCGGCGGGCCGGAGATAAGCGAGATGATGACCCGTCTTGGCAAAAAGCCGGAGTTCGTGGACGGGCTTCGCGTCACCGACAGGGAAACCGTGGACATCGTACAGATGGTGCTGGCAGGAAAGGTCAACAAGACACTGGTGAACCTCCTGGAGGTGAAGGGCGGCAGGGCTATGGGCATTTCCGGTATGGACGGGCGGCTGATCCTGGCCCGGCAGAGGGATTCCCGGCTCGGCTATGTGGGCACCATCACGCATGTGAACGTCGCCCCGCTGCTGGATCTGCTGGAAAAGGGCTATATCCCCGTAGTCTCCACCCTCGGCTGTGACGAGGAGGGCAACACCTACAACATCAACGGCGACACCGCCGCGGCCTACATTGCCGGAGCTCTCGGCGCGGAGAGGCTGATCATGATGACGGATATCGCCGGAGTCCTGCGGGACAAAAACGATCCCTCCACGCTGATCCCGCGCCTCACGATTGATGAAGCCGTAGCCCTGTTTGACGATCAGATCATCGCGGGGGGCATGATTCCCAAGGTAGAGTGCTGCATCGACGCGATCCACCGCGGCGTGGGCAGCGCGATCATTATGGACGGGCGCGTGCCCCATTCGATCCTGATGGAAATACTGACCGACGAAGGTGCCGGTACAATGGTAGTTGGGGAGGAAAAACATGAGCGAACTGAAAACGATTGACCAGCAGTATGTGGCCAACACCTATGCCCGCTTCCCGGTGGAGATCGTCTCGGGCAAGGGCTCCGTCGTCTGCGACGAGACGGGGAAGGAATACATCGACATGGGCAGCGGCATCGGCGTGACTGCTTTCGGTATCGCCGACGATGCCTGGAAAGCAGCCGTCATTGCACAACTCGGCAAGCTGCAGCATATGTCCAACCTCTACTATACCGAGCCCTGCGCCCTTCTGGCGCAGATGCTCTGCGAAAAAACCGGGATGAAGAAGGTCTTCTTCTGCAACTCCGGAGCCGAGGCCAACGAGTGCGCCATCAAGGCCGCGCGCAAATACGCCGCCGAGAAGAAGGGTGCGGAGTATTTCACCGTCGTGACGCTCAAAAACAGCTTCCACGGCCGCACACTCACGACCCTCGCCGCGACCGGACAGGATCATTATCACGAGCTGTTCCAGCCGCTGACGCCGGGCTTTGTCCACGCCGCGGCCAACGACCTTGAGGGCACTAAAGCTCTGGCGCTCGAGAGCAAGGCCGCCGCAGTGATGATCGAGTGCATCCAGGGCGAGGGCGGTGTCATTCCGCTGGAGAAGGACTACGTGCAGGGGCTCGCGGCTTTCTGTGCCGAAAACGATATCCTTCTTCTCGTGGACGAGGTGCAGACCGGAAACGGCCGTACCGGTGCGCTCTATGCCTATATGAACTACGGCGTCACCCCCGATATCGTCTCTACCGCAAAGGGTCTGGGCGGCGGTCTGCCGCTGGGCGCGACGCTCTTCGGGGAAAAGACGCAGGGCGTCCTGCAAAACGGCGATCACGGCTCCACCTTTGGCGGGAATCCCGTGAGCTGCGCCGGCGCGCTGAGCATTCTGAGCCGCATTGATGACGCGCTTCTGGCCGAAGTCCGGGAAAAGAGCGCCCGGGTCTTCTCTGCGCTGGAGGGAGCCGAGGGCGTGGAGGCCGTCAGCGGTATGGGCCTGATGATTGGCGTCAAGCCCGTCAAACCCGCTGGCGATGTGGTCAGGACCTGTCTGGAGAACGGGGTCCTGTGTCTCACGGCAAAGGACAAGGTGCGGCTGCTGCCGGCACTGAACATCCCGGCGGAAACGCTGGAAAAGGCCATCGGGATTCTGAAGGAAGCCTGCAAGTAAAGGGGTGTGTTTTATGGAACTGAAGGGCAGGAGCTTTTTAAAGCTGCTCGACTTTACGCCTGAGGAGATCGGAGCTCTGCTCGATCTCGCCGCCGGGCTCAAGGCAAAGAAAAAGGGTGGCATCCCTCACGCGATGCATGCGGGAAAGAACGTCGCACTGATCTTTGAAAAGACCAGCACGCGCACCCGCTGCAGCTTTGAGGTGGCCGCCTCTGATCTGGGCATGCATCCGGTATATCTGGACCCGAAGAGTTCACAGATTGGGAAAAAGGAGAGCATCGCGGACACGGCACGGGTCCTCGGCCGCATGTTCGAAGGCATCGAATACCGCGGCTTCGGTCAGGCGCGGGTAGAAGCGCTGGCAAAGTACGCGGGCGTCCCCGTCTGGAACGGGTTGACCGATGAATTCCATCCCACGCAGATCCTGGCGGATTTTCTCACGATCCGGGAGCATTTCGGTTCGCTCAAAGGGAAGAAGCTCGTCTACATGGGCGACGCCCGCTTCAACATGGGCAACTCCCTCATGGTCGGCTGCGCCAAAATGGGTCTGCACTTTGTCGCCTGCGCCCCGGAAAAATACTTTCCGGACCCGGCGCTGATAGAGACCTGCCGCGGCATAGCGGCAGAAACCGGCGCGACGCTGTGCTTTGAGAGCGATCCGCTCAGGGCCGTGCCCGGTGCGGACGTGATCTACACCGACATCTGGGTCTCCATGGGCGAACCGGAGAGCGTCTGGGAGGAGCGGATCCGCGATCTGCTGCCCTATCAGGTCAACGCGGCGCTGATGAAGGTTGCCGGTCCCCAATGCCGCTTCATGCACTGCCTGCCCGCCTACCACGATCTGGAGACGGAAAACGGCCGGGCTGTCCACGAAAAGTTCGGTCTGGAGAGCATGGAGGTGACGGATGAGGTCTTCGAGGGACCGCAGTCCATCGTCTTCGACGAAGCAGAAAACCGTATGCACACCATCAAGGCCGTTATGGCGGCAACACTGTGAATCCTATGGAAAAAGCCTATCTTGTTTTATCCAACGGAAACGTTTTTGAGGGGCAGCGCATCGGCGCTGCCCCTGACGGGCTTGGAGAGCTGGTGTTTACCACCGGCATGGTCGGTTACCTTGAAACGCTGACCGACCCGAGCTACGCCGGGCAGATCATCCTGCAGACCTTCCCGCTCGTCGGCAACTACGGCGTGATCTCCTCGGATTTTGAGGGGGAGTGCTTCGCGCGGGGCTATGTGGTGCGGGAGCTGTGTGACGACCCCTCCAATTTCCGCAGCGAGTACGCGCTCGACCGCTTTCTGAAGGAGCGTAACATTCCCGGGATCTGCGGCATCGACACACGCGCCGTCACCCGCATGATCCGGGAACAGGGTGTGATGAATGCCCGCATCTGTGCGGCAGTGCCGGAGGATCTCCTGGAGATCCGGGACTACCGCGTCCGGGGCGTAGTGGCGCAGGTCAGCGCCGATGCGGTGACCGAATACCCGGCCGAGGGGGAGGAGCGCTTTCACGTTGTGCTGATCGACTATGGCGCAAAGCGGAACATCGTCCGCTGTCTCCGCCGCCGCGGCTGCCGCGTGACGGCCGTGCCGCATGACACGCCCGCCGAAGCGATCCTCGCTCTGAAGCCCGACGGGCTCATGCTCTCCAACGGCCCGGGAGACCCGGAGGAAAACGTCTTTGAGATCGCGCAGATCCGCGAACTGATCGGCCGGGTGCCGCTGTTCGGCATCTGTCTCGGGCACCAACTGACGGCGCTCGCCATGGGCGGGAAGACCGTCAAGCTCAAATACGGGCACCGCGGCGCTAACCAGCCCGTGCTCCGTCTCTCTGACGGGCGCTGCTTCATCACCAGCCAGAACCACGGCTACGCCGTCGTCAGTGAGAGTATGGAGGGCCTTGCAAAGCTGAGCTACCGCAACGCGAATGACATGAGCTGCGAAGGCCTGGACTACCCGGAGCAGCGCTGCTTCACAGTGCAGTTTCATCCTGAGGCAAGCGCCGGGCCGCGGGATACGGAGTTTCTGTTCGACCGTTTTATCGCTCTGATGGAGGAGGAGCACCATGCCCAGAGATAAGAGCATA
>CAZBXX010000162.1:0-4856 GCA_964495965.1 uncultured Oscillospiraceae bacterium | reverse complement strand
GTTTGGAGTCGGCTCTGAACTGAAATCAGATTTTATCAAACGCCTGCTGGAGGTCCGCAATAATGTCTTCGGGGTTCTCCAGACCGACGGAGAAGCGGATGAGGCCCGGGGCGATACCGGCAGCTTCCAGTTCTTCCTCGGTATAGGGGGAGTGGGTCATGGATGCGGGATGCTCAATGAGGGTCTCGGTGGCGCCCAGGGAAACGGCAAGTGTTGCGACTTTCACATTGTCCGCAACGATGGCGGCCTTCTCGCGCCCGCCTTTGACGATGAAGCTGACCATGCCGCCGAAGTCCTTCATCTGCTTTGCCGCGATGTCGTGACCTTCGTGGTCCTCCAGACCGGGATAGAAGACCTTCTCAACCTTGGGGTTTTCATGCAGGTAGCGTGCAACCGCCATGGCATTCTGGCAGTGGCGCTGCATGCGGATCTCCAGCGTCTTCAGGCCGCGGGCAACAAGATAGGCTTCATTTGCCGGCATGAAGGCGCCGGTCATGTCCTTGATACCGACCAGACGGATCTGGTTGATGGTTTCCTGATCACTGACCACAAAACCGGCCAGCAGGTCGCCGTGACCGTTAATGTATTTGGTGGCGGAGTGCACAACGATGTCGGCGCCCAGCTTCAGCGGCTGCTGAAGGTAAGGGGAGGCAAAGGTATTGTCGCAGATTACCTTGATCGCGGGGTTGAACTCGTGGGCGATCCGGGCGGTCTTCTCAATGTCGGTAATCTTCAGGTTGGGGTTGGCAGGGGTCTCCAGGTAGACGATGCGGGTCTTCTCATTCAGGGCGGCGCGGAGCTCATCCTCATTGGTCATCTCAATGAAGTGCACCTTGACGCCGAAACGGCTGAGGTGGTGCTCGAAAAATTCAAACGTGCAGCCGTACAGAGTTTTGTCCGCGACGATTTCTTCCCCGGCGGAGATGTTGGTCCAGATGGTGGCGGTGATGGCGCCCATTCCAGACACGGTGGACAGCGCGGCCTCGCCGCCTTCCAGGCGGGCAAAGGTTTCTTCCAGCGCGGCGCAGGTGGGGTTGCCGATGCGGGCGTAAATGTAACCCGGCTCTTCCAGCGCAAAGCGTGCTGCGCCCTGCGCGGTGGAATCAAAAATAAAAGTAGAGGAATTGTAAATCGGGGTGATGAGTGCGCCGTTGCCATCCTTCAGGCTGCTGCCGTGAATGGCGTTTGTGGAGAAACCGTAGTTTTCGTTGTTCATGATGAAGACCTCCTGTTTTGGCTGAAGCATATCAGTTTACGATTTTGTCTGCGCACGCCCTGACACAGGCCACCGTTTCCCCTTTTGTGGGGAGCCCGCAGGCAGTGCGGGACAGGGAAAAGTAAAAACAGCCGAGCGGACGCCGCCCCCGCATTATACTAGCGCCGGCCGGCGTTTGCAACAAATTTCTGAAGAAAAAAGGACTGTTTTACAGAGAAACGGCCGCCCTTCCGGACGACCGTTTTCTGATTTCAGAAGGTAAACGTGGCTTGTTTCTGACAACGGGGCCTCATGCACCCAGATACGCCGCACTCAGGGTATCGTCGGCCAGCAGTTCCTTGCCGGTGCCGTAACGCACGACTTCGCCGGTCTGGAGAATATAGGCATGGTCCGAAATCTGCAGCGCCTTGTTGGCGTTCTGCTCAATCAGGAGAATGGAGATTCCTTCTTTGTTCAGTTCCTGGATGGCCTCAAACATCTGAGAGACGATGACCGGCGCCAGGCCGAGAGAAGGCTCGTCAAACATCATGAGTTTGGGCTTCGCCATAATGCCTCTGGCGATGGCCAGCATCTGCTGTTCGCCGCCGGAGAGCAGGCCGCCGTACTGCTTCTCGCGCTCCTTCAGGCGCGGGAACAGGGCGTATACGCGCTCAAAGTCCTTTTTGATGCCGTCAACGTCCTTGCGGTTGCCGGCGCCGACGCGCAGGTTCTCCTCCACGGTGAGTTTGGCGAAGATCTGGCGGGCTTCGGGTACCTGAACCAGTCCGGCTTCCACGATTTCATAAGGCTTGTTGGAGATGGGCTTGCCTTCAAACTCGATGGTGCCCTCCGTGCGCTTCATGACGGCGGAGATGCACTTCAGCAGTGTGGATTTGCCGGCGCCGTTGGCGCCGAGGACGGAAACGATCTCGCCTTCTTCCACTTCAATGGAAACGCCGCGCAGCGCGTGGATGCCGCCGTAGGCCGCCTTCAGGTTTTCTACTTTCAACAGTGTGGCCATTATTCGTTCCCTCCCAGATAGGCGCGGATGACTTCGGGATTGCTCTTGACCTCGGCCGGGGTGCCGACGGCGAGGGTTTTGCCGAAGTTCAGAACCGTGCAGTAGTCGCAGAGGTTAGTGACAACGTCCATGTGATGCTCGATCATCAGAATGGTGATCTTGAAGCGGTCGCGGATCTGCCGGACAAAGTCCACCAGTTCCAGGGACTCGTCAGCATTCATGCCGGCTGCGGGTTCGTCAAGAAGCAGCAGCTTGGGCTCCAGGGCCATGGCGCGAGCGATTTCCAGCTTGCGCTGATGGCCGTAGGGCAGGGAACTGGCGCGCTCCTCCGCCTTGTCCTGCAGACCGACGATCTCCAGCAGGTTCATGGCTTTGTCCTGCAGGTGCTTTTCCCGCTCCTTATACTTGGCACTGTGGAGAATAGCCTGCGGCAGGTTGTAGGTGGCGTCCATACCGCTTGCGATGATAACGTTCTCCATGACAGAGAGGTTCGAGAACAGGCGGATGTTCTGGAAGGTGCGCCCGATACCGAGCTGGGCAACCTTGTGCGGGGGAGAGCCGGTAATGTCTTCTCCCATGAAGATGATTTTCCCGGAATCCGGTGCATAGATACCGGTGATGTTGTTGAAGATGGTGGTTTTGCCGGCGCCGTTCGGACCGATCAGGCCGTGAATCTGCCCCTGCTCAATTTTGACGGAGAAGTTGTCAATGGCATGAACACCGCCGAAGTGCTTTTCAACATTCTGCATCTCCAGCACGGGATCCTTGCTTTCCAGGTTGCGGACCTTGCTTTCCAGTGCGGAGATCTTCTCCTCCATTTCAGAGAGAACTTCTTCCGAAACAGGGATTTTAGTCTCGTTGCTCATGCTGCATCCTCCTTCCCGGCCTTTGCCTTGGAGGCAAAGAGCTTTTTGATTTTCCCGATCAGCCGCTTGAGGGAGAATTCCTTATAGCCGTAGAGGCCGTTGGGACGGAACATGATGATCAGCACAACGGCGCAGCCGTAGATCAGCATACGGTAGTTGGAAAGGGAACGGAAAACCTCCGGAAGCAGCGTGACCAGAATGGCACCGAGGACGGAGCCTGTCAGTGAGCCGAGACCGCCGATAACCGTGGTGGTGATGAGCTCAATGCTCTTGCTCAGGGCAAAGTTGGTCGGGACAACATACATCATGTATCCGGCAAACAGCGCTCCTGCCCAGCCTGCGTAAACCGCAGAGAAAGTGAAGCTCATCCGCTTGTAGCGGAACACATTGATGCCGACCGCTTCTGCGGCCAGTTCGTTTTCGCGGATAGAGGTAAGGTTCCGGCCGTACTTGGAATGGATGAAGCGCCAGGCAATGAAAAAGGCCAGAATCGCACAGACGATGCTGAAGAGCATGTTGGAATAGTTGGGAATACCGGGGAAGCCGGCGGAGCCGCCGGTGAAGTCCTTAAAGTAGTTGAACAGCACACGCACGCACTCACCGAAGCCAAGGCAGGTGATGAGGAAGTAGTCCCCCTTGAGCTTCAACGTCAGAGAGCCCAGCAGAAAGGCGATAAAGCCCGCAACGGCTGCCCCGATGAGCATGGCCAGCAGGAAGTTGAACCCGTGCCGCACAATCAGGATGGCCGCCGCATAGGCGCCGATGGCCATGAAGCCCGCGTTACCGAAGGAAAACAGACGGGTAAAGCCGGTCAGGACTGCCATGCCGAGGATAGCGATGACGTTGATGCACACCAGGGTAATGACACCCTGAATGTAGGAATTGATACCGAGAAAGCCACAGAAGGCGTTGTTGATGCCGTTTAAGAATGCAATCATACCGCAGCCTCCTTTATGCCTTGTCCTGCACGTCGACGCCGAACAGGCCGCTCGGCTTGACCAGCAGGAGAACGATCAGCAGCGCGAAGGAGAAGAAGTCACGCAGGCTGGAGCTGATGTACCCGGAAACAAAGGTTTCCAGAATACCGAGGAGAATGGAGCCCACGATCGCGCCGGGCACGCTGCCGAGTCCGCCGACCACGGATGCAACGAAAGCCTTTAGGCCGATGTTGCCCATGGTGGGGAAGACGTTGTATTTCATGCCGTAGAGGATACCGGCGACACCGGCAAGAGAACCGGCCAGCAGGAAAACAGAAGCAATGGAACGGTCAACCCGGACACCGAGGACACGGGCGGCCCTGGCATTGCAGGCGATGGCGCGGACATTCAGACCGAACTTGGTCTTGTTGATCAGGTAGATCAGGAAAACCAGAATGATGGCCGTCAGTACCAGGCTGATGAGGTCCAGTACGCCGAGGTAGGCGCCACCGATGCGGATGGTGGAGACGGGGAGCTTAAACGAGTAGGAGCGGTACTGGCCGGTGAAGACCAGGTTGGAAACCTGCTGGAAAATCGTGGACAGACCCATGGCGCCGATCATCAGGAACATGTTGGGCGCGCCTGTGCTGCGGATGTGCCGGTAAACCAGCTTTTCACACAGAAAGCTGATGAGCGCACCACCGCAGACGCCGAGGACTGCAGCAAGCAGAAACGGTACGCCGACCATGTTCGCGAAGACAATGGCAACATAAGCGCCGAGCATGGCGAATTCACCGTGGGCCCAGTTGGAGAAGTCCAGCAAGCTGTAGATCAGGGAATAACCGGTGGCAAGCAGC
>CAZBXX010000161.1:0-4862 GCA_964495965.1 uncultured Oscillospiraceae bacterium | reverse complement strand
AGGTGGTGGTCATGATGGTCATGCGGCGGTCACGCTCGTTTTCGATGGTACGGGAAGCCATGACGCCCGGCACACCGCAGCCCATGCCGACCAGCATCGGGATAAAGCTCTTGCCGCTGAGGCCGAAGCGGCGGAAAATACGGTCCATGATGAAGGCGATACGGGCCATGTAGCCGCAGTCTTCAAGGATGCAGAGCATCAGGAACAGGACCAGCATCTGGGGAACGAAGCCAAGCACCGCACCTACGCCGGCGACAATACCGTCGGAGATCAGGCCGGTCAGCCAGCCGGCGGCGCCGATGCCTTCCAGCAGGGAGCGGGAGCCTTCCACCAGCCACTCGCCGCCCAGCACGTCATTGGTCCAGTCGGTCAGGAAGCTGCCGAAGGGGCCCATGGCAATCCAGTACACCAGCCACATGACCACGGCGAAGATCGGCAGACCCAGAATCCGGTTGGTGACGATCTTGTCGATTTTATCCGAGGGGGTCAGCTCGCCTTTTTTGGCTTTCTTGTAGCAGCTCTTGATGACACCGGCGATCCAGACATAGCGCTCGTTGGTGATGATGCTTTCCGCATCGTCATCCAGTTCCTTCTCGGCGGCGGCGATATCCTTCTCAATGTGCTCCAGAACACCCTGATCCAGCTTCAGCGCTTCCAGAACCTTCGGGTCACGCTCAAACAGCTTGATGGAGTACCAGCGCTGCTGCTCTTCGGGCAGGTTGTGCACGGTGACTTCCTCAATGTGGGCCAGCGCGTGATCCACCGCGCCGGAGAAAGTGTGCTGGGGAACCGTTTTGGTGCCGGCGGCGGCTACGGCGGCTTCGGCGGCCTTGTCCACGCCGGTGCCCTTCAGGGCGGAGATTTCCACCACGGTGCAGCCGAGCTGACGGCCCAGCTCCTCGACGTTGATGCTGTCGCCGTTCTTCTTCACCACGTCCATCATGTTCAGGGCGATGACGACGGGAATGCCGATTTCCACCAGCTGGGTGGTAAGGTACAGGTTGCGCTCCAGGTTGGTGGCATCCACAATGTTCAGAATGACGTCGGGGCGTTCCTCAATCAGGTAATTCCGGGCGACGACCTCTTCCAGCGTATAGGGGGAGAGGGAATAAATACCCGGCAGGTCCGTGACGACAACATTCTTGTTGTTTTTCAGACGGCCTTCCTTCTTTTCCACGGTGACGCCGGGCCAGTTGCCAACGAACTGGTTGGAGCCCGTCAGCGCATTGAACAGGGTAGTCTTACCGCTGTTCGGGTTGCCCGCCAGGGCAATGCGAATCTGTTTGTCCATCTCGTTTTCTCCTTCTTTGCAATCAAACTTCGGTGACTTCGACCATGGCGGCGTCGGCCTTGCGCAGGCTCAGCTCATAGCCGCGGACAGTCAGTTCAACGGGGTCGCCCAGAGGGGCGAGCTTGCGGACATAGATTTCGGTATCCTTGGTAATACCCATGTCCATGATGCGGCGCTTGACGGCGCCCTCCCCGTGAAGTTTAACAACCTTAACTGTTGCGCCCACCGGGGTCTCTTTCAGGGTTTTCATTCTGTCTCTCTCCTTTATATCATAATCTTGCCGGCCATTTCCCGGCTGATTGCGATGCGCGAATCTTTGACGTTGACGATCAGGTTGCCGTTGATCTCGGAAATCACGGTTACCACACCGCCTACGACAAAGCCGAGGTCCTCCATGTGCTTTTTTATCTCCTGTGAACCGCCAACTTTCCGGATGATGTTTTCCTCACCGGTGCTGGCATAGAGAAGAGGCATCATTGGCTCAGAACCCTCCTTACAGGCTGCAGCGGATAATAGAAAGAACTAATAATTGTTAACTCTTTCTAACGTCAGCATAGTTTAACGCTACTAACCTGTTTTGTCAAGAGGGAATATAAAAAAGAGGGGAAATGAGAAAATGACCGGCTCCATAGAGTACCCGTAAAGTGAAATATCGTTCGGCCCGATCGCACAAAAACGCTGACTGCGCATCGCCACGCCGGTGTGAGCATCGGAGCGGAGATGCGCAGGATGTTTTGTGACAGCCCCTGTGGTGGTGAAGGTCGGTTCTCTGCTTTGTTTACCCCACTGCGTGGCCGGTGCCGATGCTGAGCTGGCTGTAACCGGGGAACTGTGTCATCTGCAGGTACATGGGCGCGCCCTCCTGGTCGCCCTGGAAGAAGATGGTGAGATAGTAGTTGTCCGTATTGCCGCGCGGCATGTCCTTCAGCAGCGAGTCGGGAGCAACCGGATCCCAGACGGCATCGTAGTACTGCTCATCCACAGTTTCGGCAAGGCGGTAACCTTCAAAGCCCCAGTAATCCGCCAGCAGCGTCAGGAAGCGGTCGACCGTCATGTCGGCGGGAAAAATCTCGTCAAAGTTGTCATAGAAGTAGAGCGTGTGCTGTACCGTGTTCTCCGGGTCATCGGGATCACCCCAGTCCACGGTTACGGAGCCGGTTGGTTCTTCGCCCTCCTCCGGGCGCACATCAAAAAAGGCGTGTGTGATTTTTCCGCTGAGCGTGTCTACACGCAGGTTGCAGCCGTATTTCCGGCGGACAAGGTCGGACGGCGGTTCCTGGTCGCCCCAGTCAACGGGGCCGAGATACCAGCGCACGTCATAGCTGTGCTGGAAGAGCCTGCCGTACCAGTAGTCGCTGCCGGTATGCTCCTCGATTTCCACAATGGCATTGGGTTCTCCTTCAAAAGAAACCTCAGGGTTCAGAATGCCCATCGTCTTCCAGGTTTCAATCTCCTGCAGGGCGACCTTCTTCGCGGCTTCCGGGCTTGCAACCGAAGCCTTTACGGCATAGGCGGTTACACCCAGCGAAAGAATCAGCGCGGCCGCAAGGGCAAGCGTAAGGATGCGTTTCACTTTTATGCGATGGCTCCTTTCCGGGGAGGCGGCCGCACCGGCGGGAGCGTAGCCTGCGCATTCTGCAATGTGCCGGTCATCCATGCCGGAAATAACCCGGGACAGCGCTTCGCGGTGTTCGTTCCTCTGAGTCATTCGATCAGCCCCTCCTCTTTCAGATGTTGATTCAGTTTCCCGCGGATGCGGGAAAGGCGGACGGTAACGCGGTGCGGTTTCCAGTGGAGAACCGAGGCGATATCCGTGACAGTGTCCACATAGAAGTAACGCCGGACAAAACAGTATCGGTCATCGTAGCTCAGGGTATCGAGAAAGCTGCCGATCTGCTGAGAGAGTTCCTTTGCCAGAAATTCCGATTCCACATCCGTTCCGTCCGGGATGCATTCCTCAAGTTCCTCCAGCGTGACGTCGTAGGTGCTGTTGCGCTTGAGGGCTGTGTTTGCATGCCAGCGTTTGATGGCAAGGTTGCGGGCAATGCGGCAGACGTAGCTCACCAGCGGGTTCGGATGCTGCGGCGGTATTGTGTTCCATACGCCGAGCCAGGTGTCGTTTGTACATTCTTCCGCGTCCCGGGTATTCTTCAGAATATTCGTCGCCGTTTTGCGGACGATGGCGCCGTATTTTCTGTCAAGTTCTGAGATGGCCTGCTCCGAGCGCTCAAAGAACAGGTCAATGATCATGCTGTCGTCCAACTGCCGTCACTTCCTTTCTGCCGCTCCCGCATGGAGGGCACGGAGGCTTTCCTTTCCGCCTCACCCATATACTACGGATTGAAGCGCCAATGTCTCAGAGAGAATGACTTTTTTTAAGAGTGTATCATGAGGCGGTGAGAGAGGCAACCGGAAGAAGCAGAGGGAGGAACAATATTTGGTATTAGACTTGACTAACTTGAAATTGATGCCACATTTCGGAACGAAAACCATACACTTTGCCGGGACTGTTGATTGACAGGCCGGGGCTTGTTCGTTAAAATACAATCAGAATAATGCGGGCAGAGACCGTGCCTGCATCCGACAGCAATGAGCAGGAAATCAGCAGACAGGAAATCCCGATTCAGAATACAGAGGAGGAGCACTGATTTGGAAGTAAGAGAGAATCTGATCAAACTATGTCAGAAGATCAATGCAGGCCACTATACCATCACGCCGGACTGCGCGGAGTACAAGGCGCTGAACTGGCTCACCGATGAGCAGATTCAGGTCATGTACGCCATGACCGACATGAAGCCAAGCTTTGTGCCCATCATCGCGCGCAAGGCCAAAATGCCGGTCAAGAAGACCAGAGAGATTCTGCGGGGGCTGGCGAGCCTTACCGTTGTACAGGTCGTGATCCCGAAGGTCAACCTGGAGGTTTATCTGCTGCCGCCTTATACGCCCGGCGTCTTTGAGTTCATGATGCTGGATGAGGATCTCCTTAAAGCGCATCCGGAAATCGCCCCGGCATTCCATCAGCATGCCACCACCAGCCAGATTGAGCATGCCCCGAACACCCCGATGGGCGCAGGCATTATGCGCGTCATTCCGGTCGAGAGCGCCATCCCCGCCGGCACGGAGCAGATTGACAACGAGAGCGTCAGCAGGTTCCTGGAGGCCAATGAAGGCCACATCAGCGCCACGCCCTGCCAGTGCCGCCGCGTCCGCATCATGATGGGCGAAGGCAGCGGAGATTTGGACGAGGGCATCTGCCTCTTCATGGGCCACGTCGGCGATATGTTCAACAAAGCCGGCAAGGGCAAGCCGCTTTCGGTGGCGGAAGCCAAAGAGCTGATTGCCAAGTGCGAAAAGCGCGGCTGCGTGCACCAGATTACCACCCTGAGCGCGGGCGAGACCCTTGCCATCTGCAACTGCATGACGGAGAGCTGCCTGGCACTGGGTGTCAGCCAGTATTACAATACGCCGGCCTCCTCAGCCAGCAACTATGTGGCCGAGATCGACAAGGAGAAGTGTGTGGCCTGCGGCCAGTGCACCGACCACTGCGCCAACAACGCCATCCAGATGGGCC
>CAZBXX010000160.1:0-4946 GCA_964495965.1 uncultured Oscillospiraceae bacterium | reverse complement strand
CGCACCTTGCCGCCGCCGGAGCCGTAGGCATAGCTGGCGACATTTACAAAAAGCTCTTCCGCGGCAACATCAATCTCAAACTGGGTGCGCATCGGACAGTCCTGCGCTTCCAGACGTTCATCCAGAAAAGCAAGAACTTTGCCCAGATTATCGACTGTTGCGTCCACTGTCATCGTCATGGCAACACACTCCTTTCACAGGGCTGTCTGTCCGGCGGATGGAGAAATCCGAGCCGGCCTGTCAGGCTTCATTTGCAGGAGTTATCCCGTTCCGGAAGCTGCTCCGGTACGGCAAACTTCATTATAATCACAAGCTCTTCCTCTGTCAAGGAAGAGCCTGTGAACAAATTCCGTAACTTTAACTTTTGCCGGCAGGGAGCCTGTTTTCCCTTCAGTCCAGCTTCAGATCCCCGTCCCGGACCCAGCCGAAGCGCCGGCAAAGGCCGTTCAGCACCGGGCAGAGCACAGCCGGAAGCACAAAGCAGATGAGGATAAGTCCCAGCCAGTCAAAGCCCGTGGGCGAGATGGCCACCGCACCCTTTGCGGCCGCTTCGGCGCTGGGCTCCAGCCAGCCGGTCCAGATGCCGATCTGCCCGCAGAGGCCGCAGGTGCCCATGCCGGAATTGATGGGGGTGCCGTTCATCTCCAGATGAAACAGGCAGGTTGCCAGCGGGCCGGTAATCGCCGAGGTCACAATCGGGGCTATCCAGACCCGGGGATTGCGCACAATATTCGGCATCTGCAGCATGGAGGTTCCCAGTCCCTGTGACACCAGGCCGCCCCAGCGGTTTTCACGGAAGCTCATAACGGCGAAGCCCACCATTTGCGCGCAGCAGCCCGCAACGGCAGCGCCGCCCGCCAGCCCGGTCAGCTGCAGGACGGAACAGATGGCCGCCGAGGAGATGGGCAGCGTCAGCGCAATTCCCACCAGAACGGAAACCGCAATCCCCATCCAGAAGGGCTGCAGCTTTGTGGCCTGATCAATCAGAAGGCCGAAGGCGGAGGCTGCCGTTCCGATAGGCGGGGCTATCAGCTTGGCAAGGGCCACACCGCTCACAATGGTGACGGCGGGGGTTACCAGCAGATCAATCCTGGTCTCCTTGCTGACAGCTTTGCCCAGTTCCGCCGCTACGATCGCAATCAGCAGGACCGCCAGCGGGCCGCCGGCACCGCCTTCGGCATTGGCAGCCCAGCCCACCGCCGCAAGGGAAAAAAGCACCATCGGCGGCGCCTGAAGCGCATACCCGATTGCCACCGCCATTGCCGGGCCGGAAACCGCCATGGCATAGCTGCCGATATCCACCAGAAAACTGAGCCCCAGCTGGGAGCCCAGCGTGCGGATAATCGTGCCGATCAGCAGAGAGCAGAAAAGGCCCTGCGCCATGGCGCCGAGGGCGTCAATGCCGTACCGTCTGCCGGATATGACAATGTTCTTTCTTCTGCAGAACGCCCGAATTTTCTCCATGCCTGCGCACTCCTTCCGTTTAAGCCGAGCCCGACCCGGGACCGTTTGCGAGATTATACAGCAGCGGGAGAAGGAATGTCAACCTGAAATGGAACCGAGAACGCGTTTACCGAGGTGCGTTTTTCCACAATCGCTTTCAGCATGGCCTCCGGCTCCGTCATAATGCGGCCGTTCAGGCGGGTAATGCCCAGATCCAGCAGGGCTGGACAGCAGGAAACGCTGGGGCCGGTCAGGACCACATCCCGCGCTCCACGGCTGAGCTCCAGAAGGCGCGGCATGGTCTTGTTGATGGCGGCGCTGCCGGTAATGATCACCAGATCGCACTGGGGCAGCACATATTCGCAGGCGCTGTCCGGCATGGCGCCGGGCTTTTCCTCCCGGTCCATGATAAACAGCTCTTTTGCCGGAGCAAGGAGCTCCGCGGTGATGTTGCTGTGGCCGATCATATGCCCGACCATGCCAACCGTTCTCCCGGCGATCCCGATTCCGTCCAGAGTCTTCACATCCGGGGCAAGATAGCCGCAGACCCGCGTGTTGTACCAGGCGTTTACCGCAGCCAGGGCTTCACCTGCTTCTTCCATATTCCAGGACATCAGCGCTTCCCCGGCGTCCCGCAGACTGCGCCCGAGCAGTGTGTCGAACATTCTGGGCACGGTCTCCCCCGCCGTGTGCATGGCAACGCCGGTTCTGCCGTCACTCAGGACAGCAGCTGTCCACGAAACCCCGTGAACCAGCTCCCGAACCGTCAGGTTTTCCGGCAGTCCCTGCCTCAGAATCTCATAATATGCTTTGCTGATCACGAGGATCCCTCCCTTTCAGGCGGAGTGGCAGCTGCATCCGGCCCGGTCCGGCGTTCCTCCGCTCCGGTTCATTATAAAACACCTGCCCGTGCCGCGCAAGCTTCATTGAAATATTTGTGCCGAACCGCCGGTTGAACAGAGTTGCTTTCATGAAGGATGATCATTTCCACATTTCACGATGGAAGATCTTTTCACGGAGGCAGTGTTCTGGTATAATCAGGGCCAGCATCGGATTCTGAATTCTGCATATCAGGATTTGACAGATGGAAATACCGTTCATATGGGATCGTGATCGTATGAAAACAATCAGCGGAATGAATGCAATTGTGCGGGTGACCGGGGCCGCCGGAAGCGCTGCCGAGGGACGGCGGTGGCCGGCATGAAATCTTCCGGCAAATCCGGAAGCCGCGGGCCCGGCTTTTACTACGGTCTGTATATTCTTTCCATGCTGCTGTTCGGCACAAACGGCGTCATTGTCTCCCAAATCTCAATCCAGAGCAGTCAGATCGTGCTCTTCCGGACGCTGATCGGCGGATTGCTGCTGACGGCTCTGGTTTTTCTGCGCGGCGGGTTCGACATGGCCTGTATCCGATCCGAGTTCCGCTTTCTTTCAGGCGGCGGCATCGCCCTCGGGCTGAACTGGGTCGCTCTCTTCGCCGCATTCCGGCTTCTGAACATCAGCCTGGCCACGCTCATTTATTACGCAGGGCCGATGCTGGTGATCCTGCTGTCTCCGGTTTTGTTTCAGGAGCGTCTGAGCCGGATGAAGCTTGCCTCTGTCTTCATTGTTGCAGTTGGCCTTATTCTGATCAGCGGGAGCATTGCCGCAAACAGGCTGAACATGACCGGGCTGTTGGTTGCAGTCGCATCCGCAGTCTTCTACGCCAGTCTGATTGTGTTCAACAAGCACATCCGCCTCACCGGCGGGCTGGAGACGGCCGCGGTTGAACTGGATATCGCCTTTCTTGTTGTGCTGGTCTACTCGCTTCTCACCTCCGGGATTCCTCATCCCCAGGCGGGCGATCTCCCCTGGCTGCTTCTTCTGGGCGTGGTCAACACGGGGCTGGCCTATCTCCTGTATTTTTCCGGTCTTCAGAAGCTGCCTGCCCAGTCTGTCGCCCTGATCAGCTATATCGACCCGGTTTCAACGCTGGCTTTTTCCGCTCTTCTGCTGCATGAAAACCTGACGGCGGTTCAGGCGCTGGGTGCTGTGCTGATTATCGGCGGCGCAGTGCTGGGAGAACTGAAAGCAAAATCGGGATCACAGCACTCCGCCTGATCCCGATTACCTGCTGTATTCACTTATATGGCCGGCTCCGGGCCTGACTCCGCTCCCCTTCTGTTAGGGGGGCGAACGAGCCCTTTTGGCTGGAAATCCCATCCCGCAGCCGTCATAACCGGTACGGGCTCAGGCGGCAGGGACAGGATTACCGTGTTTCATTCCGTTATAAATTCTTCGAGGAATCTGCGCCGGGACGGGTGCCTCAGCTTCCGGATGGCCTTCCCCTCGATCTGGCGGATGCGTTCGCGCGTGACCCCGAACTTCTGCCCGACTTCCTCCAGCGTTTTGGCGCGCTCATCGTCAAAGCCGTAGCGCATTTCCAGGATCTCCCGTTCACGGGGTGTGAGGGTTGCCATCACTTTGCGCATTTCTTCCTTCAGCAGCGCTTTGCCCGCCTGTTCTTCTGGGCCGGAGGTCCCTTCATCCGGGATGAAGTCGCCCAGATGGGAATCCTCTTCCTCGCCGATCGGGGTCTCCAGGCTGACCGGTTCCTGGGCAACCTTCAGGATATCCCGCACCTTTTCCACCGGCATGCCGAGTTCCGCTGCCAGCTCCTCTTCGGTGGGGTCACGTCCCAGTTCCTGGATCAGCTGCCGCGAGGTGCGGATGACCTTGTTGATGGTCTCAACCATGTGTACCGGAACGCGGATCACCCGGGCCTGGTCGGCGATGGCGCGGGTGATGGACTGACGGATCCACCAGGTGGCATAGGTGGAGAACTTGTAGCCCTTGGTGTAATCGAACTTCTCCACAGCTTTCATGAGGCCGAGGTTTCCCTCCTGAATCAGGTCCAGGAACTGCAGGCCGCGGCCGGTGTAACGCTTGGCTATGGAGACGACCAGGCGGAGGTTCGCTTCCGTCATTCTGCGTCTGGCGTCTTCGTCCCCCTCCTCCATACGGGTGGCGAGGGCAAGCTCCTCTTCCGGCGTCAGGAGCGGATAGCAGCCGATTTCCTTCAGATACATCCGGACAGGGTCATCGGAAGCGTATTCGTCCATCATGGCGTCCAGATTCTGCAGTTCTTCCGGCGGGACTTCCTCCACGTCTTTGAGGGTTTCCGGTTCGGCATCGGGATCGGCTTCGGAGGCAGCAGCGGCGTCGCCGGGCAGCAGATCTTTTTCCGGGAGTTCCGCCTGCGCGGACAGATCTGTGGTTTCACCGGCATCGAGAATGTTCTCTGCCATCTTCTCCAGCTCTTCTTCTGTCATCAGATAATCTGCGCTCATCAGAAAACCTCCTGTACCAGATTATTTGGAAAGCTGCACTATTATACACCGCTTGTCAAGAGGGGCGGCATGATGCCGGACATCATGCCGCTTTTTGCCGTTTATGTACAAGAAAATACCGGAAATGCCGTCTTTGAACACTTCCGGTATTTGGTGGGGGAAGGTGGATTCGAA
>CAZBXX010000159.1:0-4980 GCA_964495965.1 uncultured Oscillospiraceae bacterium | reverse complement strand
ACAGAAGCGCAACACAGGCGGCGCTCTTTACCGAGGAGATCGGGCTGACCCTGATTGAAAAGAACGAGACGGCTCGAAAGCCGATCCTTGTCGAAATATCACTTCTGTTTGAGGAGAACTCCGTCCTGCTGATCGAGCGGGATTCCGGCGCGATCTTCGACGTGACCGACCCGGAGCTGAAGATCGACGGCCTCAGCAGCTTTGTCATCAATGGCCTGCTGAACGCGCAAAAGGAGAAAGCTTACTTGACAACCACGGGCTATAACCGTAATATGATACGGTTTACACACTGAAAGAAACCGCAACCTTGAAGGAGGTTCGCGAAATGATACCTTTCCTGCAGAATTTTTTGAAAACTGTTGAGGCAGAACCGGACAGAGCTGCTGTCGTGGACCGGGATGGGACGCGAGTAACTACATACCGTGAGCTTTGCTCCTGCGCGCTTCGTGTGAATGCCTGGATCAGAGCGCACGGGCTTGGGCGCGAGAGCGTGAGCGCGATCTATTTCCCCAAGTGTATGGAATATGTGGCGACAAGAATCGGCATCATCATGGCCGGAAGCGCCTGGGTCGGCCTTGAGGATCTTATGGGCAAGGAACGCATAGCTTTCGTGATCCGGGACAGCGGCTGCAAGGCGGTCTTTGACCAGGAGAAATGGTCAGAGGCCATGCAGTATGACGAGTGCCATGAAATAGCGGATTCGGACCCTCATGACCTGGCCTTTATCATTTACACATCCGGCAGCACAGGTACGCCAAAGGGGATCATGCAGGAATATGGACTCTATAACCGTATCATGGACACAGCCAATGAATTATTTATCCCCTATGGGGAGCTGATCTTTGCCGAAGTTGCGCCGCAGACCTTTCTTTCCGGAGTCTTCTCCACGGTTTCCATGCTCAACTGCGGGGGAACTCTGCACGAGATATCCTATGAGATGGCAAGAGACATCAAGGCTTTGATCCATTATTTTGTTGAAAAGCAGATTACCATTTCTTTCCTTCCACCGCTGCTGCTCAAGTTTTTTTTGGACGTTCCGGCGCTCCGGCTCAGGGTGGTATGCACGGGAGGAGATAATGTTTCAGAAATCTACACTCAGAAATTCGACATTGCCAATGTGTACAGCTCCTCTGAGTTTGGTTACCCGGTCAGCCGACTGATTATCGATCAGCCTTATGCGAATACGCCGATCGGCTATCCTACCGATGGAACCGAACTGGTCCTTCTGGATGAGAAGGGGCTGCCGTCGGACGAAGGCGAGTGCTGCATCCGTCTTCCCTTTTTCCGAGGATATATTGGGGAGAACAGCCACTGTTTTGTTTCTTGGAACGGAGGTAAATACTTCCGATCGTCGGATTATGTCCGACGGGACGAGAAAGGCCGATATACCGTGCTCAGCCGTATGGACGATATGGTCAAGATAAATGGAAACCGTGTGGATACGCGAGAGGTCGAGGCTGCGGTGAAAAACACTTTGCACGTGGAGTTCTGCTGTGTTCGGCCCATCCTTCGAAACGGAATCAAGTTTCTGACCGCCTATTACACGGCAGACAGAGAAATTGACAGTGTCCAAGCGGCCGGGGCTTTGCGTGAATGTATTTCAGAGTACATGATCCCGAGCGTCTTCATCCGGCTTGAAACGATTCCTGTGAATGCCAATGGAAAAGTAGACAAACGTGCCCTTCCCGAGCCGGATCAGGCGCTTCGTGCCATGCCGTACAGCGCACCGGAGGATCCGGTACAGGAGCAACTCTGTAAGACGTACCAGCGCGTGCTTACGTTGAATGAGGGTGTGGGGATCGACGACGATTTCTTTACTCTTGGCGGGGACTCCCTGGGGGCTATGGAAGTCTTGTCGAGCTGTGATATTCCCGGGCTTTCGGTGCAGATGATATACAAGGGCCGTACTGTCAGGAAAATCACGGAGCTTCTGAACGAAGCCGGCAAAAAAGAGAAGGCAGAGGAAGAAGCTCTCACGGTGGCTCCGCTTAACATTGGGCAACTCTATTTGCTCAGATCCGACCTCATGTACCCTGGAACCTGTATGCTGAACCTGGCGGTGAGGCTCAATATTCTTCCAACTGTGGACATGAAAAGGCTGGCCAGGGCCATCCGCCGGACGATAAAAGCGCATCCTGCACTGCTTAGCACAATCGTGGAAAAGAACGGCTCATATTTCTTGGCGTACAGACCCGAATTTGACCGCGAAATTCCCGTAGAGGAAATGACAGACGATGCGTTGGAACAGGAGGCGGAGCGCTTTGTACAGCCCTTCCAGCTGAACGGAACGCCGCTCGTTCGCTGCCTCGTCATCCAGGCGGAAAAGAAAAGGGCAGTATTTCTGGATGTATACCATGTGCTCTGCGACGGCATATCGCTCAACAAGCTGATTTCAGACTTCGGAACCAGTTATGCCGGCGGTGAGATTGCTCCAGATCAATGCTATTCTCAGCTTCGAGAGGAAGCGTCCTATCGCACATCCGAGCAATTCCAAAAGGATATGGATTATTTTGCCGAACTTTGTGATCGCCCAGGGTGGGATACACTGTCCAGGCTGGACCATGATTTCAACGAAAACACAGACAACACCATTTTCAAGGCCTTCTCCTTTAGCTCGGAAGAAGCAGACAGACTTGTAAAAAAATACGGCTTTGGAAAAAATGGTCTGTATATTGCCGCAACCGCCTTGTCCATAGCTGCCTATAACGAGTCCGAAAACATCATGTTTACCTGGACCTGGCACGATAGATCCAGTCGCAAAAGAGCAGATTCTGTCGTGCTGTTTACGAAGGACATCCCTGTTGCTCTGCGTTTAAAGCCGGGACTCCTGCTATCAGAGCTCTTTGAAAATATTAGTACGCAGATCAGAGAGGGGGTCTCTCATGGAAGAGTATCTTACTGGATTGAAAAGGAATCTTACCGAGGAAGAGATCTCGTCTGCCTTTTGTATCAGGGAGACACCTACGAATACCATGAAGATCACGGGATTTTCCGCAGTGCAGAGGAATTGACTATAGGACCGAAGGCCTGCAACAACACCCTCGATATTGAAATCCTTGACAGCTGGGAAGAGTTCGGCGTGCTGCTGGACTACAACGCAAGGAAATACGACAGATCCAGCATGGAGCGCTTTGCGGAGATCTTCTGTGAAATCTGTGAGCGACTTGTCCGCAGCGACAGCGCCGTCCTGACAGTTGGAGATGCAATCCGTCATACGCATAGGGACAGACTGGGGACGGGATCATGATTTGGGTGATTCTGACCGTTGTTTCGGTAGCCATATGGGGCCTGGCGGATATGCTCTCCAAAAAGGGAACGGAACCGGAAGACCCTTTTTCTCATATTCGCTTTGTCATTTGCACCGGCGTGGCCATGCTGGTATTTACGCCGTTTTTCCGCGCCTTCTCCGAGAGCGGAGCTTCTCTTCCACAGCTATTGGCGCAGTATCCTGTCTTCCTATTGATCACACTGGCGTATGTGGTCTCGCTGCTGCTGAGCTTTTTCAGCTTTCGGCATTTGGAGGCGTCTGTTGCCTCACCACTGTGTAACACCTCCGCGGCGATGATCCTGCTGATGCTGCTGGCATTTTATCTGTTCAGCGGTCGAAGGCGGGATGTTCTGGAGCTTTTGACGCCGTTGAATGTGTTGGCCAGCCTGTTGGTGTGCGGTGGTGTCATTGCCTCGGCATGGTGCGCTCTGCCGAGGAGGAAAAGCTCAGCAAGGGACAGTATCTCTTCATCGCCGTCATCATCGCCGGCCTTGCCCTGTTCGGGATTGCGGAAGGTCTGGCAGCCTGATTACCGCAAAGGAACAGGCGCAGCCGCCTTTGTTTCCTACCGGTCAGGCCAGGATAGGACCGCATCATCCGGCGGGGCCCCTTTTTTCGTCTCGTTTGAGAGGATGGATCGCTGACACCAGACAAGATAAGAACAACCGTTTTTCTCTGTGCTTATCAGATGGCGGTAAGAAAGGCGGTTTTCTATATGCCCAAAACCAACTGTAGGAGGAAAAATCATGCTGAATATCACAAAGAACATCCATGAGACCGAACTGACCGTCGTCCTGACCGGGCGGCTGGACACCACTACCGCGCCGGAGCTGGAGAAGGAACTGAAGGCCTCTCTGGACGGTGTGTCCGCCCTCACCATCGACATGGCGGCGCTGGAGTACATCTCCTCGGCGGGGCTGCGTGTGCTGCTCTCCGCCCAGAAGACCATGAACAAGCAGGGCGAGATGAAGGTCGTCCACGTGGGCGAGACGATCATGGAGATTTTTGAGGTTACCGGTTTTTCAGATATCTTGTCAATCGAGTGAGCAGGAGTCCTGCTGACCGGGGAAAAGCAGAAAGGGGAGATAAGCCATGCCGGAAAAAACGGTAAGAGAAATGACGGCGTTGGAGAGAAGGCATTACTCTCTGGAAGCGCGCATGTTTCACGCGGTTGAAATGGCTTCCGCTGTCCTCGGCCTTGTCGCGCTGCTGATCGGGCTGGGTCTGTATGTTTACGCGCTGTTAGGGCAGTATGTGGGCGAGGCTTTTGGACTCGCTCGATCTGCGTCGATGGTTGTAGAGCAGGTGGCCGACACGGAGACGCTGGTCGGGGACGTCATGACCGTTTATCGCGGCCTGTCCCAGGAGGAGCGCACCGGATCGCGGACGGAAGCCTACCGGGCAAACTATGCCGAAATCTCCTCCGGGGAGAACTATCAGATGCTGCGCACCGTGCTGCGGGGGTTTTTGGATTCCAGCGACGTCAACGATATCTTTCTCGCCGTCTATGACAGGGAAACGTCCTCTCTCGTCTACATCGTTGATCCGGATGAGCGGGAGGGCCATATCTGCTATCCCGGAGACTGGGAGCCTGTCAGCGAGAAGGAACTGGATACCTTCCTGTCTTGGGACGGGACAGGAAAGCTCCACTATTTCAGCAAGAGAGACAACTTCGCATGGCTTTGCACGGCGGGCGTTCCCCTCCGGAACGA
>CAZBXX010000158.1:0-5018 GCA_964495965.1 uncultured Oscillospiraceae bacterium | reverse complement strand
TCCGCCAGATGATGCGCAAGGTCCGTGTGGAAGATCCGGGCAGCACCGATCTGCTTTCCGGCGCCACCATTGACATCGCTGTTCTGAAGGAGGCCAACCGTAAGGTGAAGGAGCGCACAGCGGCCGGTGAAGAGGGCCTCAGTGAGGCCACCTATACCCAGCTGCTGATGGGGATTACCAAAGCGTCCCTGGCGACTGACAGCTTCCTCTCTGCAGCCTCCTTCCAGGAAACCACCCGTGTGCTGACCGATGCCGCAATCAAGGGCAAGGTGGACCGCCTGGTGGGTCTGAAGGAGAACGTCATTATCGGCAAACTGATTCCCGCGGGCTCCGGTCTTGCTGTATACCGCGATTTTGAAGAGAAGACCGATGATTCCATTGCATCTGCAGTGGAGGAGTATGTCGACCTCAGCAAGCTGGTCACCAAGACGAATGCCCTGTAAAGGGGAGTTCGAATCCGCCTGTCCGGAGCCCGGAACACCGGGCTCCGGGATCGAAATCCTGAACCTGCCTGTCAGGTAAGGGAGTCTGAAGTTCAGAGGTTCCCATCTTTTATTGCGAACCGGTGTGTACACTGCTGCGCAATCCGCCTTCTTTCCCATTCAGATGACTGCGGGCTGCCGCACGGAAGAAAACGCCGCCGGTTCGCAATAACCGTTTGAGCGCAGGAGCTGCCCATGAGCATCTTAAAGACAATACTGAACATTGCGGCGCCATTGCCGGATCTGACAAAGTATGAGCGTTTTCTGTTCATCGGCCCGCACCCGGACGATATTGAGATCGGGGCCGGGGCAACGGCGGCAAGGCTTGCGGCAGAGGGGAAAACAGTCTGCTTTCTGATCTGTCTGGATGGCAGATACGGAACAGATGAAATCCGGGATCCGCTGACCCCGGAAGAGCTGGCAAAAATCAGGCAGTGGGAAGCGCTTGATTCCGCCTCGCTGCTTGGTGTGAAGGATGTGCGCTTTCTGGACTTCTGTGACGGAGGTTTTTACCGGCAGGAAGAGCTGTTTACCGTCATGGCCCAGGCAGTCAGTGATTTTCAGCCGGATGTAATGTTTGCGCCGGACCCGGATGTCAGCAGTGAATGCCATCCTGATCACCGGATGGTCGGCAACATGGCAAAAGAGCTGGCTCTCTTTTCACAGAATCCGGGAATCATGGCGCGCTACGGTGCCAGGCCCGCACAGGTGCAGGCCCTCGCGCTTTATATGACGGCTCGTGCCAACCGCTTTGTGGGCACGGACGGGTATCTGGAAAAACAGATTTCCTCCGTCTTTGACTGCCACAAAAGCCAGTTTCCGGATGGCTGCACTTCCGCAAAAGCCATCCGTATGTATCTGCGCCTGCGTGCCGCCGATTTCGGCCTGCGCAGCCTGCACCGGACGGCGGAAGGCTTCCGCGTCCTCGGACGGACGCAGATGCACTGCTTTCCGGAGGCGGACTGACAATTCCGTATACAATCATCAACAATAAGGTGGTGAGGACGGTGCCACCCGTCCTGAATGACAAAAAAACAAGCTGGATTTATCGGGTGATCCGCTGGCTCGTCTGGCTGTTCTCCCCGAAGTATCGGCTGGAGGGGAAGGAAAATCTGCCGGACGAGCCCTGCGTGTTTGTGGGGAACCACAGTCATATGTACGGCCCGATTGCGGGTGAAATCTACATTCCCGGAAAGCACTATGTCTGGTGCGCGGGAGAGATGATGAACTGGAAGGAAGTCCATGCCTACGCCTATCAGGACTTCTGGTCGGCAAAGCCAAAGGCCTTCCGTTGGCTGTTTAAGCTCCTGAGCTACCTGATTACGCCGCTCTCGGTCTGCGTGTTCAACAACGCCCACACGGTGCCCGTCTATCACGACACCCGGCTGATCGGCACTTACCGGCAGTCCATGGCACTGCTTCAGGAAGGAAACAGCATGGTGATTCTCCCGGAGCATTATGAGGAGCACAACAACATCGTGCACGACTTTCAGGACAAGTTTGTGGACCTCGCCCGGTTCTATTATAAAAAGACGGGTGTCGAGCTGCAGTTTGTCCCTATGTATATCTGTCCCGCACTCAGTATCATATCCTTTGGAAAGCCCATCCGCTTCCGGGCGGATGCGGACATCCGGGCGGAGCGAAAGCGGATCTGCGGCGGGCTGATGGATGCCATCACCGAAATCGCGGTGGCGCTTCCGGAGCACAGCGTTGTGCCGTACCCCAATGTCTCTAAACGTTACTATCCGAAGAATATTCCTCTCGAGGTAAAGCCGAATGAAGAAAAAGCCGGTTGACTACAGTGGATTCTCCCTGCGCCGCCTGAATGAGCCGCGGTTTTCCCATGTCAAACTGCTGGGCGGTTGGATTTTTTACTTTACGATGTACTTTATTACCGAGAATCTGATCCCGGCGGAGCGCTGCCATCCGATTCACTGCTTCCTGGATGACCTGATCCCGTTCAATGAGTTTTTTGCCATCTTTTACGTCGGCTGGTATGCTCTGGTCTTCGGTACTCTGCTTTATACCTTTTTCTACGATGTGGAAAACTTTAAAAAAGTTCAGACCTACATCATCATAACCCAGGTCATTGCCATGACCTGCTATGTGCTGTACCCAAGCCGGCAGGACCTGAGGCCGCAGGTGTTTGAGAGGCAGAATATCCTGACCGCCCTGATGGCCTTCATCTACTCTTTTGACACTAGCACCGGTGTCTGTCCGTCGCTGCATGTGGGCTATTCGCTGGGAATCCTGTCGGTAGCCTTGAAGGATCGGAATCTGAAGGGTATCTGGAAAGCGCTGCTGACCTTTGTCGTCATCATGATCTGCCTGGCGGTCTGCTTCGTCAAGCAGCATTCCGTACTGGATGTGCTGTGGGCTCTTCCCATGTGTCTGGTGGCGGAATGCATCACCTTCGGAAAGGACTACTGGCTTCCCAGACTGCAGGGGAAGCGGAGCTGACAGACGGTGCAGAGGGAATTCATGGCGAAGGATGCCGCCGGAACCCTGTGCTGCCGTAATCATGCCGCTGCCGGCGGCAAAACTGAAAATGCAGATCAAAACGCAGAGCTGAATGGCCCTGCGTTTTTGGTTGAACTTTTTCCCGGAGCATGGTAAGATAAGGGCCAGTCTTGATGAAGAAATAGGAGGCTGCCGGGGACGGGAATGGCACGGGAACTGACAAAGGCGCAGCTCGTTGAGCAGAGCATCAACAAAAAGTTTCATAAGACGCTCTGGCGTCCGTTTGTCAACGCCCTGAAGCAGTATGAGCTCATTCAGACGGGGGACCGGATTGCGGCCTGCATCTCCGGGGGGAAGGATTCCTTTCTGAACGCCAAGCTTCTGCAGATGCTGCAGCGTCACAGTGATGTTCCCTTTGAACTGGTCTTTCTGATGATGGACCCCGGCTACAGCGCGGAGACGCGCCGCCGGGTGGAAGCGATGGCAGAACTGCTCGAGATCCCGCTTACGGTTTTTGAGACGGATATCTTCGCCGTGACGGAATCCGTCGGCAGAGACGGCGATGCCTGCTATCTCTGCGCCCGGATGAGGCGGGGTTCCCTGTACAGCAAGGCAAGGGAACTGGGATGCAATAAAATCGCCCTGGGCCACCACTTCAGCGATGTGATTGAGACCACCCTGATGGGCATGTTCTACGGCTCGCAGCTGCAGGCTATGCAGCCCATGCTGCACAGCACGAATTTCCAGGGGATGACACTCATCCGCCCGCTGTACTGTGTGCATGAGGACAGCATCCTCGCCTGGTGCCGGTATAACGGGCTGGAATTCATCCGCTGCGCCTGCCGCTTTACGCGCAACTGCGACAGCGAAGAAGCCGGCAGCAAGCGGAAGGAAATGAAGGAACTGATCCGTCACCTGCGGGAGACCAACCCGAATGTGGAGCAGAGCATTTTCCGCAGCATCCACTCCGTTTGCCTGGATACGTTCCCGGGATACAAGACAGATGGAGAAGCGCACTGCTTTCTTGAGAAGTTCCTGCAGGAAGAGGCGGCGGATGCTCCGCTGCCTTCCGCCGGAGAGAAGCGCGGCCTGACGGACAACGGAGAAGAATATGGATAAACGCCTCAAGCGCATTCTGCCCCGGGTGCAGAAGCCGGCGCGCTACACCGGCGGAGAATACAATCAGATTCTGAAGGATCCGGCTGCCGTGGACATCCGGCTGGCTTTCTGCTTTCCGGACACATATGAAATCGGCATGTCGAACCTGGGCATGAGCATTCTCTACCACACGATGAACAGCCTGCCCTTTGTCTGGTGTGAACGGGTGTTTGCTCCCTGGGGAGACATGTATGCGGAAATGAAGCGGGCAGAGATTCCGCTGTATGCGCTGGAGAGCGGAGACCCGCTGTCCACATTCGATTCTCTGGCTTTTTCCATCGGATACGAGATGGCCTACACTACGGTCCTCGACATGCTGGATATGGCAGGAATTCCGCTGCGGAGCGAAGACCGGCCTGGCCTGCTCCCACTGATCTGGGCCGGAGGCACAGCGGGCGTGAATGCCGAGCCGATGGCGCCTTTTGTGGACCTTTTTGTGATCGGCGAAGGGGAAGAAGTCAACAACGAACTGCTGACCCTGCTACGGCAGGCCAAGCGGGAAGCCTGGAGCAAGCACGACTTCCTCCGCCTGGCGGCACAGATCGGCGGTGTTTATGTGCCCTCACTGTATGAGGTGCGCTATCTCCCGGACGGGAGCATTGCTTCCGTGACACCGAAGGACGGGGCCCCGGCAAAGGTGCGGAAGCGTATCATCCAGAATCTGGACGCGGTCCCGTTCCCGACGGCCCCGATTGTCCCCTCCACCGAGGTGGTGCACGACCGGGTGAGCCTGGAGCTTTTCCGGGGCTGTGTGCGAGGCTGCCGCTTCTGCCAGGCGGGGCATGTCTACCGGCCTATCCGCGCCAAGAAAAAAGAGACCCTGGTGCGGCAGGGCATTGAAACCCTGAAGAACACAGGCTATCAGGAACTGACGCTCCTGAGTCTTTCCACCAGCGACTACCGGGAACTGCCGGCACT
>CAZBXX010000157.1:0-5156 GCA_964495965.1 uncultured Oscillospiraceae bacterium | reverse complement strand
GCTCTCTTCGGGGCGGCTGAACATTTTGACCACCCCGTGTGGTTTACCATTTACGAAAAAGCTCTGTATTCCCCGCTTCCCGGGATGTGGTCTTTGAAAAGCTGCAGAAGCTGGAAACGCTGCAGACCATAGCGATGCCGTATGCGACCTTTGAGCCTGT
This sequence comes from uncultured Oscillospiraceae bacterium, assembly GCA_964495965.1. Taxonomy (GTDB): domain Bacteria; phylum Bacillota; class Clostridia; order Oscillospirales; family Oscillospiraceae; genus Limivicinus. The sequence continues at coordinate 4,996 of CAZBXX010000157.1, read as the reverse complement.
GGGAGCCGCTGAGCCGATTTGGACAGTCGGCAGCACATCGGCCTATCGTTTCCGCCTCTTTGGCGTGATCCCTTTTGGTACACATACGATTCACATTGTCCGCTTCGACCCGGATGGCGTCAGCAGCCGGGAGGGCAACGAGCACGTTCCGGTATGGAACCATGACATCACCATGATTCCGCTGGACGATAATCACACAAAGTACACAGACCGGGTCGAGATTCAGGCAGGCTGGAAAACGCCTTTCATCTGGCTCTGGTCAAACGCATTCTATGCTCACAGGCAACGAAAATGGGTATCTCTGCTGGAGAAGGAGGCATAGCAATATGACATGGTGGGTCATAGCGATTGAAGCGCTGGTGTTTGCCGCGATATTTACGACGATTATCTTCACCTATTATCGCGGAGACAGAAAATACAGCCCTACAAGCATCCACAACTATCCGCCGGACATTCAGGAGGAGTATTTCAAGACGCATAAGAAATTCGATGTAAGCTATCGCTCAAAGAGTGTGCTCCTGACGAAATCCTTCGGGGTTTTGATCTTCACCGGAATCCTGTTCGTCTGCGCTTTGATCGCGGGAGCAGACAAGTTTTGGAAAGGTTTTTGGCTGGCTTTCGGTCTGATGGCATGGATCAGCATTTATGACACCTGCTTTCTGGACTGGGTGCTGTTTGCCAATCTCCCGATGTTCCGGCTGGAAGGTACAGAACATATGGATGAGGCCTACCACCAGAAATGGTTCCATGCGAAGGGGATGCTGTTTCCTGGTCTGATTTTTGCATTGATCCCGGCCGCGCTGGTTGGCTGGCTGATCACACTGGTGAGGTAAGGTATGAAATACATAGAGATCTATTGGACGCTGTTCGCGCCGATGATTAAAAGAGCATGGCTGAAAGTATGATAATCCTTCAACTGGTATTGTTCTGTGCCCTGTTCACAGTGATGGTGAAGATCGCCGTGGGAAATAACGCGCTGAACGGGCTGTACTTTTACCCGAAGCCGGTACAGGAACGGGCATTTGAGATCGGCCTGACGGACCAGGAAACAGTGGCCCGGAAAAGAAAACGGTTCATGATTCTTTTCTTCCTGGTCATGCTGATTGCCCTGGTGCTGATCATCGGGCTCTGGAACGGGGTAAACACCTTCTTGCCTGCGTATTTACAGGCGCTTCTGTTCCTTGAGATCATGAACTGGTATGACGGGATCGTGATCGATAAAGTTTGGGTAGGATACAGTAAGTTCTGGCTTCTGCCCGGCTGTGAGGACATTCCTTATGTGCAGACCTGGAAACAGATATTGAAAAAGCGGGGAATCCTGACACTGATCTGGGTTGTGGGAGCGGCAATCGTTGCCGGAATCGTCGTACTTGTGTTTTAGAATCATTCACCTGTTGGAGGACTCCTATTTAAACTGCTTGACGAGCATATCGGTCAACCATCAAAGAATGGATCAATCTCTAATGGGATTGGCGGAAAAGAAAGATAGTGGAGGAATCACATATGAAATACGGATTTATGGGAATGCTGTTTTCAAAAATGTTTGCGAAAACTGTCTATGGGTATACCGAGAAGGCTGTTCCGCAGATCGACATCCGTGCCTTCCAGAAAAAGCACATGGCGGAATATAAAGCCATGGTTGCCAGAACGCCGTCCGTTGGCTCGATGAAAGAGAACATGTTTGCCCCGGTGATGTATCTGGCCTGCTACGGCTTCGCCTACTACAAGGCCGACCCGGAGCACATCACGATGGACGTGTTTGACGGGATGATCGACGCCATCTGCAAATGCGACATGATGAAGAAATTCTACAAGGGCAAAAACTGCTTTGACCGGAAAGAGATTGACAAGTATGTTAAGGGTTCTGAGAGGTCGAAGAAAAAGCAGTATCCCATGGACTGGCTCTTCGACTTCTCATATGATCTTTCCGTCCCGGAGTACTACGTCACCCACCGGGAATGCGGCGTGTGCAAGATCGCGCAGCAGGAAAACCTGATGTTCCTGATGCCGCACATGTGCGTGATGGACTACCCGACCATTGAGTACAAGGGTGGAAAGCTGATCCGGACAAAAACGCTCGGTGCCGGGGATAACTGCTGTGATTTTCACGTGGTAAAGAAATGAGCTCAGAACCCTGACCAAAACCATTTACTCAGACTCTGACAGGAATGAGGCACATCGTAAAAATGTGCCTCATTTTCTATGTTCGCATCTTTTTCCCGGGATAATCATTGCCTTTCTTTAGGGCGCGCCCGGCGTCTGTCATGTCTTGTTGTGTCATCCCGTTCTGAGTGTCTCTGCATTTCCGGGCAGATTCCGGTAAGCAAGTTCCAGCATGCCGATATTCATCAGCGCAAAGAACAGGAGATACAACGGCATGATGCCAATACCAACCGCTTGCTGCAGATGTCCGAATACCATCGGCATAAAGGTACTCCCGATATATGCGGAGGCCATCTGCAGGCCGATGACCGCAGCGCTGCAGCGTGCCCCGAAGTTGGAAGGCGCCATATGCTGAATGGAGGGATAGACCGGCCCCATGCCCGTACCGACGACAACAAAGCCGACGGCCGTCACAATGTAGCTCCCGGCGGGCAGGAAGATGAGGAGGATCCCGAGCAGCTCTATCGAGATTCCAACACGGATCAGCATCCTGTCGCCCACTCTGTTGGAGATAAACCCGGAGATCAGGCGGCCAAGCATCAGTCCGCCGAAGATCAGTGAGCCGAAGGCAGCGATCGTTTCCTCGCTCAGACCCGCTCTGGTTCCGGCGAAGTAGCTGGGCGTCCAAAGGAAGCAGGTTGCCTCCCCTGCGCAGTAGGAAAAGAAAGCTATCAGCGTCAGCAGAACGCCCGGGACGCGGAGCGTTTCCCTGATTCCAGCGCTTTCACGCATTTCCCCATCCTCTGCCGCTTCGTTTTTCTTCCACAGCGGCAGGGAAAGAATAACGATCAGCAGAATCGCAGCCTGGATATAGGAAGTCCAGCGGTAGCCCTCATTCCATCCGGCATACCGAAGGGCAAGCGCCATGATGGTCGGGCTGATGACCGCGCCGACACCATAGAAACAGTGAAGGAAGTTCATGACGGAGGACGAGTAGTGGTTCGCCACATAGTGGTTAACAGATGCGTCAATGGCGCCCGCCCCGAGACCGTAAGGAACGGCAAACAGGAACAGCATCCAGTAGCTGCGGCAGATCGAGAACCCCAGCAGGCCGAGAACTGTCAGAAAAATCGAAACGACCACAATCCATTTTGTGTGGAACTTCCGGATCATGCGCGGGCTGAGCAGCGCGGAAATGATCGTCATAAAGGAGATGGTCATCGATACATAGCCGGCGTACGATGACGGCACGCCGAAGGCTGCATGCATGGTGGGCCAACCCGAGCCAAGCAGGGAATCGGGCAGCCCGAGGCTGATAAAAATCAGATAGATTACTGCAAGAAGCAGGGATCCCATAACGCGTCTCCTTCGCTGTTCAAGTCATATTGCGCTCTCAAAACGCCGCGGCGCTGTCGGGCGGCCCTCGGCAATCGCTTCGTTCCCGAGCCCAAAGCCATGGGGCGGTAAATCAGAGCAAAGGCGTTGCGAGAACGAAATCTTTACCTGATTCATGAATCTTTCCGCAATCGGTGTGAAATTCTGATATTTGTTCCAGATCAGGTGCATTTTCATTTCCAGATGAGGACTGAGCGGGCGAAAGACGAGACCGCTCTCCGGTGAGGTATCGATCAGATTGTTCAGCGTCAGGAGAACGCCGAGTCCTTCCCGGGCAAACATGGATCCGTTATAAGAGAGTCGGAACGATCCCTCCAGATGCAGTCCGGCAAACAGCTCCCTTGCCCACGGACGAATGTCGTTCTCCCAACTCTGCTCTGAGCAAAACAAAGGCAGTCCGATCAGATCCTCTCCTGTGATGACTGCCTTTTCCGCGAGCGGTGAATCCGATGGGAAGACGGCGCCGAAGCAGTCCGACTCGGGAAACTGAATCGAGTGGTACTTCCTCCCGTCAGGCGTCTCGCAGATTACCGCAAAGTCAAGAAGGCCCTTGTCCAGTTTTTCCGTAACCTGCTCCGTGTCGCCGCTGGTTATGTGGTAGCGCAGATCCGGACAGGTTTTTTTGAACTGCCGGATCTCTCTGGCAAGATAGCGGATCTGATAGGATTCCGCAAGTCCGAAGTAAATATCACCGCCGGTGATGTCATCCAGGGACAGGAATTCCTGCTCGATCTTATCCGCCATCGAGACAAGATCCTCCGCGCGGTTTCGGAGAAGGACGCCCTCTTCGGTGAGTGCGATGGAAAAGCTGTGCCGTGTGAAAAGCTTCTTTCCCAACTCATCCTCAAGCGCCTTCATAGCCTTTGAAAGCGTCGGCTGTGTTACGTGAAGCAGCTCGGCAGCGCGAGACATGTTTTCTTCCCTCGCTACGGCAAGGAAATAACGCAGCGTTCGGATCTCCATAAACGCTCCTCCATGATATGCAGAATATGAATATCGTGATATTCATTATAACCATTAGCGAAACGGTTTGCAATATGCTATTCTGTGTTTGCAAGAAGAATTCGGGAGGAACGCTGAAATGGACGACTGGAAGCGCATGAAAGAATGCATGGCTGATGCGGGCTGCAGCGAGATATCTATCCGCCGTGCGGAAGGCCTTTACCAGGCAGGCGCTACCGACGACCTGATCCGGTGCCTGCGATCCTGCCGATGCGACACGTTGGAAAAGATCCATGAGAAGCAAAAACAATTGGACCGGTTGGACGAACTGATCCGCGAAGCAAAAAGCTTGTAAAGGAGAAAATACAATGCCACTGATCACCATGAAAATCGCTCCAATTCCGAAGGAGCAGAAAACAGAACTTGCACAGAAAATGACCCGGCTCGCCTCAGAGATCACCGGAATTCCGGAACCTGCTTTCACCATGTTTGTAGAAGAATACTCCACGGAAAACATCGCTGTGGGCGGTAAACTCCTGAGTGAGCGGAATTAAGA
>CAZBXX010000156.1:0-5258 GCA_964495965.1 uncultured Oscillospiraceae bacterium | reverse complement strand
GGCTTCCCCAACACGTCGTCCGCACCAATCCCCGCCGCATCCACTGTGCTCCCTGAACATAGGTGGGGCTGACGTAGCAGAAGATAAACGGAAAGAAGAAAGGCCGCCGCCATAAAAATCGGCAAATATCACGTTCCTCAGCCCGCAGGCTGGTAGGCGGAGATTTCAAACAGGCTGTCGTCCACCGCGGTGTCGATGCTCTCAATGGTGTAATCCGACTCACCGATATCGGCGGCCGCTGAAACCACCGGGGGGCCTTCCACATAGCGGACCAGATTCCCCGCCTCATCGAGCCAGAAGGACGCTTCCGCCAAAGCATCCGGTTCTTCCATGACATTCTTTCATACCTGTATGCTTCGGATTATACCACAGTCTCTCCGGGCTGTCTATTATAATTGCCGGAAGAAACCGGCTCCCCGGCCGGCAGGCCCGGGATTGCCGTTTCACGCCAATCATGCTATACTGAATCCGGAATACAGGCAGCGAGGGGGAGGATGACGCCATGGCCGATCAGGAAATGAAACCCGCGGTGAAACAGCCGCCGGGGCAAAAATCTAATGCGGCAAAAGCCTGGTTCATCATTCTGGGCTTCCTCACGGTTCTCGTCCTGCTCGGCGCCGTTGTGCATGCCCTTCAGAATTCCGTCTCCCCCGCGCCCGCGCCCACGGCCACTCCGGCCGCAACACCCAGGCGGACCCCCTCGCCGGTGAAAACACCTGCCGTACCCCGGGTACCCTATACAGGGATGAGAGCGCAGCCTGTCCCCTCCGCCTGGGAATACCGGGGAACGGACAACCTCACCGTCAGGGACGCCTCCGGCAACAGGGTCCGCACCACAAAGTACGTCTATGAGGATCCGCCCATACAGTATACCATCTGGGTAAATGAATCCGGCACCGTGGTCAAGGTCGACGCCTATGACCGCAGCTACACCAAGCCGAAGAACACCGCCAAACCCAAAGCCACTTCAGACCCCTACCACGCCAAAGACTATGCCCACCCGGAAGACTTCTACGACTGGTATGCAGATGACTTCTGGGATTACGAGGACGCCGAAGACTACTGGGAGGCGCATCACTGACCGGGAAAAACCGGAGGCGATACCTATGAACATTTGGACGGAACGCCTGGAGCCAGGCCATCTGCCTCTTCTGGCACAGTGGCTCACACGGGAAGACGGCGCTCTGACGCCGAACAATCTCCCCAAAGAAGCAGCCCTTCTCCCGGACTGGCTGGCACAGCAGGCCCGTGATCCGGACCGGCAGGACTATCTCGCACTGATCTATGACACGCCGGTCGGTGTAGCCGGATTGCACCAGCTGGGAGACACGGCAGAGCTGACTCTGCTGCTGGGTGAGAGAAACTATAACCCTCTTCGCACCGCGACCTATCTCACGCTGCAGTTGCTGGACCGGGCATTCTCAGAGCAGAGTTGTCAAAACGCCTCGATTCAGGTCTTTGAACGCCATGCCTGGTATCTTACCCCGCTTGAGCAGATGGGCTTTATCCGCGCTGGGACCAGGGACGGCATTGTCGCGCTCACCGTCCAGAAAGAAACCTATTTGGACAGAAAATACCTGTTCTGATCCTAAACCTACAGGGACCGCATCTCAAAACAGCCGGAAACCGAAAAAGAAAGCCTCACGGGCCTTCTCTTTTTCTATGGTTCAATTTTGATCAGCTGCGGGCTGGCGCCGGCCTGAAAAACGACCGGCTGACCTGCCCGAAATGCGGGGGGCCGATGACGGACCTCCTGCCAGAGATCCGATGGGATTAACAATGAATGACTATATCCCCTACGAGAAACTGAGTAAAAAACCGTGGAGCCGGGTCACTGACCCGGCTCTGCTTTTTTATGGAGCATCTCTGCGGATCATGATTTCCAGGGCCCCGGACAGAGGCCTGTAAAGCGTCAGGACCAACACGAAATTGGATACCGCGTGGATCAGGTCATACGGTATCCCGGCAAGCCACATGGCGAGAAAGCCATTCCACCCGCCGAGCGCCGCAAAGTAGCCGACATACATCAGCGGCCCGAAGAGCAGGCCGAAAAGCCCTGCCGTCAAGGCCCAGATCACCGGCGACCGGTTCTTCCGCAGCAGCATAACGACTGCGACCAGCAGCGGCCAGCTGTAAAGATAGCAGAACCACCAGATGCTGAAACCGTAAACCAGCCCTTCCAGCATGATGTACGCACCGACTGCATAGAGGGCTTTCCAGCCGTAGTACACGGTGACGACGATGATCAGTAGCGCGTTCAGGTTGATATTCGGCAGTCCGGACAGGGCAACCTTCGCGGCAAACATCACGGCGGCAGCCAGGGCCAGCCGGCAGATGTCGCGCACGGAAAGTTTAGCCGAGGGTGTACGTGAATTCATAGTGCGCGCCGTCTTCAATCATCGTGCTGTCGACGCCGGTATCCAGCATCGCGCCGTCCCTGGTCAGACACCACCAGGAGTGATCCCTGCTCCAGTCGGCGGTTTCCCCGTCAACGGTGGTTACCATCAGCCCGTAGGGGCCGTCCTCCCCGGCAATGAGGCCGTCGACCTGCGCCAGCGCGTCCCTCAGCGTTTCCGCGTCCGTGCTGATGCTGAACGTGTTAACGGAAGCGTCCCCGTGGACAACATCCAAGGTAACGTTTTTCGCCCCGGCGACGGGCGCCGGACGGGTAAACTGCCACACAAGAAAGACAGCCAGCAAAAGTAGGAAAAAGGCTGCTGCGGCAAACCAGGTTTTTTTCTTCATGGTGCGCTCCTGAATGATCTTGATGGTTTAAATGGCAGAAAAGCTTTTTCGATTATAACAGAAAAAATCCCTTGATGCAAAGGATTCCGCTTGTCTGTCTTTTTTGCTGATCAAATAGAAAGCCTAAGGTTGTTTTAAAGTCGCGCTGTTATGCTCAGGACATCATCAGGGAACCGTGTACACTCCCGGATGGTGCAAAACAGCAGTGAACAAGCGTCTTCCTGCAATCAAACTACAAGGAGAATATGATTATGAAAAAAGTATTGGCCGTCATTTGCGCAGTCGCAGTCGTTCTCAGTCTTTCGGTTACTGCCTTTGCAGAGGGTTCTTCGCAGAGCCAGGCTTCCGGCAGTTCCCAGACGTCTGGCAGTTCCCTGCAGGGTCATGGTCCCGCCATGGGCGGCCGTCCCCCGATGAGGGATGGTCAGGCTCCCGACGGTGAAGCCCCTGCAGATCTCCCCGAGCCGCCTGAGAGGAACGGCGAGGCTCCGGAGTTCGGCGGTCACGCTGCCGGCAAGAATGGCCGCCCCCCGATGATGGGTGGCAGGGAACCGTTCGGCGCCCGCGCATTCGTTGACTTCGATACCATGGTTGAAGATGGGGTAATCTCTCAGGAAACCTGTGATAAGATTAAGGCCTATATGGAAGAGAACAAACCGGCGGATCTGCCTGAAGGGAATGGTGAAGCGCCGAAAATGGGCGGCCGGCCGCCGATGATGAACGGTGAGGCTCCCGACGGTGAGGATCCTGAAGATCTCCCCGAGCCCCCGGAGAGGAACGGCGAGGCTCCGGACGGTGAAGCCCCTGCGGATCTCCCCGAGCCCCCGGAGAAGGACGGTGAGGCTCCGGACGGTGAAGCCCCTGCGGATCTCCCCGAGCCCCCGGAGAGGGACGGTGAGGCTCCGGAATCTGACGGAGAAAATCCCATGATCAACGGTCTGCTGAAGGATCTGCTGGAAGCAGGTGTGATTACTCAGGCTGAGTACGAAGCGCTTGCTGCCGCAACAGCTGAATAAGAATTCAGGGAGAGCTGTCCAGGTTCTATGAGGTAAGCTCCCCAATGACACAGGTAAAAACATCGCAGCCCGGTCAAGGGCTGCGATGTTTAACAACAAATCTGTTGATTGCATCTTGAAAGTGCAAAGTATTTCTGATACAATATGGCAAATCGGGAATTTGATTCTCTATTAGCCAGAGGTGAAGCGGAATGGAATACAAACACAGAGCACTCGAAACACTGACAGAAGAGATATTTCGGACCTCTAAATGCGTTTTGGTCACCGGCGCAAGGCAGACCGGCAAATCTACGATGCTTCAAAAACTGTTTCCGGATCTGACCTATGTTACGCTTGACGACGATTTTGTAAAAGATCAGGCAAATGAGAACCCCAGATTCTTTATGGAGATGAATCCGCCTCCGGCGATCATAGACGAGATCCAGAAGGCGCCGGCGCTTTTCCCGCTGGTCAAAATTCGTTGCGATCAGTCGCCCCGGAAAGGCCTTTTCTGCCTGTCCGGATCTCAGCCGTTTACTCTGATGCAAAGCGCTTCGGAGTCGCTTGCCGGAAGGGTAGGGATCCTCGAATTGTCTCCGCTTTCTTTACGGGAAATCAATCAGGATGCATTCAATCAACCGTTTGTCCCGACAATGGATTATTTCAGAGCGCGCAGCGCTTCGGCTGTCAGGCCGGAAAACCTGTGGAATATGATCCATCGCGGCGGGTATCCGGAAGTTCTGGATGAGAACGTGAAATGGAACATATTCTACTCCAGCTATGTCAGCACTTATCTGGAAAAGGATGTCAGATCTGTCACTGCCGTTCAGGATCTTTCCGATTTCAGAAAATTCATGGTTGCCGTTGCGGCGCGGACCGGTCAGATGCTGAACTACTCCAATATTGCGGATGAAGTGGGAAAAGACAGGAATACGATCCGGCACTGGATTTCCATTCTGGAAGCATCCGGAATTGTCTATATTCTGGAGCCGTTTGCGCACACGGCGCTGAAAAGAGCGATTAAGACGCCGAAGCTGTATTTTCGCGATACGGGGCTTGCTGCATATCTGACCAGATGGATGACCCCGGAGCAACTGGCGAACGGAGCGATGAGCGGACAGTTTTTCGAAACCTTTGTGGTCTCTGAAATCCTGAAATCCTATTCCAACTGTGGAATTGATTACCGGTACTGTGTGTCCTATTACCGGGGAAAAGACAGGAAAGAAAACGGAGAGGGAGAGATCGATTTAATCATCGAAGAAAACGGAATTCTGTATCCGATTAAGATCAAGAAGACGGAAAATGTAAAAGCGGAACAGGCATCGGCCTTTCAGATTCTGGATCTGGTTGACGGCAGGAAACGCGGACCCGGTGCGATCATCTGCAATTGTCCTGCGCTTGCTCAGCTTCGGGATAATCTTTTTGCGGTTCCTGTTCATTACATCTGAGAAACAACGCTTAATAGCGCTAAAATCAGTTGTCCTCAAATTGTGGACAACTGATTTTGTATATGTTATA
>CAZBXX010000155.1:0-5278 GCA_964495965.1 uncultured Oscillospiraceae bacterium | reverse complement strand
CCATCTCGAAGCCGAGATCCCCTCTGACGATGTGCTCGTACTGCACCGTCTCCTCCATGCCTTCGAGGATGATGACCGCTTCAAAACGCTCGCCGTCCTCCCTGGCAGTTTCCGAAGCCGCCGGGACCCACTCGAACAGCATATCAACCCCGTACTCGGACTGATCCTCGTGCCAGGTAAAGGTTCCGTCGTCATGGAAGGTGATGGTGCCGGTGCCGTCCGTATACACCTCTTTCGTACTTTCCTCGCCGCTGTCGTTCACGGTGATGACGGACTTGTTGCAGCCCTCATACGCAATGGTCAGCGTGTCGGTATCCAGGCGGCCGGCGATGATCCAGCGGGCAAACTCCCAGGCGCTGCCGCCCCATTCGATGGTAATCCACGCCTCGTCAGCCCCGAAGCACTCGACCAGAGCGTGGGCGCGATCGCTCTGATAGTTGCCGACGAAGTTCATCACGGGGTTCTGCCAGCCGGGGTCTTCCTCAAATATGGCGATGTATTCCGCGCTCTCGTCCAACAGCAGGGTGATGACCGGCTCGGTGGAGAAGTCCTCGCCGTTCTTCGTCCATTTCACGAACAGGCTGCCTGCCTCAGGCGCGGCGGCAAAGGTATAGGTCGCAGGATCGCCCAGATTGACCTGCGCGGACTGATAGGGCCACTCGGGGTCAAGCTCCGGCACGGTCTCGCCCTCTTCATAACCGATCATACCAAAGCCTTCTGTGCCTATCGTCACAATAATGCTGGCCGTCATATCGCCCATGGAGGTGAAATGGTACGTCTCTCCGCCCTCTACCACGAGAAGGAGACCGTCTTCGCCCTCTTCAGAAACCGTGACTGTGATGTCATCCTTACTGCCGGAAGAAGGGAGAGCACCGTGCAGGGTGCTTCCTTTCTGCGGAAGGGTACCGCCCCAGGAGTCCTCAATCCAGTCCTCGCCCAGCATGCAGCCGACATACCAGCCAGGCTCGTCAATATCCTCCATCCAGGTAACGGAGAGCATATTCTCATTCTCATCCTGGAAATAGCCCTGGCGGGTCCACTCGAACGACGCCTGCGTTGCTTCAGACGCGGCTGCGGTCTGCTGCTCAGCACTGTTTGCCGGCTTTTCTGTGCCGCAGGCTGCGATCGTAAACAGCATGATTGTGCACAGAATAAAACAAATGTTTTTTTTCATTGCTCTATTATCCTCCTTTTGTTGCCCGCTTGACGATTCAGTTAATCCGCCAGGGAAAGCGTAAACCTTGCCACGATTGCTTCGATATCCGCTTTGTTTGCTGTAATGAGCACATAGGCGGAATCATTCAACGAAGTGAGATAACCCATCTCATCCCCATTGTAGGTATAATAAACGCCTCCATCTGCTTCCTTGTGGTTTTCATCTGCCATGGCCGTCTCAAGATCTTCTTCATAAACCTCTTTGTCGAGGGTAACCAGCATTGCAACGCCGTCGTTGGTCTCGGTGATCTCACGGTCATAAAGATAAGCCGCTCCTCTGACAAATTCCACAGACCATCCGCCGTTCAGGTCTACAGTCACTTCGATGGCGGCCTCTGTTTCCTGATCCAGGTATGCTGAGGCAGTCTGCTTACCGCTGTTCGTGGTTCCACAGGCCGCCAGAGAAAGCAGCAAAACAGCAGCCAGTAATGTACAGATCATTCTCTTCATTTTCATCTTCTATCGTGTTTTGATGATATCCTTTATTATTTCTCCTGCCTTCTTACCAGCGAGGAATTATTATATTTCATTACGCAGCTTGATCTACGTCAAAGTCAAGGGCAGTCTTTACTGCGTCGGTCTTGAAAATCGTTTCAAATTCATCGCGCATGGAAACCGTATAGAATCCCAGTTCCCGACAGGTTTCTGCGAAGGAGGCTGCCGTTTCCAGATCCCCGTAATCCCGCTCGGTGTCATCGCACAAGAGCATATAAGCCCGTCCGCCGTTCTGAATGGCGTACTCTGCCATTGAGATGTCTCCCGAGCTGTTGCCGAATACCAGCAGGGGAGGAATCCCAATCTCGTCAACAATCGTCACGACTTTATTCATCCGCTGGTTCTTCTGTATCAGATTGCCCTCAAGCAGCACCTCATCGTCCGGCGCATAGGTGTATTTACGCCCCTCTTGTTCATCCTGTCCGGAGGCCTCCAAAGAGAAGGTGCTCCCGATCACCCGATAAGGCGGGATCCATTCTCCCAGCGTATCGGCGATCAGTTCCCGGGCCAGCGAGCGCTCCGAGCCGCTGCTGATAAAAACCGTAAAGCCGTTTTCCGAGAGATACTTGACCAGCGAGACCATGGGGAGATAGAAGCCCTCTTCATATGTCATGTTCTCAAAGCCCCAGGCAGGCTCAATCATGAAGTTGCGTACATACGTCCTGTATTCCTCTACGGTAAAGCCCTGAAATGTCTCGGCCGTCATTTGCGCAGAGGAGCGGGGAGAATCTGGCTCCGGCTCGCCGCTTTGCAGAGCGTTTTCAGCCTCCATTGCCCAGGCGCTGTCCTCCGGTGAAGCCTGGTAGCTCTCGTCATGTAACAGTCTGTGGAGCAGAATGCACTCGTCAAAATAGGTGGGGAAACGCTCCCCATACAGTGTGCCGTCCATATCGAACACAGCGATTCGCTCCTCCGGCGGCACATAACTCTCACTCTTTTCATCTGTAATCACAGAAACATAGGAAACGATCGATGCCATCGTCGGAGAATCTGTTTTCCAATGCGGTATATTTTCTGATCCTCTTCCTCCGCATGCCGTGAGCGTCAGCAACATCATGCAAACGGCGATCGCAGTTCCACAGCAGGCTCGGAGGACTGCCATCACGGTTTTCTTTCTCATATCTGCTCGTTTTTTAATTATCATTTTCTCTGCGGGCCGTGAGCATTTTCTGCAGCTGGATCACGATGGCCACCACAATCTTTTCGTGCTTCGGCTGGTAGAGGTCGATGCTGCAGCGGTTATGTATAGAGATCATTTTCTGCCCGATGGCCGCGATGACTTCGCCGTTCTGGTCGAACAGCATGAAATTCAGCCCGATCACGTTGCCCTGGAGCTGCCAGCCCAGCCCCTCGATGTTGGTGATATCTCGGACGACGTGGAAAAGCTCGTTGGACATGATAAACTTCTGCCCGTCCGCCATAGTGATATAGTGCTTTTCGTGGAGGCTGACAGGCTTTTTCTCCAGATGCGCCACCGGTGCGCCGGAGGCGTCGAAAATATCTGTTTTGCCTTTCAGGGCAAAGACCGAGGATTTCGTGTAGTACAGCGTCTGCCCCTGCTCGTCCTTAATCTCGATCTTCTGGTGAAGGTCGCCCGGATTCAGCTCCGTGTAGAGCGTACAGGCCGGCCGGCCGTATTTCGAGACGTCGGTCTCACTCGGGCCCTGGCCCGCGCTGTGGAATCTCTGAATGCCTGATAAAATACCCATACCGTTTTCCTTTCTTGACCGGATTTCTTTGTTTTTTATCCCGGTTCCCTGTCATGGAGATTCTTGAAGCTGAATGGAAATCAGATCTTACCCGGCCCAATGGCCGGTGCTTTTTTGTGTATGATCGGAACGACCTGGGGGAGCAGCATGATTGCGCTCCAGCCAAAGGCCAGATAGCGGTACGCCGACTGTACCAGGACGTTAAAGATCCCGTGGAAAATCACCGCTGCGATGAGCAGCAAGAAAGTCCCGCAGTAGAAAAGCTTCCGCCGCTTTCTCACATAGCAGATGCCCATGCCCACCATGGCGGTGCAGGCGGCATGCATCAAGGCTGCGCCGATTCCCTGGGCAATGGCCCATGAAACGGTGACCGTCTCGAGATTGCCGGTCAGAATCACCATATTCTCAAGCAGCGTAAGACAGGGTAAGACAGGGGACGGTTCTCTGTCTTGACAGACCGGACATTTTTTGATAGATTTTTTCTGAGGTGATGGAGAAATGGCCAGGTCAAGCAGGCAGAAAAGCAGCACAGATATTTATCATGTAATTCTCCGCGGGATCAACAGGCAGCAGATCTTCTACGACGAAGAAGACTATGACTATTTCATTCACCTGCTTGATCGCTTCCGGGATATTTCTCACTATGAGATCTACGCCTTTTGCCTGATGGGGAATCATGTTCATCTCCTGATCAGAGTTTGGGAAGAACCGCTTCACCTGATTTTCAGAAGAATCGGCGCGACATTTGTTTACTGGTATAACCTCAAATACGACCGGGCCGGGCATCTCTTTCAGGACCGTTTTAAAAGCGAGCCCGTGGAAGATGACAGATATTTTCTCACCGTCCTCCGGTATATCCTGCAAAACCCGCTGAAAGCAGGCCTTTGCGCAAATCCTCAGGAATATCCCTACAGCAACGCGAAAGACTTTTTTGACGGAAAGCGGAAAGAGCTCCCCTGCCCTCTTTCGGGTAAAAAACTGGCAGAGTTTATCTCACAGCCTCAGGATGATATCTGTATGGAGATCTCGGAATCCCAGCGCCGGGGCGTTACGGAATCTGTGGCGATGGATCTTGTAAGAGAAGAATTTGGTAACACGTTGCCTGTCCTCAATGCCGAGACCAGAGACCGTGTTGAGAAGTCTATCCAGAATCTCGCCGAAAAAGGTGTCTCCATCCGGCAGATGAGCAGGCTAACCGGCATCTCAAAATCAATTATAGAAAGAGCTTTGAGATAAGACAGAGAACCGTCCCCTGTCTTATTCGGTGACGTTTACACAAGAGCCGTCACCGTGTGTGCCCGAGTATTTATGAAGCAGTATGATTGCCTCCCGAAATTCCTTCGCTTCAGACTGCTTGGCCTATCTATTTTGTTAATCTTTATCCCATCTGTTTGCATCTGTCCATGGTTTATGCCCTGGTACAATTCCATCTGGATATTTGGCATAAAACTCTGCATTTGCTCGATCGTTTAATTCTTTGTCAACGACATCTTTCATCAAATCCCAAAGAATTTCGCGTTCAGGGCCATTTTTCATTCCGCGCCACTTTTCCCAAATGCTTTTTCTATAGGTATTTAATTCATCATTCGTCATCGATTTTATCGTTTTAAATATGTCATTTTCTTGTGGGTTATTATTTCGTTTTAAAAGCTTTTCGAGTAAATTCAAAAACATTAGTATTCTCCTTTCAAATAAGAAGCAGGATCTAAATTATCAATTGTATATAAAACAAGGGCAGGGCGCTTGGCATTTTTATAACACAGGGGACGGTTCTCTGTGTTAAGTGTATTTTCTTACAATCCCGAAGCTCGTCCCGGTCAGTCTGCTGACCTGACGGATCGAACCGCCCGAAGAGAGAA
>CAZBXX010000154.1:0-5283 GCA_964495965.1 uncultured Oscillospiraceae bacterium | reverse complement strand
CCGTGAAGGCGAAGGGTGAAGTGCGGTTGCGATCGGTGGTGTCACGGTTGAAGCGCGGGAGCACATCGGCGCCCAGACGCAGACGGCGCTTTTCGGTTCCGGCGTAGGGGCTGTCGGTTTCGATGGCGTCCAGCACTGCGGTGAGCTCGTCCCCCAGGAACATTGACACCACGGCGGGCGGCGCTTCCAGTGCGCCGAGGCGGTGGTCGTTACCGGCCGAGGCTGCGCTCATGCGCAGCAGATCCTGATACTCGTCAACAGCCCGGATCACCGCCACGAGGAAGAGCAGGAACTGGGCGTTGTCATAGGGCGTCTCCCCCGGACTCAGGAGATTCACGCCGGTATCCGTGGCGATGGACCAGTTGTTGTGCTTGCCGCTGCCGTTGACGCCGGCGAAGGGCTTCTCATGCAGCAGGCACATCAGGTTGTGCCTGCGCGCGACCTTCTTCATGATCTCCATGGTCAGCTGGTTGTGGTCGGAGGCGATGTTCGCCGTGGTGTAGATGGGAGCCAGCTCGTGCTGGCAGGGGGCTGCCTCGTTATGTTCGGTCTTGGCGTAGATGCCGAGCTTCCAGAGCTCCTCGTCCAGCTCTTCCATAAAAGCCTTGACCCGGGGCTTGATGGCGCCGAAGTAGTGATCCTCCAGTTCCTGCCCCTTTGGGGGCCTCGCGCCGAAGAGCGTGCGGCCGGTATAGATCAGGTCCTTCCGCTTCAGGTACATGTCCCGGTCCACCAGGAAGTACTCCTGCTCGGGACCGACGTTTGTGACCACATGTTTCACGTCGCTGTGGCCGAAAAGCTTCAGGATGCGCAGCGCCTGGCGGTTCAGGGCCTCCATGCTTCGCAGCAGCGGTGTCTTTTTATCCAGCGCCTCTCCCCCGTAGGAGCAGAAAGCCGTGGGGATGCACAGGGTCTTGTCCTTGATAAAGGCATAGGAGGTCGGATCCCAGGCGGTGTAGCCCCTCGCCTCAAAGGTGGCGCGCAGCCCGCCGGAAGGGAAACTGGAGGCGTCCGGCTCGCCGGTAATGAGGTTGCTGCCGGAGAATTCCATGATGACATGGCTGTCCGGCGCCGGCGTAATGAAGCTGTCATGTTTCTCGGCCGTAATGTTGGTCAGCGGCTGGAACCAGTGGGTAAAATGCGTCGCGCCGTTTTCCACGGCCCACTCGCACATGGCGTCCGCCACGGCGTTGGCCAGAGACAGGTCCAGCTTTTTTCCCTTGTTCATGGTGTTGCGCAGGCTGCGGTAAACCTCCGCCGAGAGCCGCGCGCGCATCACCTTGTCATCAAAAACCATGCAGCCGAACAGTTCCGGCACTTTGCTCATGTCGATCTTCCTCTCTGCCATTGCAAACCGGCATACCCTGCCGGTTCGGCAATCTAACCATATTATGGAGGTATCTTACTCGTAAACCGGCGGTCCGTCAAGCAATTCCCATTGGTTTACGGAAAAAACACAGCAATTTCTGCTTGCGAAAATACGCATTCCGGGTTATCCTTTCGTCGTTGCTGTGATAGGCCTTTTGAAAGCGCCCTGTCAGCAGCAGTACCGGAAAGGAGTCGCTTTATGATATCAAATGTATTCAATGAGCGCACTGGACAAATTCTTGCCGCCATGGAACAGGCTGAACGCCATGCGGCGAAGCTGATCCTTCAGGCGCATGGCGTGCTTGCTGAGACAAAGACCGGAAAACGCGATGTTGTTACCGATTATGACCGCAGAGTTCAGGAGTTGCTGATCGGGCATCTGCGTGATGTCGTTCCGGACGCGCACTTTTTCTGTGAGGAAATGGAGGAACGCGACCGGCTGGATGCGGAGCATCTCTTTATCATTGACCCCATTGACGGCACCATGAATTTTGTACACGGCTTCCATCACAGCTGTATCTCCATTGCTTATGCCGAGCACGGCACCGTCTGCGCCGGGGCGGTGTACAATCCCTACGTGGATGAGATGTTTACCGCCATCCGCGGCAGCGGTGCCCAACTGAACGGACGGCCCATTACGGTCACGGCAGCCTCCCTCAGTGAAAGCGTGGTCTGCTTCGGAAGTGCGCCGTACAACCCGGAGCTTTCCGACAGAACCTTCTCCCTGGCGCGCGCCGCCTTTGACGTAAGCCTTGATGTGCGCCGGGAGGGATCGGCCGCTCTGGACCTCTGTACCGTTGCCGCAGGCCGTGCCGGCCTGTACTTTGAGCTTCGCGTCAGCCTCTGGGATTATGCAGCCGGGGCCCTGATTGTGGAAGAAGCCGGCGGCCGCTGCTGTACAATGGAGGGCAGTACCCTGCCTACCGATGGCAGCCGTACCACCATAGTGGCGGGATCCCCTCCTGCGCTGGAGGGATTCTTCCGGCTGGTGGACACGGTCTGACGGAGCGATCCGTCCGGTCATGAATAAAACGGCTGCATGAACGGCCGTTCAGCCGTTTTTATCCAGCCAGCTGCAGGCGGCGAGGGCCGCGACGGCGCCGTCAGCGACGGCGGTGGTAAGCTGATGAATGCCTTTGGCCCGGCAGTCCCCCGCCACGAAAAGGCCCTCGGTCCGGGTGCGGCAGTCCTCCCCGGAGGCGGCGTAGCCCCGGGCGTCCAGGTCCATGAAGTCCGCGAAGGCGCCGTTATCCGGCTCATGGCCGATGGCCACAAAGAGGCCGGAAACCGGAAGCTCCCGGCTCTCCCCCTCCTGCTCCACGGTGATGCCGGTGAGGGAGTCCTCCCCCAGAAGGGCGGTGATGCGGGCGTTCAGGACAAACTCCACGTTCTCCTTCTCCCGCAGGGCCTCCACCAGCTTCTCCTCCCCGCGGAAGCTGTCCCGCCGGTGCACCAGGTAGACCCGGCCGCAGATCTCGCTCAGGAGCATGGCATCCTGCAGGGCGCTGTTGCCGCCGCCGTTTACGGCGACAGCCTCTCCCTTGAAGAAGGCGCCGTCACACACGGCGCAGTAGCCGACGCCGCTGCCCACCAGCTCCTCCTCCCGGTCGACGCCCAGCATGCGGGGCCTCGCGCCGGTGGCGAGGATCACCGTGCGGCCTTCATATTCCGCGCCGAAGAGGCAGCGGACGCGCCAGCCGTCCTCGGTCTTCTCCAGGGCGCTGACTTCCTCAATCTCCACCTCGGCCCCCTGCTCCATGGCCTGCTCGGCCATGCGGTTGCCCAGCTCCGCGCCGCTGACGGAGAGGACGGAGGGGAAGTTCTCCACCTTCGGGGACCAGGTGATCTGCCCGCCCAGGGCGTCCTTCTCCAGGACCAGGACGCGTTTTCCGGCCCGGCGGGCGTATACCGCAGCGGTAAGCCCCGCAGGGCCGCCGCCGATAATGATGATGTCATATAGTACCATTTTCTGCTCCCTCATGTTCTCTGAAAGCCATCATAATGTGGAACCAGTCCGCAGACTGGTGACGGGATCATCCGGACCCTCTGCGGAGGGAGCGGATTGCCACACCAGTGTGCGCACTGGTTCGCAATGACGGGTTTTATATAGAATTACCCTTTCCGGTAACGGCCTTCCAGGCCGCTCTTTCTTTACGCCTTATATCTTTCCCTGCGCCTTACGCGCTCTTGCTCAGGAAGCCCTTGATAGCGCCGGCGCCGGCAAACTTGGTGCCGTCCGGCAGAACCAGAGTCGGTGCCTGTTTGATGCCCAGGGACTTGGCAAGCTCGGTGTTCTGGCTGACAAGGAGCTTCCGGTACCGGAAGCCGGCCTTGTCCAGGTAGTTTACCGCAATGCGGCAGTTGGGGCAGGTCTCGGTGGCGAAGAGGGTTGCCACATTCTCATCCGGCGCCGGCTTTGCAGCCTCCGCCGTGTTCGCGGCTTCCACCTGTGCGCTCACATCCGTGGCGTCGGCAGCGGCATCGGCCTTGCGGGCTTCGTGCTGCCCGTCCGGTTTGCTCTCCAGAGGAACGGGGCCGGTGTGCTTCAGGAGGGAGTTGGCAATGACGTATTCCTTGCGCTCCTTGAACTCCTGAGTCTTGCCGTTGTTCCAGTTCTGCACCGGGCGGTAGTAGCCGGTGATGCGGCTGTAAACTTCGGCCTTCTCGCCGCAGATGGGGCAGACAAACTGCTCGCCGGTGAGGTAGCCGTGGTTCTTGCAGACCGAGTAGGTCGGGGAAATGGTGTAGTATGGCAGGCGGTAGTTCTCGGCAATCTTCCGCACCAAGTTCGCGGCTGCCTGCCAGTCGGGCAGCTTCTCGCCCAGGAAGGCGTGGAAGACGGTACCGGAAGTATAGCGGGTCTGCAGCTCATCCTGAACATCGAGGGCCGCAAACACATCTTCGGTGTAGCTCACGGGCAGGTGGCTGCTGTTGGTGTAGTACGGCGTGCCGCCCGGCTCGGCAGCGGTAATGATGTCGGGAAACGCTTCGACGTCGTGCTTGGCAAAACGGTAGGCTGTGGATTCGGCCGGGGTGGCTTCCAGATTATACAGGTCGCCGTACTGCACCTGGTAGTCGCTGAGACGCTCACGCATGTGGTCCAGCACCTCACGGGTGAACTTCTGGCATTTGGGGTCGGTCATGTCTGCGCGGATCCATTTGGCGTTGAGGCCCGCTTCATTCATGCCGACGAGACCGATGGTGGAGAAGTGATTGTTGAAGGTGCCCAGATAGTGCTTTGTGTAGGGGTAGAGACCCTCGTCCAGGAGTTTGGTGATGACATCGCGCTTCACCTTGAGGCTGCGGGCAGCGATGTCCATCAGGTGGTCAAGCCTCGCATAGAAGTCCGCCTCATCCCTGGACAGGTAAGCCAGACGCGGCATGTTCAGCGTCACAACACCGATGGAGCCGGTGCTCTCGCCGGAGCCGAAGAAGCCACCGGATTTTTTACGCAGCTCACGCAGGTCCAGACGGAGCCGGCAGCACATGGAACGCACATCGGAGGGCTCCATGTCGGAGTTAATATAGTTGGAGAAGTAGGGCGTGCCGTACTTGGCCGTCATCTCAAAGAGCAGACGGTTGTTCTCGGTGGGGGTCCAGTCAAAATCCCTGGTGATGGAGTAGGTCGGGATGGGATACTGGAAGCCGCGGCCGTTGCGGTCGCCCTCAATCATGAGCTCGATAAAGGCCTTGTTGACGACGTCCATCTCGGGCTTGCAGTCGCCGTAGGTGAAGTCCATCTCTTTCCCGCCCACGATGGCAGGCAGGTCCTTCAGGTCAGCCGGGACGGTCCAGTCCAGGGTGATGTTGGTAAAGGGCGCCTGAGAGCCCCAGCGGGACGGCGTGTTCACACCGAAGATGAAGCTCTGGATGCACTGCTTGACTTCCTTGTAGCTGAGGTTGTCGATCTTGACG
>CAZBXX010000153.1:0-5372 GCA_964495965.1 uncultured Oscillospiraceae bacterium | reverse complement strand
GAGCAACCAGAAATTGTACCAACAGTACAAGGGTAATCAGCGCAATGGGATAGGTTGTAGCATAAGCTGCGGCCACATCGTCTGTTCCTGCAGTTTGGATCAGGACGGCCAGAGACGGCGTGCAAGTCATGCTGGCGGTGATGGAGCCAAGGCCGTTAAGAAGTGGGAGTTTCAGCAAATAGCGGAACACAAAATACCCAACTGCCAGCGGAATCAGCACCAACAGCAGCGCATACAGCAACAGTGATGCTCCATAGGTGGAGAGAATTGCCGCCAGTCCGTGTCCGCCTTCCACGCCTGCGCCGGAGAAGAACAGCATTAAGCCGATCTCTTTGGCCGGGCCATAAATTTTGGGATTGGGCCGAAGGTCAATGTTCCCGATATGTCCAATATGCCCGATCAGCAGGCCCACAATCAGCGGGCCTCCGGTAGTGCCCAAGGCAAAGCTTCCGTCGCCCGGAAGGGCAATCGTCACAGAACCGAGCAGGATCCCCAAAACAACAGCAAGAGAGAATGGCAGCAGGCCCCAAGAGTCCAGGTGGAACAGTGGTTTACTCGCTTCCTCTTTCTCAGCAGGCAGGGCGATCAATGCCCGTTCCTTTGCCATGTCTGCGTGAAGGAACTTCGGGATCAGCTGGATTGCCAGCACTTTGCAGACGACGCCTACCGGATAGGCTACACCGTAGCCCGCAGCAACGCGCATGACTGCGTCGGTACTGCCCGCCGCTTCCTTGGCCGCGGCAAAGCCGGGCGAGGTTGTAAAGGAGCCGGTCATGATACCAACGGCCAGCGGAGCCTCTACATGACCCAGGCGGATCACCGCGAAGCAGACCAGCGCGCCGCTGGCGGCAATAGTCAGGCACAGCGCTACATAAGCAATACCGTTCAGCTTCAAACGGCGGATAAAGCTGGGGCCGGCACTCAACCCGACAGATGTAATAAACAGGATCAGGCCGACTGTTTGCAGCACGGCCGGGGTTTGGGCACCGAAGTGCCCAAACAGCAGGCCGGAAAGAAAGATAGCGGAGGTACCTAGGCTGATGCCTTTGATTTTAATGGCGCCGATAGCGTACCCCAATGCAATAATCGCGAAGACCGTAAGCAGGCTTTGGGCGGTTTCCCTGATGACAAAACTCATTTCATGCTACCCGTATCCAAGAATCTCTGGTGCCAACTAAGCGCTTCGCGTAGATCATGAGGCGTATGTTGCCCCCTGGCCACCTTCTTTGCCCGATCGAAATACTCTCGCAGAAGGGGGCGGTAATCCGGGTGGGCGCAGTTTTCGATCAGCAGCTCAGCCCGCTCACAGGGCGTCTTCCAGCGGAGATCCGCCACGCCCTGCTCGGTGACAATGACCTGCACGTCGTGTTCGGTGTGATCGACATGGGAAACCATCGGGACGATGCAGGAAATCAAACCGCCTTTTGCAACAGATTCCGTTGCAAAGATATTCAGCCGGGCGTTGCGGGTAAAGTCGCCGCTTCCGCCGATGCCGTTCATGATCTGGGTACCCATGATATGGGTGGAGTTGACATTGCCGTAGATGTCGACCTCAATGGGTGTGTTCAAGGCGATGACGCCCAGGCGGCGGATGACCTCCGGATGGTTGGAGATCTCCTGGGGGCGGATGACGATCTTATCTTTGAAATCGTTGATATGCTCATAGAAATGCTTCCTAGTTTCCGCTTCCAGCGAGACAGCACTGGCGGAGACGCAGGAGAACACCCCCTGTTCCACAAGAGCAAGAGCCGCGTCCTGCATGACCTCAGTATACATTGTCAGGCCCTTGAAGCCGCTGGTGGTCAGACTTTGGAGCACTGCGTTGCCCACGCTGCCCACGCCGGACTGGATGGGGCCCAGGTTTTCCGGCAGCCGCCCGGCGGCCACCTCCGCCTTCAGAAAGGCCACCACATTGTCGCCGATCCGTTTGGACGTCGGCGTCACGGCTTTAAACTTGGCTGGCTGATCCTCTTTATCGGTAAAAACAACAGCGGCGATCTTTTCCGCCGGGCAAGGGATGAAAGGCGTGCCAATACGGTCAGTCGGCTCAAGAATGTTCAGCGGTTTGGCATAGGGCGGCAGGCCGACCTCAAAGATGTCGTGCATGCCGTTTAGCTCTAACGGCAGGGTTCGGTTGACCTCGACGATCACCTTGTCTGCCGCGCGTACCACCGCGTCCATGCAGCCCACGGAGGCAGTGGGGATCAAGCCTTCCTCCGTGACGGCGGCGCACTCTACTACCGCTACATCGATCTTTGGACCCACGCCCTGGTTGACGAAAAGCGGAAACTGGGAGACATGCATGTCGTTGTAGCCCACACTGCCGCCGTTGATGGCGTTTCGCATATCTTTGTTGGACTGGTAGGAATAACGCCTCTTGACCAGTCCGGCCCGAACCATGGCACCATCCAGATCGTCCCCTACAGAGGCACCGATGCATACTGTCAAATCCTTCGCATGGCCGCTTTCTACTAGGGCCGTCGGAATCTCCTTCGGATAGCCGACAATGGTAAAGCCGCTCATGCCCAGGGTCATGCCGGTTTTGATGATCTGCACTGCCTGCAGCGGGGACATGATCTTATTCTGATAAAGGGAAGCGACTCTCTCCATGGTTTTTCTCCTTTACAGCAGCGCTCTCGCCGCAGCAGCACCGGCCTCGAAGGCCTTGATATTGATCGCGTGCAGTTTTTCCGGGAAGCGGCCCAGTACGGCGGCCTTAACGCTCTCGGTACCTGCGCCCTCGGAAAGGACGCTGATGGCTCCCAACGCCACCACGTTCGCGGTAATCACCCTGCCGGTCTCCTCCTTTGCGATCCGCGTCAGCGGAATGGAGTAGACATGCTTCACATCCGCGGGCACCCTGTGCACCAATTCTGCATCTGTCAGCAGCACGCCGTTTTCCTTGTCCATGTCGGAGGTATAGCTGTCGCAAGCCAGCTGGGACATAGCCAGAACAAAATCCGGCTGTGTAAGCGCTGGATAATTGACAGCCTCGGTGTCGGTGATGAGCTCGCTGCGGCAGGCACCGCCGCGGGCTTCCGGTCCATAGGACTTGAGCAGAACGACCTCTTTGCCTTCTTGAATACCGGCAGCCTGGGCCATCACATCGCCCATGAGCATCATGCCCTGTCCGCCGGAGCCTCCAAAACGCATTTCATAGTGCTTGTCAGACATAGTTACACCCCCTGCGCTTTCTTGATGATCTCATCGTATTTTTGGGTATATTCCATCCGGGCATCGGTGTTGACAAACTCGCCGTAGACCACCTTGTCCTGCAGTTCCTCCGGCGTCATCGTCATGGCCTTGCTGACAGGCACAGCCTTGTCGGCCCAGCGTCTCAGCATAGTGGGCGCGTCGCCCAGCTTGTTGAGGCGGCCATAGAGGCTTGTGCAGTCGGAAATGGCGTCGATGACGGAGAAACCCTTGTGCTGAATCCCTTTCATAATGACGTTTTTCAGCTGCACCGGCTGATAGGTCAGGCCGCGGGCCACATAAGTGGCACCGGCGCCCTCCGCCAGATCACAGACGTCAAAGGGCGGCTCATAGCTGCCGTAGACAGAGGTCTTGGTCATGGAGCCCAGCGGCGTGGTGGGAGAATACTGCCCGCCGGTCATGCCGTAGTTGTCGTTGTTGACGACCACTACCGTCAGATCGATGTTGCGGCGGCAGCCATGGATAAAGTGATTGCCGCCGATGGAGGTGCAGTCGCCATCACCGGTGACCACGATGACAGTCAGCTCCGGATTTGCCATCTTTACGCCGGTGGCATAGGCGATGGGGCGACCGTGGTTGGTGTGCAGGCCGCAGGTGTTCAGATAGTTGACCGCTCGGCTGGAGCAGCCCACGCCTGAAACCACGACCACCTTGTTCGGATCCACGCCGCTCTCGTCCAGCGCACGGATCAGAGCCTGCAGTACGATGCCGTTGCCGCAGCCGGGGCACCACATGGTTTTCAGCTTTTCAGGGTGAAGATACTTATCATAGACATGCTCAGACATGATCGCTTACCTCCTTGATCGCGGCGAGAACCTTCTCCGCGCGGATGATGGTACCGTCGTTCTGTGTAACGGGGCGGAGCATCTGCTCCCGGTTCACATACTTTGCGGCCACTTCGGCCAGCTGACCGTCATTCATTTCACAGGTCATGACCACTTTTACTTGTTCACAAAGCTGAGCAAAGCGCACCTCCGGGAAGGGCCAAAGTGTGATCGGCCGGAAGAGTCCAACCTTGATCCCCTGTTCGCGGGCCTGGTCGATGGCGCTTTTCGCGCTGCGGGAGACAAGGCCGGCGGAGAGGATGAGGATCTCCGCGCCTTCGGTGCGGTATTCCTCCCACGACTCAATGTCTGCGATGTTGTCACGGATCTTGCCCAGCATATGATCCAGAGAATTGCTGATGGCTTTCGGACTGTTGGTCACAGGGAAGCCTGTGTCATCGTGAATGATCCCGCTGACGAACCACCGGTAACCATCGCCAAAGGAAGCCATAGGGGCGACCTCATGGTTTTCATTGGAGAAGGGCAGATAATCCTTGGGATTGCAAGTGGGCTTTTTCCGGTTGATAATCGTCAATTCAGAGGCGTCGGGAATGCGCACCTTTTCGCTCATGTGGGCGAGTGTTGCGTCACTGAGGACGATGACCGGCGTGCGGTATTTTTCGGAAAGATTAAAGGCGCGAATGGTTTCGGTATAGGTTTCCGCAACGGAGTTCGGCACCAGGACGATCACAGGATGGTCGCCGTGGGTGCCCCAGCGGGACTGCATGAAGTCGCCCTGCGCGGGAACCGTGGCCACGCCCTGGCAGGGACCTTGGCGCATCACGTCGATCAGTACACAGGGAACTTCGGCGATCATGCCGTAGCTCAGATTCTCCTGCATCAGCGACACACCCGGCCCGGAGGTGGCGGTCATGGCCTTTGCTCCGGCAGTGGATGCGCCGATCACGGCTGCGATAGAGGCCAACTCATCCTCCATCTGCATGTACTTGCCGCCGCGCTTGGGCAGCAGTTCGGAAGAATGCTCGGCGATTTCGGTAGCCGGGGTGATGGGATAGCCTGCGAAAAAATTCATTCCGGCGGCCAGAGCACCCAGCGTGCAGGCTTCATTGCCTGTCAGGATCCTGTATTCGTTCATGCTTCTATTCCCTCCACTCGAATCGCAAAATCGGGACAGCGGAACTCACACAGTCTGCACAAAATGCACGCATCCGCATTGACCACTGTCGGTTTACCCTCGTCATCTGCAGCCAGCACCTGTTTGGGACAGAGCCCGTAGCAGATTCCGCAGGATTTGCAGTACGCTGCGTTAAAGTCAAACTGCAGCTTTTTCTTTCCAGCCATACGCTTCACCTCATACGATGTATTTGTTGCCGT
>CAZBXX010000152.1:0-5477 GCA_964495965.1 uncultured Oscillospiraceae bacterium | reverse complement strand
CCGTACTTTACCGCATTGGGCCGGACGCCGAGACAGATGGCGGCAGCGGTGGCGGCAAGGGCATTCTTGACGTTGTGCTCGCCGGGGACGTGCAGGGTAACGTCGGTGAAACGCTTTCCGCGGTAGATAATATTGAAGTGGGAATTGGCCCCGATGTATTCGATTTTTTCCGCATGCACATCGGCCCTGGGGTCCAGACCGAAGGTGATCATCTTCCGGTCGAGGTCCATCAGAGTCTGCATGGTGTTCAGGTCGTCGTAGTTTGCGACCACATAGCCGTCCTGCGGCACGCGGGAGGCAAAGGCGCGGAAACTGTTCTCCACGTCGTATAGATCCCTGAAGAAGTCCAGATGGTCGGCCTCGATGTTCAGCACCACCGCGACCGTCGGATGAAAGGAGAGGAAGGAATTATAGTACTCGCAGGCTTCCATGACAATGACGTTCCCGTGGCCGACGCGGTGGCCGGCGTTCAGCAGCGGCAGCGTCCCGCCGATCATGACGGTCGGGTCCCTGTCGGCAGCCATCAGGATGTGGGTGCACATGGAGGTGGTGGTCGTCTTGCCGTGGGTGCCGGAAATGCAGACCGCGTTGCCGTAATCC
Source organism: uncultured Oscillospiraceae bacterium (assembly GCA_964495965.1). Classification (GTDB taxonomy): domain Bacteria; phylum Bacillota; class Clostridia; order Oscillospirales; family Oscillospiraceae; genus Limivicinus. Next base: position 4,877 of record CAZBXX010000152.1, on the reverse strand, counting down.
TTCGAAATGGCCCCCCAGGCTTCGGTACGCTCAAAGACCGGAATGTTCATGGCATGCGCCTGTACGATTTCGGGATTGTCATCCCGTACAGCCGCCGTGCGGACCACAAAGTCGGTGTCCGCAGGGATATTCTCCGCCCGGTGGCCGATCTCAATATGGATCCCTTTCGCCTCCAGCGCGAGAACATTGCTGCTGCGGTTGAAGTCCGAGCCGCAGACGCTCAGGCCCATTCCCTTCAGCACCTCCGCCAGGGAGGACATGGAAACACCGCCGATGCCGATCAGGTAGCCCTTGCGCCCCGGGGACATGTAATTGGAAAACTCCGCCATAGACCTTCTCCGTTCGAAAACGAGTAAAAATGCTGTTGAGTTTCGCCCGCGCTGATGATAGAATAAATCATTGCAGCTTCCGGCATACCCGCCCGCGCCGCGCCGGCGCAAGCTGTGGTATTATAACCCCGCAGCGGCGGGAATGCAAGACTTTTTATCCGGAGGTTCCGACATGGATTTCCTGAATATTCCGGGCACGGAGCCTGAAGCTTTCCGCACCGGCAGCCGAGACGGATGGGAGCTTCTGAAAACGGAATGCGCCGCCTGCCGGGCCTGCGGGCTCTGCGAAGGACGGACGAACCTGGTGTTCGGCGTCGGAAACGAACAGGCAGAACTGATGTTCATCGGCGAGGGCCCGGGTGAGCAGGAAGACCTGCAGGGCGTTCCTTTTGTGGGGCCGGCCGGAAAGCTGCTGGACAACATGCTGGAGATGATTGACCTGGACCGCAGCCAGGTTTACATTGCCAACATCGTCAAGTGCCGCCCGCCGCATAACCGCGACCCGAAGCCGGGGGAGATGGCGGCCTGCCGCCCCTGGCTGGACCGGCAGATTGCCCTGGTGAACCCGAGGCTGATTGTCTGCCTCGGCCGCATTGCCGCCACCGCGCTGATCCGGCCGGACTTCCGCATTACCCGGGAGCACGGGCAGTGGTTTGAGGCAGGCGGGCGCCGCATGCTGGCCACCTTCCACCCCTCGGCCCTGCTGCGGGACCCCGCGCGGCGGCCGGACGCCTTTATGGATCTGCGTGAAATCAGAAAGGAGTACCGGGCACTGTAAGCCGGCGTGCCCGAAACCGAAGCCCCTATGAGCAAGCTCTCGTTTAAGCCGATTACCCTCTGTGACAAGGCATGGGTGGACCCCATTGTCATGGCGGAAAACAGCCCCAGCGCCGACTACAACTTCGGCAACATCTACATCTGGGACAAGTTCTACCGGCAGCTGATCTGCCGCTGTGAGGACCGGATGATCACCAAGCTCCGCTATGAGGGCGAGCGCGCCTTCGTCTTCCCCATCGGCTCCGGGCCGCTCCGGCCCGTGATCGACGCCCTGCGGGAGTTCTGCGCGGAGCGCGGATATCCGCTGCTGCTGCGCGGTGTGACAGAAAAGCACAAGGCGCAGCTGGACGAACTGTACCCCGGCTGCTTTGCCTATACTCTGGAAGAGCGGCTCTCCGATTACATCTATCCGGCGGAGAAGCTTGCCACCTATTCCGGCAAGGCCCTGCACGGCAAGAAGAACCACTGCAACCGCTTTGAGGCCGAGCATGACTGGGATTTTCTGCCCCTGACGCGGGAGCTGATCCCCGGCTGTCTGGACATGCTGGACGTCTGGACCGAGGAAAACGCTGGCCGGCTGGAGAGCAGCATCAGCTACGAGCATGATGCCATCATCCGCGCCTTTGCGGCCTTTGAGCGCCTGGGTCTGGAGGGCGGCGTGCTCCGCTCGGGCGGGAAAATCCTCGGCTTCTCCCTGGGCGAAATGGCCAGCCCCGACACCTTTGACGTGCACTTTGAGAAGGCCGAAATCAGCATCAACGGCGCCTACCCCATGGTCTGCCGTGAGCTCACGCGGCAGGTGATGGCGGCGCACCCCGGCCTGCGCTACATCAACCGGGAAGACGACATGGGCATCGAGGCTCTGCGCACTTCCAAGCTCTCGTACAAGCCGGAATTTCTGCTGCAGAAGAATCTCGCCCGCTGGACGGGCGGCGATGTGCGCTGACGGCAGTCTGACTGCGGGGTGTGAATGATGATCAACTGCCGACCCTATCGCGCGGAAAACCCGGATGAACTCAGACAGCTTGCCACGCTGTGGTCACGTGTTTTCGGGGATCCGCCTGCGCTGATTGATACGTTTTACCGCAATCTGCCCTATATGGGCAGCTGCTGTGTGGCGGAGGAAGACGGCCGGATTCTGGGAATGGCGCACCTGCTGCACGGTTTCACTCTGCTTGAGCCCGGCAGGGAACCCCGCATCTGCGGGTATCTGTACGCCGTGGCCGTGGAAGAGGATGCCCGGGGCCGCGGTCTTGGCGCGGAACTGAGCCGCCGGGCCGCCGCGATGGGGCGGGAGCAGGGCGCGGAGATTCTCTGTACCCTGCCGGCGGAAGAAGGGCTCTACCGCTGGTACGGGGATATTCTCTCGCTGAACTGCCGCTGCAGCCGCACGGTCTACACCGCCCCCGACCTGCCGAAGGGCTGCTTTCGCATCAGCACGGGGGAATACGGCTATTACCGGGAGGACATCCTGTTCCTTACGCCCCACGTGGAGCTCACGAACGCGGCGATGGATTTTCAGGCGCAGCTGTGCGCGGCCTACGGCGGCGGGCTCTACCGGTCGGAAACTGCCCTCTTCTGCGCCGTGCAGGAGGGCAGCACCTGGCTCTTTCCGGAGCTTTTGTCCTTCGCGCCCGTAAAGGACCGGTCGGCATCCCCGGTTTTTTCTCCTGACGCCCTGCCGGAGGGCTTCCGGCCCCTCGTCCGTCCGTATCTGGCTTCCGGTCTCCCGTTTCCGGACGGCTTTCTCTGGAATCTGACCTTTGACTGACAGCCTTCACAATCCGAGGTGTACGATGATTCTGTTTTTCTGTTTCGCGCTGCTCGCGGTGCTGTGCTTCTGCCTGCTGGTTTCGGCTGCCGGGCTGTCCGTGCCGGTCGCCGTTCTGGTCTCGCTGGCCGTGTTTGTGCTGCTGCACGCCGTGTACCTGCTCTTCTTCTGGCTGGTATCCCTGACCGTCCCAATGGACAGGCCCCTGAAAAAGCAGAACCCGCTCTGCCGCTTCGCCTGCAGAACGGTGATTCCCCTCATCAACTTCTATGCAGGGCTCCGTATCCGGATCTCCGGGACGGAACTGCTGCCCACGGAGCAGCGCTTTCTGCTGGTGTGCAACCACCGGTCCATCTTCGACCCGCTGGTTGTGATGGACCGGCTGAGCCGCTATAACATTTCCTTTGTTTCAAAGCCCTCCAACCTCAGAATTCCCTTCGCGGGGCGCATTGCCTACGCGGCGGGCTTCCTTGCCATTGACCGGGAGAACGACCGCAATGCCCTGAAGACCATCCTGACGGCGGCGGACTACCTGAAACGTGGCATCTGCAGCATGGGGATCTATCCCGAAGGAACCCGCAGCAAAACCGCGGAGATGCTCCCCTTCCATGCGGGCTCCCTGAAGATCGCCCAGAAGGCGAAGGCTCCCATCGTCGTCTCGGCAATCCACGGATCGGAAAAAATCAGGCACTTCCGTCTGTTTTCCGGTATTCCGGTCCAGATGAATATCCTTGAAGTCATCCCGGCAGAAACCGTCTGCGCCCTGAAAACCACGGATCTCTCCGACCGGATCAGAGCCGTTATTCAGGCGGACCTGACGCTGGGAAGCGGCGATGCTGCCGCGGCTTCGGCCCAAGCGGAACAGGAGGAAGCGCAGCCATGAAGAAAGTCGCTCTGGTCACAGGCTCCTCCCGTGGCATCGGCGCCGCCACCGCCACGCTTCTAGCGCGGGAGGGCTGGGCCGTCTGCATCAACTATCTGCAGCAGCGGGAGAAGGCCGAAGCGCTGGTTTTTCGCCTGCGGGCGGAAGGCTGCACCGCACTGTGCCATCAGGCCGACGTTGCCGACCGCGCCCAGGTGGACGCGATGGTACGGCACATATCGGAGGAACTCGGCCCGGTATCTCTGCTGGTCAACAACGCCGGGATTGCAAAACAGCAGCAGTTTCAGGATATTGACGCCGGGACCTGGGACCGTATTCTCTCGGTGAATCTCGGCGGCTGCTTTCACTGCAGTCAGGCAGTCATCGGCCCGATGCTGAAGGCTCACAGCGGCTGCATCGTGAACATCAGCTCCATCTGGGGCAGTCACGGCGCCTCCTGCGAAAGCGCCTATTCCTCCTCCAAGCACGCCATCATCGGGCTTACGCGCTCCATGGCGGCGGAACTGGCGCCCAGCGGCATCCGCGTCAACTGCGTAGCCCCCGGCGTCATCGATACCGACATGATTCAGGCGCTGGGGCCGGACACGCTGGAACAGCTCCGGCTGGAGATGCCCTTCCGGCGCTTCGGCACCCCGGAAGAGGTTGCCCGTTCGGTCCTGCATCTGGCAACCGCCGACTACATCACCGGGCAGGTGCTGACCGTCGACGGCGGATTTACGTTCTAAGGAGGCGCGCCCCATGCGCATGACAGACTTAATCGCAAAAAAACGGGACGGTCAGGTCCTCAGCACCGAAGAAATCTATTCCATGATTACCGGCTACACCGACGGCAGCATTCCCGATTACCAGATGTCCGCCATGTGCATGGCCATCCTGCTGAAAGGGATGAACGAGCAGGAAACCCTTGACCTCACCATGGCGATGACTTACTCCGGCGAAGTGCTGGATCTGAGCCCCATCAGGGGCGTCAAGGCTGACAAGCACTCCACCGGCGGCGTCGGGGATAAGACCAGCCTGGTGCTCTGCCCCATGGTTGCCGCCTGCGGGCTGAAGATCGCCAAAATGTCCGGCCGCGGCCTGGGCCACACCGGCGGCACCATCGACAAGCTGGAGAGCT
>CAZBXX010000151.1:0-5489 GCA_964495965.1 uncultured Oscillospiraceae bacterium | reverse complement strand
TCTTTTGCATCTCATCTTATAGTCAGTCTTTCTTTTTCCGGCGGGCTTTCAGGATCACCGCGTACAGGACGGCGCAGTATACCGCTGCCAGCAGCACCACCAGCCAGGGTGAGCGGGGCGCGATGCCCACCAGTACCAGTACGGGCGCGCCCAGGACGATGCCGAAGCTGCTGCCGATGACCAGATTGTTGGCGGCGGGGGTGGAGAGATCCGGGTCGATTTCACGCAGGAGCAGGACGCCGGAGCTGATGGTGCCCGTCAGCATGCCATACATGGAGATGAGGCCCTCATAGTAGTAATCCCTGTAAACGTATCTGCTGACAAAGGCCAGATGGAACCAGGTGACAATGGCGCCGGCAACGACCAGCAGCACAAACGGCAGCCACAGCCCGCGGATGTCTTCGGGGTTAATGGAGGCGATGCCCGCAACGATCATGACGTCGAAGAAAAAGCCGGACAGGCGGTTCAGGAGGTAGTTGTTCTGATACTGCCGCAGGACAACCCCGGTCCGCTTTCCATGGGCCAGCAGCACCCTTGTCAGCATGGCAAGGGCCGCGCCGATGATGAAGTTAAAGCCCCAGATCAGCGCGTTGAGGGTGCTGGCAAGGCCTTCAGATATGGCGGAAAGACCGGAGGTGATGCCCCAGGCGCAGAGGTAGGTGGCGACATAAACCAGCAGGATCAGCGCCAGCTGAATGGAGAGCTTGTCTATGGAGTCGGAAATGGGGATTTCATCCTTCCCCTGAAAGAAATCGGCGGCGGGCTGCTCGCCGATGGAGACGCGGCGCTGCCCGACTTTGCCCCGGCGGGAGAGTACGTTCAGGATGACAACGCCCACTACGCAGGCAACCAGATAGCCTGCCGCCGCAATGGCAAGGCCGAAGCTGCGTCCGCCGGCAAAGCCCAGAGCCTCGTAGCTGGAGCCCACGTTGTTGGCCTGGCCGGGACCCTGGCCGTAGCCCATGGGCAGCAGCAGACCCGAAGCCGGGAAGAGCTGCGGCATGACGGTGGCGCCCAGCAGAATGGTGATGAGCAGGCCGGTGACGCCCTGCACCAGGTAGGAGCTGACGATGATCGCACCGGACTTAAAGCCGGTAAGATCGCCCTTTCCTCCGGATGTTTCTTCCGGCACACGCAGGCTCATGGCGATAAAGCCTAGTGCGATGCTGTGATAAACCAGAATTTCCATCATCGTCTGGTCCAGCGTAATCAGACCGGCGATCTTTGCAAACAGCAGCAGAAAGCCCGCCAGAACGGCAATGGGGATCATGCTTTTTCGGATGAAGGCCAGCTTCTGCCTCAGCAGGTTGGCCAGGAGAATGGCGCCGGCCATCAGGCCGAACTGTACGACGATGTTCCAAAGGGCGTGGTTTGCAGCGGAATAGTCCATAATCAGCGTTCCTTCCAGATTTCCAGATATTTGCGAAAGCTCACTCCGTTTTTGGAGCGGATTTCGTAGTATTCCCCGTCTACTGTCAGCAGCAGGCGGCTTGCCAGCACATCGGCCATATTACCGATACGGTCGAGCGGGAAGCAGTGATCCGCGCAGACCAGCCGGTCTTCATACATCTGCAGCCCGCCGGCGCCGAGAAGCTCCTCTTTATGCCCCGCCCGTACCCGGGAGAGCGTCACGCCGCCGTCGGAGAACAGGAGGCCGGTTTCGGCGTCATGGGGAAAGGCTCTTTTTCGCAGCTGCTCCCGCTGCCAGTCCTCCCAGTCGGCCAGAGTTGAAAACGGTTCCGCCGGGGAAAAGCTGCACGTTTCGGTATACTCCAGGTTCAGGCCGCAGTCGCAGAAAATGCGGTTCCCCCCGGAGTGCAGACAGCCCAGTCGGTGACAGTGCGGGCAGAGATACAGCGCCCGCTCCAGCCCGACGGCCCGGTTTTTCCCGCGGAAGGGAACCGGATCGCGGCTCTGGCGCTTCCAGGCGTCTTCCGTGATGTCACGCTGGATGAGGGCGTTTACCTCCTTCGCGGTCATGGTCTTCAGCTGCCCGGGAGGATAGATGCCCACCGGGTGCCCGTGCACCCTCCCGCGCCGGATCCCGCTGCCCCATCGTGGAAGGCTCAGATAATTGCCCTCCAGCCGGAAGGTCACCAGGGTGGCGCCGGAACTTTTTACCAGCTTGCCGGTGGCGGGAAAGATGGGGATGTTCCGGCCGTCCCAGGTCTGTTCCCCCTCGGCAAAGAGACAGACGGAATGTCCGGCCTTCAGATGACGGAGACAGGCCTTGACGGTGTCGGTACCGGTCGTCGCCTTGCGGCGGGGAATGGGCGCCAGCAGGTATTCAATCACTCTGGAGACCGGCCCCATACGGAAGAGATGCTCGCTGGCGACAAAGTAGACCTGTTTTTCCCGAAGGCTCAGTCCCACCAGCAGGGGGTCCCAGGCGCAGGCATGATTCGGAATCAGCAGGACGGGACCGTCCAGCGCCAGGTCTTCGTGGGTGGCGTTGAACAGCCGTTCCAGCGGGCAACGGGCCAGGGCATAGAGCGCGCGCCAGGTTTTCTGATGTCGGAGATAGGTGTCCATGGTTCACCCCCTGTGTTTTCTTTCCATGGCAGTACAGTGCAAAATCTTTCGGAAATCAGGATCGTTTCCGTCTGCCGGTTCATCGCAGAATGCCGGCTTAAAGGGCGTCCGCACCGGCAAACTCGCCCAGCAGTTCCCAGGCGTAGGCGTCCTTGTTCTGGTCCTCTTCAGAGAGTTCGGCGTAGGGCAGGATCATCGGATGCCGGCGAAGCGCGTTGTCCCGTATGGGGTTGTATTCCCAGTTATACATCCGGTAAAAGCGCAGCCAGCGCCGGTGTTCCATTTCCTGGAACAGATCGGCTTCCTCCGCTCTTCTGGAGAGGTAGCGGTTATAGGCCTCCCGGTACTGTTCCGGTCCGATTTCAGTCAGCGTATCCTGCTGCAGCAAAAAGCGCACCTTGACGGCCAGATGGTCGGCCGCGGCAATATTGGACTGGCGCAGGAACTCGCTCAGGTCGTGCCACGGGACGGGCTTCGAAGCGTGGCGGTTGTACAGGTCATTCATCCGCACGGCCAGACGGTTGATCTCATCCCGCATGACAAACTCCGGCGTCAGCGTGCTTTCGCGGTCACCGAAGGAATTCAGGCCAGCGACAGGGGTCTGCAGCAGCAGATGAACGGAAGCCGCCGTCGGAAACCAGCTGCGCAGCTGGCTGCAGACGCTGAGGTTTTCTTCTTCGCTGTCGGCGCAGAGAATGATGCGGTCGGCAGCCTGAATCAGCGCCCGTTCGTCCGCCCAGCTGCCGGTGTGCAGCTGAAGGAGATCATCCTCCCCTTCCGGACCCATCGCCTGAACGAGCGCCGGATGGAGCGCGGCGAAGGAGGCGACATCGCCGAACACGTCCCAGGTGATGCGCCTGCCGGGTTCAAATACATTGGTCAGCAGCGCCCGTTCCAGGAGAGCGCTGCCCACCGTGCCGCAGCCAATGAGGACAACATGCTTCTCCCCGCTGCCAAGAGGGTGGTTCAGCCAGTAGCTTCGGCTCAGCACTTCACGCAGGCTGAAGAGATGCATCTCCGGCGGAAGCCGGTCTGCCGTGACATCTGTCATACAGTAGGCGGGGATGTGAAGGGCCGCCGCATTCAGCCCCTCGGTATAGTTCTGCCAGCGGTCTTCGCTCATCCCGAAAAACACCATACCCTGCGCACCGCCCCGCAGTGCGTCCAGTGTCGGAAGCCCGGAGTCCAGCAGCACGAAGGCGGGCTCCCGTTCCGCGGCTTCCGCGGAGCGGGGAAAGAGAAACAGCGCTTTGGCGTCTCCTGCCTGAAGCTTCCGGGCAAGGGTCAGGGCTTCCGGGGTCTGGGCGTTGAATACATACCAGTTCCGGCTCCGGTTGAGGCGAAGACGCAGCCGCGGGAGAAACTGGCCGCTGATGAGCTGGATTCCCAGGCTGATGAGCGCGGTCAGAATTCCGATGCTGCACAGGGCAAACACAATTCCCAGAAGCCTGCCGGCTGGCGTAACCGGCGAGAGATCGCCGTAGCCGACGGTGGTCATGGTGATCAGCGAGAACCAGACCGCGTCCCAGAATCCGTGTATGGTCGCGTCCGGTGCGCCCGCTTCCGCCAACACCAGCAGGATCAGCAGAAGAAGATAAACCAGCGTGGCGGCCAGGAGAAGGCGTATACTTTTTTTCACGGGCGGTCTGAACCTCCTTCAAACCGGGTTGCCCCGGTAATCAAAACTGCGCGCGGTTTCGGAAGCCGGATTCCGGCGGATGCGGCCCCGGTACCAGCCGGAGACGCCGTCGCGCTTGACCAGAAAGCCCCGGGAAGTTTCTTCAATGATGCGCAGGGTATCACCTGCCCGGACAGGCAGGATATAATCTGTTGAATCGTTGCAGCCGGTAACCTCGGCGCCGGTAAAGAGGTACCTTGTGAGAATGTCCATCTCATACCCGGTACGGACATGCCGGCAGCGGGAAAACTCTTCTCCCCTCTCCAGGACCATGACGTCACTGTCTCCCCAGCGAATATAATAGGAGGAAGCGCCTTCCGCCTGGTCGTCCAGCGCGGTCGCCTCAGGAAAGGGATCGTAAGCAACAAAGGAAAACTCCTCGCTGCCGGCTTCCGGCAGAATCAGCACATTCAGCTGTCCGTCATCTTTCAGGCTGCAGCCGCCGTCTATGCTGACGATCTTCCGTTCCCGGTCAATGATGGGGTTGGCGCAGACAGTGTTCTCGCCGTAGAGCATCACCGGCCAGTGCCCCACAACAAGCCAGCGGTCGAAGCGGCGGTCCGTCTTCATCAGGGCATTGACGCGGTCCAGTTCGGTGCTTGTGTGTTCCCGCAGCGGTTTGCCCGGCGTCATGCCGGCGTGTGCAAAAACAAAGCGGTCCGTTTCCAGCGCGTGCGGCAGGGCCCCGAGGAAGTCCCAGATCTCCGGATATGCCCGGTAAAACAGCTGCACAGCCGGGCGGATGTCCTTCAGGGCCATCGGATCGATGCCCTGATCCAGACACATATCCCACAGAAGGCCGCATTTTCTGAACTGCAGATAGCGCAGCATATAATCAAAAACAGCATCCGGAAAGTCGGGCAGATACATTTCCGCCCAGTCGTCACAGTTCCCGCAGATGATATGGACGTTGCCCCGTTTCTGCATGTCCATCAGCATCCTGCACAGCCTCAGACTTTCGGTGCCCTTCTCCAGAAAGTCCCCGTTCACGATAAGCTCATCCCGGTCGCTGAAACCGGAAAGCTTCAGGGCCCCTTCAAAATAGGGAACATTGGCGTGGATGTCGGACATGACGAGGATTCTCCGGCCGTGCGGAATATCCAGCCGCCCGACCCGGGCTTTCACACCGGGCATGTCAGCCTCCTTCTCCTGCGCAGGGTACTCCGGAAGCCGGAAGATCCGGCTCTGTCAAAGGTGACAGAACGGAATGCTGCCGGAGCGGCCGTTCCATTGTCAGAAGCCTGCCCCCGGGTGCCTGCTGGGAAGATACTTCCCGGAA
>CAZBXX010000150.1:0-5491 GCA_964495965.1 uncultured Oscillospiraceae bacterium | reverse complement strand
AGATATGCTACAATTCTTTAATGAGTGATAAAGGGTCTTGATAGTTTTACCCGCAAACGGAAGGAGTGCTGCACCTGTGCGTTCATTGACAGAGTTTATGAAAAAGGCGGTTTTTGGATGTTTGACCCTGATCCTGCTTGTCAGCCTGGTGCCGGTTTCCGCGGCCGCGGCCGGTGCGCAGCAGTTTGACTGTGAGAAAGCTGGAGTTCAGCAGGAGTATGTCTACCGGGGGAGTGACGGGGAATGGAGCCTGGATCAGACCAAGAGCTATGACTACTACCCTGACGGGACCCTTCGGACGGTTACTTCCACAGGCGGCTACTGGCACTATGAGGGTCACTATGATCCACACGGGAACCTGATGGACCCGACTTATACATTTTTCGCCGGATTCGTGGACGGTGTAATGATGGATCCGTCGGCAAAACCGGTTCGGAAGTATGACGCGAAGGGAAGACTGACTTATTTCGAGGCGCGTTTATTCATGTTTGATACTCCGGATTCCATTGCCGTCGTGAAAGAGAGCTTTGAATATGATTCACAGAACCGGGTGTCCAGGATTACAGAAACAATAGAAGATGAATTCCAGGTTGAACCGGCTATCTATAATCTGCTCTTCAGCTATGACATGACAGGAGGATATACCATTACCCAGGTGCCCCAGAACAATGCTTATGCAGCCGATTCCGATGTCTATTCCCGGGCATCTTTTACGTATGATGCGGGTCACCGGCTGATCCGGTATGAGTATTCCTCCGAGAGCATTTATGAAGACAGTCGCTATTACAGCAGTGAGACTGAACATTTAACATATAATGAAGATGGCTTCCTGATTCGTCGGCAGAAGTATTGGAGGGACGATGATTTCACGGACAGTGACACCGTTGATGAAACGCGGTATGAGTACCGCCGGAAGAATGACAAAACCCTGTATTGTGATGTCTATTCCCGGGATTACGGAAGCAGTGAAATGGAGCTTCAGCAGACAGACACCTATGTCCTTGATGCTGAGGGCAGAGTGGTCCGGGAAAGCTTTCCGGGATATGAAATCATGCACAGCTACAATGAGCCTGCAAAACTGCCGGCCGGATCGTAAGATCTCTGCCTGCAAATTCGCGGGCCGTCAGACCGGATCCGCAAAACAATGCGCTGTCCTTCCTGCGGTTGCACGGCGGTTGTTCGGGGCAGTTATTGGGAAGGCCCGACCTGCGGGGATAGCGGTAGTATAGACTTTAACAACTGAAAGGAGCTTGCATCAAATGAAAAACACGAGACGTTTATGTGCATTCCTGCTGGCTGTGTTTATGGTGTTCAGTCTTTCTGCCTGTGGCCGGAAGGGGCCAACTGCTGATGATGCCGAAAAATACGTTAAAGCGGTGCTGGATTTAATCTCAACCGGCGAGTATGACAAAAGTGTCGTGCTGGCAGATGCTGATGATTACAAAGATGTAGTCCAGCAGGTTGTTGATGAAGGCCTGAAAGAAGTTACCGCGGGATTTGGAGCTGATATAGAGTTTGGCGAAGAGGTGAGATCAGAGTTTTATGATCTGGTAGTAACCATGTTCTCAAAGGTGAAGTACACGGTCGGCAAGGCGGCAAAAGTTGATGGCGGCTATAATGTGCCGGTAACAGTTGTTCCGGTTTCCCTGTCAGATGATCTGGAAAGCGTCATGGAAGAAACTGTCAATGCCGCCATTGCCGAGCTGATGAAAGACCCGAACATTCAGAACATGTCAGAAGAAGAAATCTATAACCGCCTGATGGTCAAGGTTGTAGCGGCAATGAAAGATGAGTTTGAAAAGAATCCGGTATATGGCGAGCCTGACGAAGTAACAGTCCTCTATCAGGAACTGGAAGAAGGACTGTGGGGAGTAAGCGAAGCCGACGGAGAAAAACTCGGTTCGGCAATGTTCAGGGCAAACTGACCCGATATCTGAAAGATAACCCTACAGGAAAGAATAAGGGAAAATAAAACAGAGTCTCTGTTGCAGAGTTGTAAAGCATTGAGAAAAGGAAATGAATATGAATATCCGTGGACGCCTGACGGAGGGCAACAGGCAATACCGTGGGAATTCCGATGAAAATCTGCGGCTGGAAACCGCCGAAAACGGGCAGCACCCCCATGCGATTGTTATGTGCTGTTCCGACTCCAGGGTTATACCGGAGCAGATCTTTGACGCCGGCCTGGGCGAGCTGTTTGTGATCCGGGTTGCGGGCAACGTGCTGGACAGGCATCAGCTCGGCAGCATCGAATATGCCGCCGGTCATCTGGATTGCCATCAGATCATCGTGCTCGGCCATACAGACTGCGGCGCCGTTTCGGCAGCCCTCCATGGCGGCGGTGACGGTTTCATCCGGTACATCACCGATGAAATCCTGGAGGCGGTCGGCGCCGAATGCGACCCCTATAGAGCCTGCTGCCTGAATGTGCAGCACGCGGTTGAGCGGCTCAGAAAAGAGTTTGCCGACCATCCGGAAGTGGGAGAAGCCGAAATTTCAGGCGCGGTGTACGATATCCGCAGCGGCGGTGTCAGCTGGCTGTGACGGGCATCCGGTAATCGGCTTCGGCACCGGCGCGGATATCTGCCCGCCTCTCCTGACCGCATCAATACAGCAGGGACTGCGTCGCCATCTCCGGTGATGCAGCCCCTGCTAATCATTGTCTGTACTTTTTATTCCGGCCATCCGCACCTCAGCCTCTGCCTTTATGGTAGATCTCATAGTATTCTTCCAGCAGCTTGAGCATTTTTTTCATTTCCGTAACCCTCTTTCTGATATTTTTTTCTGTCCCTCAGGACGATTGTAGAATATCACAGTTTTCAGAAATACGGAAATACTTGTTTTAACAAGTTATAATATATTTTTCGTATGATATAGGCTCAGGCGCGGTTTAAATGTCTGGTACGGCAATACTGCCGTAAAACGGCGCAATCCGGGAGAGGGATCTCCCGGATTGCTTCTTTCTCATCTTCAATCGTCATCTCCGAAGATGTCATATTCGATCATGTCCCGGTAGCTGATATCGTACCAGGGGCGTGATTGTTCTTTCTGCCTTTTCTGCGGTTTCTGCTTCTGCGGCTGCGGGCCGCTTTTGCCAATGAAGATCAGCAGAATCAGGATCAGGATAATAATCGCGATGCTCATGCCGGCCTCCTTTTAAACTCGTTCATGCCGCTTCAGAACAGGATATCCTCGTATCCGCCGTCGTCCAGCGTTACCGCGGTGATCAGGCTCCGCTCGTTCAGCGGGACCCTGTCTTTTTCCAGCTGCGCTGCGATGAGGGCGGTTTCTTTTGTGCTGCAGGTTCTGAGGATCCTCACGGGTTCCGTTTTCTTAATCACTGCGTACATTCCGGTCATCCCGCTTTCCGTTCGGTTTCGGGGCTGAGCATGCTGCCCACCAGAGTGTAGATGTCGTTCAGGCTGGCGGGGTAGCCTGCCACGTACTCCGGGTGCTGCGCAGGCATGACGGCGCTTAAAAGCAGCACCATCATGGTCAGCATCTGCGTCCGCGCCTCAGGGCCCTGCTGCCGGTAGATCAGGTTCAGGGCCGTACGGTATACGGCCACCATGTGCTGGGTGAGTTCCGCGTAGTCTTCCGTTGTCTCCAGCTTCTCCGGTGCCGGGATATCCAGGGCGGGGAAGGGCGCATCCCTCAGCAGGTCAAAATGTTTCATTCGTCATCATCTCCCAAAAGGTCAGCTTCTCTCGTGCCGGCGCGGTCAGAAGACCGTGCCGTCCGCGGCGATGATGGTCAGGATCCCGCGCCGCAGAATGTACCGGTTGGCCGCCTCGTCCAGCCAGCACTGATAGAGATGGTTGGGCTCCAGACCCGTGCACCGGGTCAGCTCCCCGACAATCCGGAACCCGATCCGTTCCGCCTGTGTTCTGATACTCATCTCGCATCCTCCGTTTCTTCCACCATGTCGTAATAATCCTCTTCCGTGGCGAAAATCCTGTATTGGCCGTTTACTAAGCCCAGGAATCCGTTCGCAGTATAGTATCCGCGCATATCAATACCTCCTCGTTGCTTGTGCACCTTCCCGTTTTTCCGTCTGTCTCGACTGCTAAACGAGGCCCTTTCTGTTTCTTACCGTTTCTCATTATAATCAAACCGAGTACAAAAAATGCGACAGGGTTGTTTCCCCGGCAAGTTCTTTTACGCGCGCAATGGTTTCCATCGTGTCATTATCCTCCTGCCGTCCTCACAAGCTTCGCATCCATTCGCTTCTGTTGCTTCGCGCCGAAAGCTCAGTCACTCCGCTGCCCGTCCTCTATTCCGGCAAATCCGTTTCGCTTCGCTCCGCCGGGCAATGCCGGGAGGCCTTTTGGGTATAGAAATACCGGCCCACCGAAAGTCAGGCCGGTGCGCAGTCTGTTTTCTCTGTTCACTTGTCCCGTTTCTTACTTCAGCACTCTGCCGAGGACGCGGAAGGTGCTGTAGGGGTTTACTTCAATCGGGTCGTACTTCCCGTTGTAGGAGACCAGCAGCGGCTGCGGATGCACCGTGCCGTAGCTGTCCGTGAATTCCTCCAGAAATCCCTCTTCCGGCTCCCGCTCCCGGTACAGCTTGATATAGGCCTTGCCGTCATATTCGAAGATGCCCACCTCGCCGGGGTTCAGGGCGCTGCACTTCTGCACAAAGACGATCTGCCCGTCGTGGTACACCGGCTCCATGCTGTCGCCGGATACCCGGATGCCCACGTCCGCGCCACGGGGCACTTTGTCCTCCGGGAAGCTGACCTTCTCAAAGAGGTCCGCCTCGTCCAGAAAGTTGCCGGTGCCCGCCGCCGCGGGGATGTAGGCCACCGGCACCTCGCGGAAGCGGATCAGATCCGCAGCCTTCGGCGCGGGCCTGTAGTTCCCGCTGCTGATCAGGTCGCGCCGGTACTCCGCCACCTTCTTCAGCCCTTCCTCATTCAGCTCCGGGCTGTGGTTCTCCCGGTAGCTGTCCATGTCCCGGTCCATGCCCAGCGCCGCGCACACCGCCAGGAACTGGTAGGCGTTGGGGACGGTCTCTCCGGTTTCCCATTTGCTGACCGCGCCCCTGCTGATCTCCACGCCGTGGCGGCTCAGGGATTCGGCCAGCGCGTTCAGGTTCCAGCCGCGGAGTTTTCTGGCGGCGGCAATGCGGGCGCCCAGCACATTTTCCGCCCGTTCCGCAGCGGCGTCGTAACCGCTGCCGGGATGAATCACTTTTTCTTCCTTCACCTTCATGGGGGATACCGTCCTTTCCTGTTCCGTACCGGCTGATCATTCGTCCTCCGGCGGGAGAGCTTTTCGCTTTACGGTTCATATTCTACACCGGCTGAATCCCGTTGTCAAGAGAAAATCTCGCAATACTCTACAAATATTCACTTGATGTACCGCATCGGGAGATGCTATCATTTGCCCGTACCCGAGAAACCGCATCCGGGAGGTGAGAGGGCAGATGGACGGGCGCGCCATTCTGCATTCGGATCTGAACAGCTTCTATGCCTCGGTCGAGATGA
>CAZBXX010000149.1:0-5566 GCA_964495965.1 uncultured Oscillospiraceae bacterium | reverse complement strand
TTCCGCGGCGTACTTGCGCGCGGCCTTGATGGCGCCTTCGTTGGCCTCGGCGCCGGAGTTGCAGAAGAAGACCTTCTTCATGCCGGTCTTTTCGCACAGGGCCTCTGCCAGCAGCGCGCAGGGTTCGGTGTAGTACAGGTTCGACATATGCTGCAGCTTTCCCAGCTGGGCAGTCACGGCAGCCTTCCAAACGTCGTCTGCGATGCCGAAGGCCGTGACGCCGATGCCGCTGCCCATGTCGATGTATTCCTTCCCGCTTTCATCATAGACCAGGGAGCCTTTTCCGCTGACCAGTTCCACCGGGAAGCGGGCGTAGGTGTTGGCCACATAGGTTTTGTCAGTCTGCTTCAGATCCATTACAGTTCCGTCTCCTCTCCGTATACCATGGTGCCGGCGCCTTCGTCCGTCAGGATTTCCATCAGGATCGAGTGCGGCACCCGGCCGTCCATAATGATCACTTTTTCCACGCCGCGGTGGATGGCGTCGATGCAGCACTCCACCTTCGGGATCATGCCGCCGGCGATGACGTTTTCTTCAAACAGCTTTACGGCCTCCGCGATGCTGAGCTCCGGGATCAGGGTGCCGGGGTCATTTCTGTCGCGGAGGACGCCGGCGATATCCGTCATCATAATCAGGCGTTCCGCCCCGAGCGCCCCGGCGATGTACGCCGCGGCGGTGTCGCCGTTAATGTTGTAGGTGTTTCCTTCCGCGTCACAGCCGAGGGTCGACACCACCGGAATGTACCCCTTTTCCAGCAGGTCCATCACCGGCTCAATGTTGATGCCGGTGATGCTGCCCACATAGCCCAGCTCGGGGTTTCGCATCTTCGCCTGGATGAGGCCGCCGTCCATGCCCGAGATGCCCATGGCCTTGCCGCCCTTGACCTCCAGCAGCTTCACCAGCGTCTTGTTGACCTTGCCGGCCAGCACCATCTGCGCGATCTCCACGGTCTCCAGGTCGGTGACGCGCAGTCCGTCGATGAACTCGGGCTTCTTGCCGAGGCGGTTCATCATCTCGCTGATTTCGGGGCCGCCCCCGTGCACCAGCACCACCTTCACGCCCACCAGCCACAGCAGGACGATGTCCTCCATCACCTGCTGGCGCAGCTGTTCGCTGACCATGGCATTGCCGCCGTATTTCACCACAACGATTTTGCCGTTATACTGCCGGATATAGGGCAGCGCCTCGGTCAGTACCTGGGCGCGCTGGTTGTTTGTAAAAACATCACTGTTCATCCCGTTCTCCAAAACCGTTATGTTCTGTAGTCGCCGTTGATTTTCACGTATTCATAGGTCAGGTCGCAGCCCCAGGCCTTCGCCGAGGCATCGCCGTCGCCGAGGGTGACGATGATGTCGATCTCGGTCTCATGAAGGACTTTTGCCGCCTCTTCTTCCGAGAAGGGCACGCCCGCCCCGTTTTCGCAGACCGTCACGCTGCCCGCCTGCGACACAAAAGAGACCCCGACCTTGCTGACGTCCACATCCGCTCCGGAATAGCCGATGGCGCAGAGCACGCGCCCCCAGTTGGCGTCCTCGCCGAACATGGCCGCCTTGGTCAGGCTGGAGCTGATGATGCTTCTCGCAACAGTCTTGGCGGCTATCTCGTCCTTTCCGCCCGAGACGCTGCATTCCAGCAGCTTGGTGGCGCCCTCGCCGTCCCCGGCGATCATCCGGCACAGCTGCACGGTAACCGTGTTCAGCGCCTGCATGAACACCGCAAAGTCCTCGCCTTCTCCGCAGACCTCGGCATTCCCCGCAAGCCCGTTTGCCAGCAGCACCACCATATCGTTGGTGGAGGTGTCCCCGTCGACGCTGATCATGTTGAAGGTGTTCTGCACATCGCCGGAGAGCGCCTTCCGCAGCATTTCGGGCGAGATGGCGGCGTCACAGGTCAGGAAGACCAGCATGGTCGCCATGTTCGGGTGGATCATGCCGCTGCCCTTGGCAATGCCGCCCAGATGGCAGGTCTTTCCGCCCAATTCAAATTCCACGGCTACGGACTTTTCCTTTGTATCCGTGGTCATGATGGCCTCGCAGGCGTTGGAACTTCCCTCCTCCGAGAGCGCCTCCGCAAGCTTCGGGATGCCCGCCGCAATGGGGGCAATCGGCAGCGGCTGGCCGATGACGCCGGTGGATGCCACCACCACGTCCTCCGCCGCGATGCCCAGGGCCTGTGCCACTAGGCTGCTCATGCTCTCGGCGATCTCGATGCCGTCGGCATTGCAGGTGTTGGCGTTGCCGCTGTTGCAGATTACCGCCTGCGCCTTTCCGTCGGCCAGATGGGCCCTGGTCACGGTGAGGGGCGCGCCTTTCACCAGGTTTGTGGTATACACCGCCGCCGCGCTGGCTGGCACGCTGCTGAAGATCAGGGCAAGGTCCTTCTTGTTCCGGTTTTTCCGGATCCCGCAGTAAACGCCGGAGGCCTGAAAGCCCGCCGCGGCGCACACCCCGCCGGAGATCAGTTTGATGTTTGCCATAGTGTTCTCCTTATTCGCCGATGACCAGCCCGGCGGTTTCATCCTGCCCCAACAGCAGGTTCATGTTCTGGATGGCTGCGCCGGAAGCACCCTTGCCGAGATTGTCGAACAGGGAAACCAGCAGAATCCGCTCTTCGTTTCCCGCCACGGTGATCACCATGTCGTCCCGGCCGGAAAGGGCGTTTCCGGCCACCATGTTCCCGTCATACTCCCTGTATTTGACAACGGGCCCTGAATAGCACGCGGCATAAAGCTGCTTCACGTCTTCGATGCTGCCCTTCAGGTCCTTGCGGAACAGGGGCACCGTCACCGCCATGCCGCTGTAGTAGTCCCCCACAATGGGGCAGAAAACCGGCGGCGTCTCCAGGCCGCAGAGCTTCACCATTTCCTTCAGGTGCTTATGGCTCTGCCCCAGAGCGTACTGCCTCGGGGAGTCCAGCGCGCTGTCGCGCTTCGGCCCTTCGTAATCGGCAATCATGCTCTTGCCGCCGCCCGAATAGCCGGTGACCGAGAAGCAGGTGAACGCCGTCTCCGGCGAAACCAGGCCCTCGTGCACCAGCGGCTCCACCAGCGAAATAAACCCGCTCGCGTGGCAGCCGGGATTGGCAATGCGGCGGCTGTTCAGGATTTTTTCTCTCAGCCCGTGCAGTTCCGGAAAGCCGTAAGCCCAGTCCGCATTGGTGCGGTGCGCGGTGGAGGTGTCGATCACCGCCGTGTGGGTATTGTCCGCATGCAGCATGGCGGCCGCTTCGATGCTGGCCGCGTCCGGCAGGCAGAAAAAGGCGATATCCGCCTCGTTGATGATCTCCTCCCGGGCTCCGGGGTCCTTCCGCAGTTCCGCCGGCAGCTTCAGCAGCTGAAGCTCCGTGCGTTCCGCAAGCCGCTCTCCGATGCGCAGGCCGGTAGTTCCGGCGCTGCCGTCGATAAACACTTTTGTCATCTGTACTGTTCTCCCGTCATGATAAACCGGTCTTCCGTTCTGTGCGGGTTTGCGGCGCTCCGCAGCCGCTTTCGCAAATGATCTTACCGCCCCAGCTGTTGCCGCACCCAGGCGATCTGTTTTTCAACCGAGGCCACGCTGGTGCCGCCTTCGCTGCTGCGCTTCTCCATGCAGGTCTTCAGGTCGATGGCGACATAGAGGTCCGCGTCAAAGAGCTCGCTGTATTCCCGGAAGGTTTCCAGCGGCAGGGTCTCCAGCACCTGCCCGGTCTGCATGCAGAGGGCCACCAGCTTCCCGGAGATCTTGTAGGCGCTGCGGAAGGGCATCCCCTTCTTCACCAGGTAGTCCGCAAGGTCCGTGGCGTTGATAAAGCCGCCCTGCGCCGCCTGCAGCATGTTCTCCGTGTTCACCTGCATGCCCGCCAGCATCGGGGCCAGCACCCGCAGGCACATCTTCACCGTATCGCACGCGTCAAAGACGCCTTCCTTGTCCTCCTGCATGTCCTTGTTATAGGCAAGCGGGATGCCCTTCATCACCGTGAGCAGGCCGATCAGGTCGCCGTAGACCCGCCCGGTTTTCCCCCGCACCAGTTCCGCCATATCGGCGTTGCGCTTCTGCGGCATGATGGAGGAGCCTGTGGTATAGGCGTCCGGGAGGCTGATGAACCTGAATTCCCAGCTGGCCCAGAGAATCAGCTCCTCCGCCAGCCGCGACAGATGCATCATCAGGATCGAGAGCGCCGAAAGCATCTCCACCGCGAAGTCCCGGTCCGACACGCCGTCCATGCTGTTGCGGCAGATGCCGTCAAATCCCAGCAGTTCCGCTTCCATGTGCCGGTCGGTGTCATAGGTGGTGCCGGCCAGTGCGCAGCAGCCGATCGGGGAAACATTCATCCGCTTTTTGCAGTCGGCAATGCGGTCCAGGTCCCGCAGCAGCATCATGGCGTAGGCCATCATGTAGTGCCCGAAGCTCACGGGCTGCGCGCGCTGCAGATGGGTGTAGCCCGGCATGATGCTCTCTTTGTGCGCTTCCGCCAGATCCGTCAGCACCGAAGCAAGGTCTCTGATGAGTGCGGAGATCCCGCCGCACTCGTCCCGCAGGTACATCCGCAGATCCAGCGCCACCTGGTCGTTCCGGCTGCGGGCGGTGTGCAGCTTCTTCCCCGTGTCGCCAATGCGCTCGGTCAGCACCTGCTCCACAAACATGTGGATGTCTTCGCATGCGGGGTCAACCTGCAGGCTTCCCTGCTCCAGATCCTCCAGAATGCCGGAGAGGCCTTCGGTCAGAGCGTCGCAGTCTTCCCTGCTGATGATACCCTTTGCCGCAAGCATCTGCGCGTGGGCGATGCTGCCCGTAATGTCCTGGCGGAACATCCTCCGGTCAAAGCGGATGGAGGAATTGAAGTCGTCGGCCACCGGGTCGGTTTCGCCGGCGGTGACGCCGGCCCACATCTTTGCCATACCGGCTTACTTCCCGTCCACCAGCGCCTGAACCTGGATGGGCAGGCCGTACAGATTGATGAAGCCCGCAGCCTGGGCCTGGTCGTAATCACTTTCGCCGAAGGTGGCAATCGTCTCGCTGTACAGCGACTTGTCGCTCCAGATACCGGCCTTGATGATGTTGCCCTTATAGAGCTTCAGCTTTACGCTTCCGGTCACCCGCTCCTGGGTCTTGTCCACGAAGGCGCTGAGCGCCTCGCGCAGCGGGGTAAACCACTGGCCGTTGTAAACCAGTTCGCCGAAGGTAATGGCGAGCTTCTGCTTCTCGTGCATGGTCATCTTGTCCAGGCACAGGGTCTCCAGCGCGCTGTGGGCCGCATACAGGATGGTGCCGCCCGGGGTTTCATACACGCCGCGGCACTTCATGCCTACCAGCCGGTTCTCCACGATGTCCAGCAGGCCGATTCCGTTGGCCCCGCCAACTTCGTTGAGCTTCAGGATGATATCCTTGGCGCTCATCTTTTCACCGTTCAGCGCCACCGGCACCCCCTGCACAAAGTCCAGCGTCACATAGGTCGGTTCGTCCGGGGCCTGCAGCGGCGAAACGCTCATTTCCAGGAAGCCGGGCTTTTCATAGGTGGGTTCGTTCCCCGGGTCTTCCAGGTCCAGGCCCTCATGGGACAGATGCCAGAGGTTCTTGTCCTTGGTGTA
>CAZBXX010000148.1:0-5596 GCA_964495965.1 uncultured Oscillospiraceae bacterium | reverse complement strand
TGGTTTATAGTGACCAACTTATAAAACTTGAGCTTTTAACTCAATCAATAAGGCAGCAAGCGCTGCCACCGCATCACAGCGGCATTCGGCGTTCGACCCGGCTGTCCGTGTGGCCTTGGCTGCAGAAGCAGCGGTCGTATCTTGCTTCAGATCACTCAGATCCAATTGAGATGGCCTATTTTATCTTCTTTTTGGGAAACTGTCAATAGCGGATTTACAGCGAATCTTGCCAATTCCCACGATTCATGATACACTGTGAAAAACAGGAAAAGGAGCAGATCGAACCCATGTTGCAGCCTGATGATGTGATGAAAGCCTCTGACGAGAGCTGGGAAGAGTTCAAAAAAGAAGCGCAGAAAGATCCCCTCTATTATAACGGCCCCGGCGATCTGCTGGATACGCCGGAGGGGCGAGCCAGGTTCTGCGCACTGAATGAGACCGGGGTCTTCCGGAAGCCGGACCCCGACTTTCCGAATTCCAAAATCTGGGTTTTTAACCTGCAGGGAAAAGGCCTGACCATCAAAAAACGCAGCCGCGTTGACCCTGCCATTATGGAAGACATCGACTATGACGCTGACGGCAACCAGACCGGAAAAAGCTACGAGCCCGCTTAAAACGCGGGCTCGTACTCTTTGCACTCCGGCTTCTGCTTTCTTTATCTTTCCTTCCCCCGGAAAAACAGACCCAGCATTCCGGGACCCACATGGGCACCGGAATACGGTTCATGCGGGCATATTGTAATCGATACATATGGCGTGATGCCGCGAACCAGCTCCGCCAGTTTGTTTGCATCCTCCAGGCAGTCACCATGAGAGATACAGACCTCCTGATACGGCAGGCTCAGCCTCTTTTCCCCGTACTTGGCCGCAAGCGCTTCTATTGAGCGCTGGCGTCCCCGGACCTTGCCGCAGGACACAATATGCCCGGTGCTGTCGCCAAAGAGAATGGGCTTGATACTGAGGACCGTGCCGATCTTCGCCGTAGCGCCGCTGACGCGCCCTGTCCTCTTCAGAAAATTCAGATCATCCACCGTAAAGTACTGGCATATATGGGGCACCTCGTCGTCGAGAAGTTTCGCCGCTGCTCTTAAATCGGTCCCCAGCCGGCTGAGTTCTGCCGCCCGGACGGCAAGAAGGCCGTTACCGAATCCGCAACCATAAGAATCCACAATGTGGACAAACCGCTCCGGGAACTCCTCCATTAATTCCACAGCGGCAATGTGTGCCGCCTGATACGTGCCGCTGATGCCGGAACTGGAAGAGACGTAAATAATATCCCTGCCCTCCCGGAGAGTCGGCTCAAAATTCGTGACGAAGGTATGCGTGTTCAGCAGAGTTGTCCTGATGACCTGGCCGCTGCGAAGGCTTGCGTAATAGGAAGCTGCATCAAACTGATCGATATTCCCCCAATAGGTCTTCGGGACACCGTCCACGGTATATTCACACGGAAGCACTTGAATACCTTCCAGCATTTTCTCCGGCAAATTGGCACTTCCGTCGACAAATACGGCAAAAGACATGAACGGACTCACCTCACTTGAAAATACTCGTTGGATTATAGCACCGTGCAGAGAAATAATCAAGATTTTTATATTTCAAGAAAAGAGTCCAGACAGAGAAGACGGTTTTGCCAGTAATTTACCTTACTTGATGTTTCCGAGCAGGCCGCGGATGATGGAACTGCTGCCGTTGCGCATGGCGGAACTTAAAGCGCTGGTGGCAGCCCGTCTGATGATGGTCTTTGTACTGGTCTGTTTCCCGCCCAAAACCGTATTCACAAGATTTGTGCTGACCGAACGCGCCACCGAAGTGCCTGCGGCATTCGCAGCACGCTCCAGCGTTTTGCGTCTCTGCTCCGCATCCCGTGCCGCCGCTTTTTGTGCATCGGCTTCTTCTTTTCTGCGCTGCTTTTCTGCCTGGGCTTCTGCTTTCAGGCGGGCCTTTTCAGCTGCTTCGGCTTCCGCTTCCAACGCCCTCTGTGCCTCAAGTTCCTCATTTGCCGCACAAATTATTTCATAAGCCGACTCGCGATCGAAACTGTTGCGGTATTTCTCTTCAAACTCATCGGAATGAATATACGTCTGGATCACATGATCCTCCAGCGTACCGTTGAAGCTCTGAGGCGGGAGAATCTGTGCCCGTTCCACCACTGTGGGGATCCCGTCTTCATCCAGGAAACTGACCAGTGCCTCGCCGACACCCAGTTCCATCAGAACGGTTTCCGTGCTGAAGGCAGGATTCACCCGGAAGCCCTTTGCCGCAGCGCGGAGCGCCTTCTGCTCCGCCGGTGTATAGGCACGCAGCGCATGCTGAACCCGGTTGGAAAGCTGGGCAAGAACCTCATCCGGGAGGTCAGAAGGATTCTGTGTCACAAAATAGATGCCTACGCCCTTGGAGCGGATCAGCCTGACCGTCTGGACAATCTTCTGTACAAGGGTCTTCGGGCAATCCGTAAAGAGCAGATGGGCTTCATCAAAGAAGAATACCATGCGCGGTTTGTCCATATCCCCGACTTCCGGAAGCCGTTCCATCAGTTCCGTCATCATCCAGAGGAGGAAGGTAGCGTAGACAGTCGGGCTCTGAATCAGACGCGAGGCGGAGAGAATATTAATATAGCCCTTCCCGCCCCGGCCGATGCGCATCCAGTCATGGATATCGAGAGCCGGCTCGCCGAAGAACTCCCTCCCCCCTTCTTCTTCAAAGGCCAGGAGCGCGCGCTGAATTGCCCCGATGCTCGCCGCTGAGACATTGCCATACAGACTGGTAAACTCAGAGCGGTTTTCACCCACAAACTGCAGCATTGCCCGCAGATCCTTCAGGTCCAGAAGAAGCAGGCCGTGATCATCCGCCACACGGAAGACAATATTCAGCACACCTGTCTGCACACTGGTCAGGCCGAGCAGGCGTGCCAGCAGGATGGGCCCCATTTCTGAAACCGTAACCCGAACCGGATACCCTGCTTCTCCGAAGATGTCCCAGAAGCGGGTCGGAAACCCGCGGAACACAAAGTCATCCCCCAGAGCAAGCTTCTCCAGGCGGTCATGCACGGAACCGGAGTCGCTGCCCGGCTGGCACACGCCGGAGAGATCCCCCTTTACATCGGCCAGAAAAACCGGAACCCCCATATCCGAGAAGGATTCCGCCATGACCTTCATCGTCACCGTTTTTCCGGTACCGGTCGCGCCGGCAATCAGGCCGTGCCGGTTCGCCATTTTCGGCAGCAGATAAAGCTCTCTTTCTTCCGCAACGGCAAGCAGCAGTTTTCCGTCCTTCAGCATGGTTCTCTTCTCCTTCCCGGCCTTTCAACCTGTTTTCAACTATAACACAGCGTCAATTGAATGGCAATCGAAAAGATTTGACTTTTTCAGTTGCCTCGGTATCGATTCTGTGCTAATATAATGAAGTTCATTTTTCTGTTACAGGGTGCTTCATGATCCTCTATTTTACCGGGACCGGCAACAGCCGCTATATTGCGCAGGAACTGTCACGTCACTGTCAGGATACGCTGGTTTCCATCAACCGTCATATGCGCCGCCGGATTCTGGATCCGTATCATGCGCAGTATGCTTTCGAATCCGAGAGCCCGTTTGTCATCGTATGCCCCACATACTGCTGGCACATCCCGCGCGTTGTCGAAGCCTTTCTGAAGGAAAGCCGCTTTCTGGGAAGCAGCAGGCTTTACTTTGTGCTGACCTGCGGTTCCGGCACAGGCAATGCAGCCGGCCATGCCAGGAGCATCACACACGAGCTCTCCATGGAATTCGGGGGGCTGGCTTCCGTTCTCATGCCGGAAAACTTCATTACCCTCTTCCGTGCTCCGGAGGCGGATGAGGCAGTTGGGTTGATACGCGCCGCCATGCCGCAGACGGAGTCCATTGCCAATCAGATTCTTTCTGGCAGATTCCTTACTGACAGTTATTCCGGAGCGGCTATGCCGGAACTCCTGACAAACGCTTTTTACCGTCTGTTTGTGCATGACAGGAAGTTTATTGTGAAAGAAAGCTGCATCGGATGCACGGCCTGTGCAAAGCTGTGTCCGCAGGTGAATATCAGCATCCGGGACGGTCACCCGGTCTGGAACGGTCACTGCACACAGTGCCAGGCCTGCATTGGCGTCTGTCCGGTAGATGCCATTGAATTCGGTCGGCGAACACGCAGAAAGCGTCGCTATTATCTGTTTGCGGACGGACGTCAGAAATTCCCCCGCGAAGCAAAGCCGGCGGATGTTAGTGAAAAGCCGGCTGAATAACGGAAAGAAGGTCAGGGTTTGAAGCAGAGAGTAATATCGGCTGTTGTTCTGATTACAGTTGTCATTACATGCGTGTTTGCATCCTACATCACCCGGGTGCTGCTGTTCGCAGTCGCCGGAATTCTGTGTTCTTATGAATTCAGCCGAAATATGGAAAAGATGGAAGTCTACTGCGCGGCCTGGGTTATGTATGTTTATATAGCCGTTCAGGCTGTGCTGGCTCTGTTTCATGCCGGTGCTGTCAGCTATATCGCCTGTTTCACTGGCGGCATCTTTCTGGCCATGTTTTCCGGTATTGTTCATAAAAAGGTTTCCGGAAACGGTGCGATCTATACCGTTTGCGGGCTCGCCTATCCCGGTGTCATTTTCGGCGTGCTGATGATGATCAGCGTAAGCCCGATCTGGAAAGAGGCTTTGATTCTCGGGGCGCTCTCCTGCTGGGCCTGCGATGCTTTCGCCCTGTTTGGCGGTCTGCGCTTCGGGAAGCATAAGCTCGCGCCGCTGGTGAGCCCGAACAAGTCCGTCGAGGGCAGTATCTGCGGGGCGCTTGCTTCCGTGGCGGCGGGCTTTCTCATCTGGCTGCTGAAACTGCTGCCCCAGATCTCCCTTCCGGTCTGCATGATTACCGCCCTGGTATCATCCACCCTCGGCCAGATCGGCGACCTGGCGGAATCGCTTTTGAAGCGGATGATCGGCACGAAAGACTTCAGTAACCTGATTCCCGGGCACGGCGGAATGTTCGACCGCGCTGACAGCCTGATGTTCGCCATCCCCACCGCGTATCTGTGTCTCTTTATTGCAGGCGTGGGACGATGACGCTGTCCTTCTCAGTGCACTGACCACAAAATGAATACCGGGCCGCACGATGGCGGCCCGGTATTCATTTTACACTGAGGAGAAATGCCGTTCAGTGGAAATCGTGCGCGTTCTGCAGCACCATTTCCTTAACCTTCATCAGACGCACCTTGGTAGCGTTCTCATTCTCCGCCAGCTTCATGGTAATATATTTAATGTTCTCTTCCAGCTCGGGAATCATCACATACTCAAGCGCATTGACACGGCGGCGGGTTTTTTCAATCTCCTGTGCCATAAGCTGCATGGATTTTTCCACCTCGGCCAGCTTCAGCATATCCTCAAACACCTTGGCCATACGGTCCAGCGCATCATCCAGTTCACCGGAAGTCTGTGCAAAACCGTAAGGGTAGATTTCGGATGGATCGCTGTTCTTCGTCCGGAAGCTGTACTGCGGAACTTTCACCGACATGACGTTTTTCACGCGCATGTCAAGCTCCACGCTCTGCCGCGGATACAGCAGCGCCTGCTCCAGCATCTCAGGCGACATGATGGA
>CAZBXX010000147.1:0-5639 GCA_964495965.1 uncultured Oscillospiraceae bacterium | reverse complement strand
GCTTCCCGTCGGAGAAGGTCCCGGCGCCGCCCTCGCCGAACTGCACGTTGTTTTCCGGGTCCAGCGGGCCGCCTGCCCGGAAGGCCTCCACGGCGCGGCTGCGGGTGTGCACATCCTGCCCGCGCTCCAGCACAATGGGCTGCAGCCCGGCCCTTGCCAGCACCAGGGAGGCAAACATCCCCGCCGGGCCGAAGCCCACCACAACGGGGCGGACACCATCCGCCGCGGAGATCCGGGTGATCTCATAAACCGGTGGCTGGTATTCCGCCACGTCCGGATTTCCGGCGCAGCGGCGCAGAATGTCAGATTCATTTCCCCGGACCCGGACTGCCACAGAGCAGATCCAGTACAGCTCCGGCTTTTTCCGCGCGTCCAGCGAGCGCCGCTTCAGCGTGCATTCCGCAATCCGCTCCGGGGGTACCCGGAGCTTTCTAGCGGCGAGGGCAGGCAGCTTCTCCGCCAGCTGCGGGAAGGCCTCCTCTCCGGCGGGCAGACGCAGGTTCCGTACCAGAATCATGATCCGAGCCTCCCGGCGAGCGCGCCGCTGGCCCAGGCCCACTGCAGGTTGTAGCCGCCGCAGGGCCCGTCAATGTCCAGCACCTCGCCGCAGGCAAAAAACCCGGGCACCAGCCGGCTTTCCAGCGTCTCCGGGTCGAACTCGTCCGTGCGCAGTCCGCCCGCCGTAACCTGCGCGGCGTCAAAACCGTCCACGCCCAGAACGGGCAGCTCAAAGTCCAGACACCGCCGGGCAGCGGCCCTCAGCTGCGCGTCCGTGAGCGCGGAGAGCGCGTTCTGCGCGGGCAGACCCGCCGCCTTGACCAGAACCCGGCCGAGGCGGTTGTGCAGCATGCCCGTGAAGAGCTCGGAAGCTTCCAGGTCCGGGAACCCGGCCCGCCGCGCCTGCAGCAGGGCAAAGAGCGCCTCCTCCTCAAAGGGAAGAAGCTTCATGTGCAGGGTCAGCCGGTCGCCGCCGCAGGCGGCGGCCCGGGAGAGGTCAAAGCCTGCCGGGCCGGAGACGCCGGTTTCGGTAAACTGCAGCTCGCCCCGGGAACCGCCCAGCAGTTCCCCGCCGCGCCGCAGCCGCAGCTCTGCCTGCACCCGGATGCCTTTCAGCGCCCGGGGATAGTCCGGGGCGGTTCGGATGCGGGTCAGCGAGGGGTACAGCGCCGTGCGGTGATGCCCCAGCATCTTCGCCAGCTTATAGCCGTCGGTGACGCCGCCCAGCTTCGAGCCCGCCGCACCGCCGCAGGCCAGAATGACGGCGTCGGCTTTCACATCGCCTGCTTCCGTTCCGGCTCCCATGCGCAGCAGAAATCCTCCGCCGGAGCGGGTGACCTCTTCCACGGCAGCGCCGCAGCGCAGCTCCACACCGGCCCGGTCCAGCGCAAAGCGGAGCACGTCCAGCACGCTGTTTGCGGAATCGGACAGGGGATACACCCGTCCTCCCGGCTCCGCCGCGGTCAGCAGGCCGAGCCCTTCAAAGAAGCGCAGGGCTTCCGCCGGGGGAAAAGCCGTGAGCGCCGGCGCGGCAAAAGCGGCGTCGGCCCCGCAGTAGTCGGCGGGAGCGGCGTTCAGGTTGGTCAGGTTGCAGCGGCCGTTCCCGGTGGCAAGCAGCTTCCGCCCGATGCGCTGCTGCCGTTCCAGCAGCAACACCCGGCGGCCCGGCGTCCGTGCGGCCGTCAGGGCGGCCATCATGCCGGAGGCGCCGCCGCCGATCACGGCGACCGTGGAACAATCTGTGGAATATGTGAAAGAATCTGTCAATTCCGGTGTCCGGTTCATGGGATACCTCCAGTCAGAGCAGAGATCTGTGTACAATGGCCTGACAGCGGTCATACGACGGCGAAGTCAGACACTGGGCGTTCCGGGTCACAAAGCTTCCCGCACGTTCACAAAAGCCTCCCGAGCACGTCGAGGGCGCGGACGAGCGCATCGGGGGAGAGCGCGGAATAGCTCAGCAGGAAGGTGTGCTCCGGCGCGTCCCCGGGGCTGAGGTAATACAGGGAAAGGGGATTGAAGCGGATCCCTTCCCGCAGCAGGGCCGCGTGCAGCGCTTCGTCCGTCCGCCCGGTCTGCAGCTGCAGCAGAAAGTGCAGCCCGGAATCCCGCTCCACAA
Source organism: uncultured Oscillospiraceae bacterium (assembly GCA_964495965.1). Taxonomy (GTDB): domain Bacteria; phylum Bacillota; class Clostridia; order Oscillospirales; family Oscillospiraceae; genus Limivicinus. The sequence continues at coordinate 3,523 of CAZBXX010000147.1, read as the reverse complement.
CCCGGATGCGGTCCGCAGCGGGGCATTCGGCGATCTGCCGCAGCAGCTCCCGCCGCAGCCGCGCGTAAAACAGCCGCATGCGGTTCAGGTGCTTTTCAAAGTAGCCTTCCCCGATGAATCTGGCCAGGGTATACTGCTCAAAGGTCGAGACCGTGCAGGAATAGAACCCCAGGGCGTCGGCATAGCGCTGTATGAGCGCCTGCGGCAGCACCATGTAGCTGATGCGCACGGTGGAGGCCAGGGAGCGGGAAAAGGTGTTCATGTAGATGACTCTCCCGTCCCGGTCGATGCTCTGCAGGGAGGGGATGGGCCGGCCGGTCAGGCGGAACTCACTGTCATAGTCGTCTTCGATGATCCAGCGGTTCTCCTTCGCCGCGGCCCACTGCAGCAGCTCGTACCGGCGGCCGACGGGCATGGTGATGCCGGTGGGAAAGTGGTGCGTGGGGCTTACGTGCGCGACGTCGGCCCCGGTGGCCTCCAGACGCGGCACGGAGAGGCCGCCCTCATCCAGCGGCGCCCAGCGGCACTCCGCGCCCGCGGCGCGGTAAATCTGTGCGGGCCTGCGGTAGCCGGGATCCTCCAGACAGTAGATCCGGTCCCTGCCCAGCAGCTGGATCAGCAGCCCGTACAGGTACTCCGTGCCGGCGCCGACGATGATGCAGTCCGGATCCGCCTTCATCCCGCGGAAGGACCGCAAATGGGCGGCGATGGCCTCCCGCAGCGGACGGACGCCCCCGCCGGGCGACGGGCGCAGCAGCTCCGGCCCCAGGTCGTTCACGGTGCTGCGCAGAAGCCTTGTCCAGACCGTGAAAGGAAAACGGTCCGCCGGCGCGCGGCTTCCGGAGAGATCCAGCAGGGGGGGAGTGTTCAATTCGGCACCCCCGCCGGCTCCGGCCTTTCCGGCGCTGCCGGGTCTGGCTGCTGCTGCGGAAACCGGCTGCTGCAGGGCGAGCTCCGCCACATAGTAACCCCGTCTGGGTTCGGAAAGCACAAAGCCTTCGTCAATCAGCCGGTTGTAGGCGGCCTCCACCGTGATGCTGCTGACGCCCAGGTTTTCTGCCAGACTGCGCTTGGAGGGCAGTCGGGATCCGGCGGCCAGCGCCCCGGAGAGAATGTCATCCCGCAGGAAGGCCGCAAGCTGCCCGTACAGAGGGCGGGAATCTTCGGTTTTCAGTGTATAGGTGAGCAGATGAATAACCTCCCTGAAGCGCGGGATCAGAAAACACGGGAATGATAAGCACGTGTAAACGAAAACACAGAAATGGAAAACACGCGGGAAACGAAAACATGCCGGTAACGTGGCATGAAAGAAACCCGTTTTCCGCAGAGAAATCCATGCCAGAAGCATCATAGCATCCGGACAGCAATAGTGCAAGAAGAAATCGTGTGGTTACCTGACAGGCGCATAAAATGCACAGATACCTGCGCTTTTCGTGATTTCGGAAAAACAATTACCTTGCGTATAGCGGGATTCTGTGCTATTATTTAGTCTGCGTACAGCGTACATCCTTCAAGGAGGGCTTGGCAAATGGTTATTGATCGGAAGATATATCAGGAACTTCTGAAGTGGAAACAGGAAGTGCAGGGAAAAAGGGCCCTGCTGATCGAGGGGGCCAGACGCGTCGGCAAGTCTACGATTGCGGAGAAATTCGGCCGTGAACAATATCGTTCTTATATTCTGATCGACTTCAACAAGGCGCCTAAGAGTGTCAGGGATAACTTTGAGAACCTGAACGAGCTGGATATTTTTTTCCAGAACCTGTCTTTGGAATACAATGTCAGGCTTTATCCCCGTCAGTCTCTGATCATTTTTGATGAGATCCAGAAGTACCCCAGGGCGCGCGAAGCAATCAAATATCTTGTGGCAGACGGCCGCTATGACTTTATTGAGACCGGCTCTCTGATTTCCATTAAAGAGAATGTTAACGAGATAACGGTTCCTTCTGAAGAGCGCAGGCTCAAAATGTACCCGGTGGATTTTGAAGAATTTGCGCAGGCGTTAGGTGAAGAACTGCTGTTGGAGTATATCCGCCGGTGCTTTCAGGAAGAAAAACCGCTGGATCAGAAAATGCATACAAAGGCTATGCGCCTGTTTCGGGAGTATATGCTGGTTGGCGGAATGCCGCAGAGTATTGTCGCTTATGTTGAAAACGGACGGGACTTTTACGCAAGCGATCGGGAGAAACGGGATATACTGGATCTCTACCGGGATGATATCCGAAAAGCCTCCAAACGCTACAATTCCAGGGTCTCCGCACTCTTTGAGAACATCCCCGGCTACCTGTCAACGCACGAAAAGAAGATCGTTCTCTCACATATTGACGATGATGCGCGATACGCTCAGTATGACGATCCGCTTTTCTGGCTGGACGACTCCATGATCTGTAATCTATGCTACAAATGCAACGATCCCAATGTCGGCTTTGCCCTGAACAAAAATGATGCAGCGGTAAAATGCTATATGGGTGATACCGGGCTTCTGGTCAGCCTTGCGTTCAGTGAAAATGAGATATCGGACCAGCAGCTGTACAAGGCCATCATCGGTGGCCGCCTCTCACTGAACGAGGGCATGCTCTACGAAAACATGATTGCGCAGATGATCGCCGCAAAAGGGAAAAAGCTCTATTTCTATACGCGGTACAACGCAGTGAAGCACCGCAATGATATTGAGATTGATTTCCTCCTCTCCAACGAAAGCAAAACAGGCTTCCGGATCTTCCCGATGGAAGTGAAGTCTTCCAAAAATTACACCACCACATCATTAAACGAATTCCGTGAGCTCTTCTCCGGTCGAATTGCAAACTCCTTTATCATTCATCCCAAGAGCTTTGCAAAAGAGGACAGTATCACAAAGCTCCCTCCCTATATGTTGTTCTGTCTGTTCAGCTGAAAAGGAAGCTGAAAAGAATCTCAAAATGACTGTCTATACAGATTATTTTTCTGTGTAAAACGGGCTTACCGGGCCTTTGTCAGAATGTACAAAATGGAAAGCGAATTTTCTACAAATCGCATAAAAAACAGGGCTTTCCCCGGGTTTTGGTTGAAATTTAACAGGCAAATCGCTAAAATATAATATGATAGGGAAGAGTCTGTCCCATGCGGCAGACCGTCTGTGCGGCACATCCGCAGGCGTGCCGCAACCGTACATGCGCGCCCTTCAGAACCCGCCGTTCCCGGTGCGCATATTCAAAGCGCGTATTCAAGGCACATTTTCAATAAAGAGGGGGAATACAGTAAACCATGAGAGATCTGAAGTATCTGCAATACTTCGAGGACCTCCTGCAGGTGGCGAATAACGAACTGATTGCCCAGGCGAAGGCCGACGGCCAGGTCTGCATTGCCTACACCTGCGAGAATGTTCCGGAGCCGCTCATGAACCTGCCGGGCACCTTCGGCATCCGGCTGCATGCGCCCAACACCGGGTCCATCGACATCGCGACCTTCTACATGACCAACCTGCTCTGCGAGCCCAGCCGCGCCCTGCTGGAGCGCGCCATTGAAGGCGGCTTCAACTTTGCCGACT
>CAZBXX010000146.1:0-5664 GCA_964495965.1 uncultured Oscillospiraceae bacterium | reverse complement strand
AGGAAAGCGCCCAGCACGCCGAGGATGATGACAACGAGAGCGGCCGGAGAGAAGTAAGCTGCCATGGCGCCCATGTCGAGGGAGTTGATGCCGATGCCTGCGATGATGGCGGGCAGCAGGCCGCGCAGCAGAAGGTTCATGCCCCATACGGTCTGGTAGGAGGTGTGGTCGTCAAAGAGGCCGGTGCACTTGATAATAACAGCAAGGATGATGGACCAGGCGAGGCCGGCAATGACCTTGGTGCCGGGGAGCTTGCCCAGGATATTACCGGCAAGGTAAATGGCAAGGCAGATAAAGATGCCGCCCATGACCTTGACGTAGTCCGCGGACTCGGAGGGAATTTTGATGGAAGACTGGGTCTCCATGGTGGCGCCTTTTGCGCGGAGGATGGCAGGATTGTCATCGGGAGAGGCAAAGCCGATCTTGGTCAGGAAAGGTTTGGCGGCAGCACCCATTACAATGGCGACCACGTTTGCGATGGAGACGTAGCACAGGAACATGCCGGACTGGCTCATGAAGTCGGTACCGGAGAGGTCGGAATACAGACGCGGGATGGTGACCATGGCGCCGCCGGAACCGCCGGACATGGTGGGCGCCGCCACATAGAAGAGGGCTTCCTTTCCGCCGAAGCCGGTGACGACACCGCCGAGCAGAGCAAAAAGCAGGGCAAAGACCTGGCTGCCGATGATGGCCGGCAGGTAGCGGCCAATGGCACCGAGGATGATCTTCCGGTCCATATAAAGGATGGAGCCGCAGAGCAGGGTGGCGATGTAGACATCCTGCAGACCATACTTCATCAGGTTGCTGACGCCCTTGACCATTTCATCCGGGATCAGGCCGAAGTACTTCATGAAAGCCGGGACGAACATGCAGAACAGCACCGAGCCGCCCAGATAGCTGTTCACGAAGGGAATGTTGTTGCCAATCCAGAAGAACAGGCCGCCAACGCACATCAGAAAGGCCAGGGTGCCGACCATGCCCACGCCTGTGCCGCCGCCGAGGTCCACCGTCGGCATAAAGCCGCAGTAGGTGCAGACCAGAACGATTGCCAGAAGCGGGAAAAAGTATTTGGCAGGCAGGCTGCAGACTTTAAAGTCCAATTTTTTCTTTTCCATGTCTTTCTCCTTAAAGTTTTATTCACATCACCCGCCCCGCTGGGGGCGGATGTTGTGCACTGATATAGAAACCGGACTGTCATGGGGCGCTGATGACCGTCGCCATCGGCGCGGGAACCCGTTATTTCAACTCTGAAAGGAACTTCCGGGGGTCTGTGATCTTCCCGGTGAGGGCGGAAACGGCAATGGTAGCGGGGCTGCCGAGGAAGATTTTGCTGCTGGCAGGGCCCATGCGGCCGAGGAAGTTGCGGTTGTTGGTGGCAAGAATGACCTGCTCCTCCCCGACCACGCCGCCGCCGCGGCCCTGGCAGAGGCTGCAGTAGGGCATGGTGACCATGGCGCCGGCTTCGGCGAAGATCTGCATATAGCCCAGTTCCATGGACTTCTTGTAGATCTCCTTCGTGGCACAGGTCACAATGAACTTCACGTGGTTTGGCACATGATGACCCCTGAGGATCTTTGCCGCCATCGCCATGTCTTCCAGACGGCCGTTGGTGCAGCTGCCCAGGAAGATCTGGTCGACTTCAGTGCCTTCATATTCCGTGACGGGATGGACATTGTCCACAAACTGCGGGACGGAAAGGTTCGGAACCAGATCCTCTGCTTTGTAGCGCAGCACCTGCTCGTAGCACTCATCCGGGCCGACGGTCATCCAGGCCACGTCTTCGGGATTCACGCCGCTGTATTCGCAGGTCTTGGCATCCGGGGCAAAGAGCCCGACCTTGGCGCCGCACTCCACCGCCATGTTGGACATGCAGATCCGGGCATCCATGCTGAGAGCATCAACTGCCGTGCCGCAGAACTCCAGGGAACGGTAGGTGCCGCCTTTTGCCGTCAGATCGCCGAGAATGCGGAGAATGATGTCCTTGGACATGACACCCTCGGGCAGCACGCCGTCAATCTGTATCTTGATGGCGGAGGGGACGCGTACCCACATTTCCCCGCGCCCGAGGGCGGCTGCCATCTCGGTATAGCCTACGCCCGTGGAGAAGCAGCCAACGGCGCCGTAGGTGGTGGTGTGGCTGTCGGTAACAAAGATTACATCGCCTGGTTTTGCGTAGCGCTGTTCAGGGATCAACTGATGACCGATTCCCTCGGCAATGATGTGGGTGCCGAACTTGTATTCGTCAACCAGCTCACAGCCGGCGCGGAAGAACTCGGGATCGTCGAACATCACACAGGGCATCTGGTGATCATCAATGACGCCGGCGGTCTCCGGATGGGCGATTTCTGTGTAGTGCATATCACGGAGTTTGCGCAGAACATGTTTGGTGTAGATGTCCAGCACAAAGAGCCGGGAGGGCTGGGCCAAGACAATGTCGCCGGGGCGGAGGGAGGCGGAGTGGGTGTTGCGCATGAGAATTTTTTCAGCCAGAGTGTGTTCGCCCACGTATTCCGGTTCCGGAGGCAGCGGTTTGCGCGCCTTGCCGGTTCCGGCGGCTTTGGCGGCGTTCTCCTGTTCGCAGGCTTTGACCAGGCCGCCTGCCTCCACAATCTCCAGAAGATTGTCGGGGATTTTCGGAATGGGATACTCCTGCCCGTCAAATTCCACACAGAGTTTGTCCAGATCTACGGTGACCACATCGCCGTTCTTCACATGCTTGTAGAGCTCATCGTTTTCCAGAAGGAGCATACCGTTATTATAGGAATTCCGGAAGAAAATGCGGGCAAAGCTCGGCGCGATGACGCAGCGGATGCCGGCGACCTTCATGGCCTCGGGGGCGTTTTCGCGGGAGGAGCCGCAGCCGAAGTTCGGGCCGGCAACGATGATGTCCCCCTGCTGAATCTGCGCTGCGAGGTCGGGATAGAGGGGCTCGAAGATGTGCTGAATCATCTCCTCCATGGGGAGACCCATGTGCTGAGTGGGGATGATGATGTCGGTGTCAATGTCTTTACGCATCAGCCAGATACGGCCGGAAAAACGTTTGTTCATTGGTGTTCTCCTCTCTCAGCCCACGGCGGGACGTACAAAGCCTGCAATGGCGCTTTCGATGGCGGTGGCGGCGCTGCAGAGCAGGGTGGGAATGTCTCCTTCTTCGCGGCAGTTGGGACATGCGCGGCTCCCGGTGGAGAGCAGGGTGTCTTCTCCGTCACAGAGGCCCTGGCTGTGGGCATAGCAGCCGGAGCAGCCCTGATTCATCACCAGAATACCGGCATCCATCAGCCGTGCGATGAGACCTTCGTTAGCAGCCTGCACATAGATATCGGTGGAAGCGAAAGCCAGCATGGTGCGGACGGTCTTCAGAACGCGGCGGTCCTTCAGTGTCTGTACGGCGGCGCGGATGTCCTCAATTCTCCCGGCTGAGCAGCCGCCGATGAAGACGGATGTGACCGGAATTTCGCCGAGCTCCGCGGCGGGAACAACTTTGCTGAAGTCGTTAGGCCCGGCTACCATGGGAACGACCTCGCTGAGGTTCAGGCAGAGATCCGCGGCCTCGCCGGCGTTTCCGGGGAGAGCGGCATCACAGCCGGAGACGCTCAGCAGCTGGAAGAAAGCGATGACTTCGGCCCCGCTCCCGAGGGCGGAAGCGTCGGAGACATAGACCAGCTTCCCTTTGGTGTCACCCAGCAGACCGAGTGCGGCTATGGCGGCATCTTTGGCACAGACGGGGGACCGGAGCTCGCCTTCCAACTTCAGGAAAACAGATTCCGGAACCGTGTATTCTACCGAGCCGGAGACCATAGCTTCTGCCAGCGCTTCCGGCGTGAGCTTTACGGCCAGCACATTTGCAGCGCCGTACACACTGCCGAAGTCCCCGCAGTGGGCAACCACCTGACCGGGCTGCACTTCCTTCTCCAGCATCAGCTGGTAGTTGGTGCCGTAGCCGTTATACAGCGTGCACCCGTGATCTTTGGCGAAGCAGATCAGCTGCTTCTGCCACTCGGCGTGCTTCTCGCTGCCGCAGGGGGTCTCATGATCGATAAAGACCTTCACTTTTGTGGCGTCAGCAAGCACTTTCCCTTCCAGCAGGGAAGGAACGGTTTTTGCTGTGCCATCGGTCAGGACAAAGAAGTCCGGCTGCAGCGTGAGGACAGTGCCGGGCGTGCGCAGATCGGAAAAGTTCATTCGGCTTCCTCCAGTTCTTCAAAAAGTTCAACGGCGGGGATCAGCGCCGAGGCACCGTAGTAGAAGAATACCAGGCGCAGCGCTTCACCGAGTTCGTCCGGCGTAGCCCCCTTCTTCATAGCCAGTTCTCCGTGCTCCCGGATGGTGACGGCGTTGCCCGCCGCTGCGCCCATGATCATAAGCATCAGCTCCATGTACTGGGGCGGGATATGGGAGATTTCCTGCTTGCAGCTCTTAAACTGCTGACTGAAGGCCTGCAGAAGCTTCGGGTCATTGGCCATCTTTTTGTGGATGGGCAGGACGGCGCCACCCCGCTGCTCCTTCAGGACCGACAGAATTTCCTGACCTTCCCGGATTTTGCCGGGATCGGTTTGCTTCATATTCAGTCCACCCTTTCAATTTTATATGTATGCATCAGGGATTTCCGCTTTTTGCGGTCCTCCAGATAACTGCGGACAACGGGCGGGAACAGTGCGTACATGCAGATGTCTTCATCGGTTTCGGCAAGATCCCCAAGCTCTGCCTTGAACTTTTCCCATTCCGGTTCAATCAGGTCGGCGGGCCGGCAGGTTATGGGGGCTTCATCCCCAATGATCTTCTTCTGCACATCCGGGTCCACCGGGGCAGGGAAGGCGCCGTATTTGCCCAGCATATAGGCTCTGCTTTCCTTCGGGATGGTCTTGTAACGCTCGCCGGCAATCACGTTCATGGTGGCCTGTGTGCCGACAATCTGGCTGAACGGCGTGCCCAGCGGGGGATAGCCGAATTCCTCATGCACTTTGGCGGTTTCCACAAGAACCTCATCCAGGCGGTCATAGGCGTTCATGGCTTTAAGCTGACTTTCCAGGTTGGAGAGCATCCCGCCGGGAATCTGGTGCTGCAGAACGGAGATGTCCACCCCGGTAAACTGGCTCATAAACTCCTGATACTTCGGCAGCATTGCCGTGAGATCGGCGTTAATTTCCGCCACCAGGTCCAGGTCGATCTCCGGTGCGTAGGGCGTCTGGGAAAGGGCGACTACCATACTCTCCAGCGGCGGATGGGCCGTGCCATTACAGAGGGCGGAGAAGTCACAGTCAATGACATCGGCGCCGGCGCGGACGGCTTCCCAGTATCCCATGTCTGACATGCCGCCGGTGCAGTGCGCCTGATAGTGTACGGGCACGTCCAGAGCCTGCTTCAGGGCATAGACGGTGAAAAACACGGAGACCGGATCCTTCATGCCGGCCATGTCTTCCAGATGGATGGCCTGTACGCCGAGGTCCACATAGCGCTTTGCAACATCAACGTAGAGCCTGTCATTGTGCGCGGGGCTGGTGGTATACAGCAGGTTGGCAGAGACCTTCTTCCCTGTCTTCAGGGCGGCGCGGATGGCCGTCTCGCAGTTGCGGGTGTCCATCAGGCCGTCGAAGATCAGAAATTCATCAATCCCGGCTTCGGCTGCGCAGTCCACAAAATGCTCCACCACGTCATCGGAATACT
>CAZBXX010000145.1:0-5666 GCA_964495965.1 uncultured Oscillospiraceae bacterium | reverse complement strand
ATCACGCCATGATTTAAGAAACTTTTTCGGTAAATCTACATGTGGGAAGTATTAGGAGATTACATGAAAAAAGCTTCTTCCGCCCCAGGCGAACTTCGTCTCAATGTTAAACGGACCGCCCTGATCGGTTTTGCCTTTTTCGGCATCCTGCTGCTGTGGCAGGTTTACGACTCGTGGTGCCCCACATTTCTGACCGACATCTTCGCACGCAACATCTATGAGATGACCTCTGCCGAACTGAAGGCAAGTGACCCGGCAAAGATTCTGAATGTGCAGTGGATTGTCGGCATCATTATGGCCTGTGACAATCTGGCCGCCCTGATCCTGCTGCCCATCTTCGGGAATCTTTCGGACAAAACCGAAACGAAGCTCGGCAAGCGCATGCCCTATATACTGGTCGGCACCTTTGTCTCCGCCGTTGCCTTCCCTTTCATTCCGCTGTTCTTTCATTACAACAACATTGCCGGAATGGTCATCACCATGGCAATTGTCCTGCTCTTTATGATGATGTACCGCAATCCCGCTGTTGCCCTGATGCCCGATATCACGCCGAAGCCGCTGCGTGCCAAGGCGAACGGTATCATCAATATCATGGGCTATTTCGGCGGCGCATTTGCAACGGTCCTGGGGCTCTTTCTGGTTCTCAGCAAGTATATTAATGCTCCGGTAGCAGAACGGAATCTCTGGACCATCGAACTGCCCTTCATCATTGCTTCCGTCCTGATGGTTATTTCCGCCCTGGTGCTCTATGCCACCATCAAAGAGAACAGAATCAAGGAAGAGATCAAAGACGAGCTCGCCCTCGGGGAACAGCTTGCCGCCGTTGAAACTCCGATTGACGACAACGCGCCCATGTCTAAAGCCAATAAGACCATGCTGCTTGCGATTCTCGGAGCAGAATTCCTCTGGTTTATGTCTGACAACGCTCTGGGCACCTACATTGGGAACTACGTCATCTACCACCTGCAGTCCGCCTCCAGCGCCACCATGGTGCTGACCATTCTGGGCGGTCTGGCCTCGGTCATCGGTTTTGCCGTTGCGGGCGGAATTGCGGAGAAGATCGGCCGCAAGTGGACCATTTCGTCCGGACTTGCCATCACATTTGCAGGCCTGGTCATCATGTGTTTTGTATCCCCCACCGGACGCGCTGTCGGTGAACGCGGAGAGTTCGCATTTCCGACCCTGCTCTACGCTGTGTGGGTCCTGAAGGGATTCGGCATGGCGCTGGTGCACAACTGCTCCTTCCCCATGGTGGTGGAACTCTGCTCGGCCAAAAAAATCGGCAGATTCACCGGTTACTATTATACCGCCAGCATGTCGGCCCAGACCATTACCCCGGTACTGCTCGGTCTGGTGCTGAACGCAACGCTTGCCTGGCGTACGCTGCCGATTTATGCAATGATTCTGACCGCCCTGAGCTTCTGTGTCTTCACTGCCTTGGTTAAGAACATCAAAGCCTCCAAAGTTGCCAATGTGACCGGGCTGGAAGCTCTGGATTCCGCTGACTGAACGTTATCACCAAGAGGAGACCGATTATGACAAGAAAAACCGCACTCCGCTGTCTGGGGGCTGCAGCCGGCCTGATTGCTCTGCCCGTTTACGCTGTGTTCCCCGGGCATATCAGCAAACGGCAGCGCAACATTTTCCGTGGCGTCAATTACGCGCACCGCGGTCTTCACAGCCCTGACAGGCAGACCCCGGAAAACTCTCTTTCCGCATTCCGGCAGGCAGCAAAGGAGGGATATGGAATTGAGCTGGATGTCCAGCTTTCCAAAGACGGGCAGGTAGTGGTCTTCCATGATGACACACTGGACCGGGTCTGCGGTGTGCATGCGCGTGTGGATGAGCTGACCTGGGAGGAACTCCGGGCGCTCCGCCTGTGCGGCACGGATGAAGGCATCCCGCTGTTTTCCGAGGTGCTGCGTTCCATTGACGGCTGCGAAGCGCTGATCGTTGAACTGAAGAACGGGCCGCGCAACCGGGAGCTCTGTAAAAAAACGCGGGCCCTGCTTTCGGAATACCGGGGCAATGTCTGTATTGAAAGCTTTAATCCCCTGATCGTCGCATGGTTTCGCTTTCATGCGCCGGACCTGGTGCGCGGGCAGCTTGCCACCACGATCCCGAATTATGCCGATGACAACGTTACCGGCCTGCAGGCATTTGTGCTGCACCACACTCTTCTGAATTTTCTGGCGCGCCCGCAGTTCATCGCCTACCGGGTCGGTCCACGGCCCCCACTGGTCCGGCTGTGCACCCGCCTGGGAGCGCTGAATATCGGCTGGACTTCTCATGAGCCCCGCAGCGAAATCGGACGGGACGGTGTGATCTTTGAATTCTACCGCCCCAGCCGGCGGTATCTCTGATCACTTGTTCCCTGCTTTTCTCCATTCGCTTCTTCAGGCAGGTCATTCCTGCCGTCACGAAAGCCGCCGCCCTGCAAAGATGATCTCTGCAGGGCGGCGGTTCGTTTTTCGGGTTTTCAGATCAGTCAGGCAAAAGCAGCCGCAGTCAGGGAAAGGTACTTTGCCAGAAGCCAGGCTGCGGCGCAGCCCAGCACAATCACTTTCAGGATATCTGCGGTTTCAAACTTCTTTCGTTCGGCAATCTTCGGCGCAGCAATCCAGACGCAGAAGATCAGGGCCAGCATCCCCATGGTTGCCATCGGGCTGAGGCTGACATCACGGCTTCGAAGCGCGGCGAATTCTCCAAAGATGATCATTGCCAGCATCAGCAGGCACAGCTGAACCTCCACAATGCGCTGCGTTTTGCCGGGCGCCTGCCGGCCGCGGCGCTCACCCAGCGACAGGAGTGCGCTGGCCAGAAGGCCGCAGGAGGCCGTTCCCGACAGAATGGCAGCCGCATCTGCGGCAGTTCCCTCTTTCATCAGTGCCCCCAGCAGGCCGCCAAGACCCCACAGCACTGCGAAAACGACCGTGGCATACAGCCAGAACTGGGCCTGATTTTTCGGTTTTGTAATCCGCTTCATCTCAGGTTCCGTCAACGCTGTACGGCCGTTTCCGCCAGGTAATCTCTGGCGAAGCGGGCATAGATCTCCGCGCCCTTCACCAGTACATCTTCATCCACCAGGAAGCAGGGATGATGGTTCCCGCAGTCGATACCCTTTTCCGGATTGCGGATGCCCAGATAGCCGTACACGCCCGGGATGTGCTCTATGTACACGCTGAAATCCTCCGCCCCCGTCACCTTCTGCGACTCCCTGTAGGCATCTTTCCCAAGCACCTGCCCCGCTGCACTGCGCGCAATACGGACAAGCATGGGATCATCGTTAATCAGCGGGCTTGGTCCGAAGTAATAGTCGCACTCTGCCGTGCAGCCATAGGCCTGCACGGTGTTTTGCACCACCGTGCGGATGCGCTCCGGCATGGAATTGCGGAAACTGCGGTTAAAGGCCCGCACGGTCCCGACCAGCTCCACGTGGTCAGCGAGAATGTTCTGTTTGGTACCGCCGTTCATCATGCCAACGGTCACCACCAGAGAGTCCAGCGGATTGTTCTGCCGGCTCGGGATGCTCTGCAGTGCCATTACCGCGGCCGCGGCAGCCAGCACAGCATCGTGCCCCAGATGCGGGGCAGAACCGTGAGCCGCAGTCCCGTGAATCTGAATGGTGAAGCGGTCGGAGCAGGCCATCCGCTCTCCGTCTTCAAAGTTGAAGGTCCCTGTCAGCATACTGGGCCACACATGCATGCCGAAAATGGCGTCCACACCTTCCAGCGCGCCTCGCTTTACATACTCCTCAGATTTTCTGCCGATCTCCTCCCCCATCTGGAAGATGAGCTTCACAGTTCCCTGCAGCTCTTCGCGCATCCCCCACAGGGCGCGTGCCGCGCCCAGCAGCATGGCGGTGTGGCAGTCATGCCCGCAGGCATGCATGACGCCGGGGTTCTCGCTGGCAAACGGAAGACCGGTCTGTTCCGTAATCGGCAGCGCATCAATGTCCGCCCGCAGCATTACGGTCCTGCCCGGCTTTCCCCCCTCGATCACGGCAATACAGCCGGTAATGCCGTCATAGGTTATAACCGGGATCCCGATTGCCTGCAGTTCGGCGAGAATGTAGGCCGTCGTTTCAAACTCCTCACAGCCCAGTTCCGGGTGCCGGTGCAGATGACGCCGCATTTCAAGAATATGCTCTTCCTGTGTCTGAACCGCTTCGTGAAGATCTGTCATGATGCCTCACCCGCTTTCTGCTCCAGATAGTCCCGGGCAAACTGCGCATACTCCGCCGCGCCGACCTGGAGGATCTCTTCATTGATTCTGAACTTCTCATTGTGCACGGGATAGACGCAGCCGCTCTCCTCGTCATAGCAGCCGAGGAAAACAAACAGTGAAGACGGGATCTTCTCCATCAGGTATGAGAAGTCCTCGCTGCCGGTGGCCCGTTCGGTCGGGCGGAGGATGTCCCCGCCGTAGAGCTTCCGCGCGGATGCGCGGGCAACGTCGTTGAGCGCCGTGTCGGCATTGCAGACGCAGGGCTCAATGCGGTCGTAATCCAGTTCCGCCGTGCAGCCGTACATGGCCGCCGTCTCCGTGACAATGCGGCGAATCGCATCCTCTGCCACGTCCTTGGTCTCCGGCGCATAGCTGCGGACTGTACCTTCCAGAACTGCCGTGTCGGAGATAATGTTAAACTGCGTACCGGAACGGATGGAACCAATGGTCACCACCAGCGGATTTAGGGGGGTATTGATGCGGCTGACCACAGTCTGCAGATTCAGGATGATGCTGCTTGCCGCAACGATCGCATCACAGCCCTCATCCGGGCGTGAGCCGTGTGCAGCCTTGCCGCGCACCGTCAGCACAAAGTTATCGCAGCCCGCCATCAGGTAACCGTCCTGCACCGTCAGATGCCCGGATTCCACGGTCGGCCACACATGCATACCCATCGCGGCGTCCACATCGCTGAGATGACCGCGGTCCCAGTAATACCGGGCGCCGTAAAAGGCTTCTTCCGCTGCCTGGAACAGGAGCTTTACCGTTCCACGGAGGCCTTCCCGGCTTTCCTGAAGGATCTGCGCTGCGCCGAGAAGCATGGATGCATGGCAGTCATGCCCGCAGGCATGCATCACGCCCGGATGTTCACTCTCAAACGGCACTCCGCTGTGTTCTTCGATCGGGAGTGCGTCAATATCTGCCCGCAGCATCACGGTTTTACCCGGAGTATCTCCCCGGATGGTGGCGATGCAGCCGGTATAGTCCGGGAATGTCTGCACCTCAATGCCAAGCTTCTTCAGGCAGGAAACGATGTACGCCGTCGTCTCATGCTCCTGATAGGAAAGCTCCGCGTGCCGGTGCAGCCAGTGCCGGTGTGCGCGGATGGTCTCATCCAGTTCCGCGGCACGTTTTGCGTAGTTCATTTTCTTGCTCCTTCTTACCATGCAATCGGCCCGAATTTGAAACTCAAATTCGGGCCGGAACAGTTGTAATCTGTTCTCAGAGATAGATGCCGCCGCCGGGGCCGAGCGGGAGGTTCAGGACAACCCAGAGGATCACCTGGACCAGCCATACCAGGAAGAAGGTCACCGAGAACGGAAGCATGTTGGCAATAATGGTGCCGAGGCCGACCTTCTCGTCATACTTGCGGGCAAAGCCCAGCACGACGGGCATGTAGGTGAACAGCGGGGACAGAGGGTTGGTGATGGAGTCGCCGA
>CAZBXX010000144.1:0-5667 GCA_964495965.1 uncultured Oscillospiraceae bacterium | reverse complement strand
ACGATGATCGTGCCGCCGTTGGTCAGGGTGATGCCGACATTGGCGTTGAAGCCGTAGACATGGTTCAGCGGAATCGCCGCGAGGGTGATCACCTCGTCCGGGCCGACGATGGTGTAGTTCCGGGTGGTCCAGAGCGCGGTGCGGTAGCCCATGCTGTACACCATCTTATTGGTCAGCACACAGCCCTTCGGGATGCCCGTGGTGCCGCCGGTATACTGCAGGCGGATCGGGTCGTCCATGCCGATTTCAATGTCCGGCTCGGTATTCGGGTGGGTGCCGACAAGGGCGTTGAAGTCATACAGGCCCTCAACCTGCGGCAGTTCCACCGCCCCGGAGGGAAGCTGGAACGCGATGACGCGCTTTACCGCGCAGTCAGGGTTCTGCAGCATGGCGATCGCCTTCGGGGCAAAGGCGGCCATCACGACAACGGTTTCAGCCCCGCTGTCGTTGAACTGGCCGGTCAGCTCGGGAACGGTGTAGAGGGGATTGGCGGGAACTTCGATGGCGCCGATCTTCCACACGGCGTGCATCGCCAGCAGGTACTGCGGTACATTGGGGGCCATGATCGCCACGCGGTCGCCCTTCTTCACTCCCAGGTCGAGGAAGGCGTTCGCCAGCCGGCGGGCCACATCGTTGCAGTAGGCGTAGGGGAGCACGAGGTCGCCGAGAATCGCATAGGGTTTCTTCGGGTTGGTTTCCGCCCAGTGGTTGAACCACCATTTGCAGGGCTTGTCCTCATACTCGATGGTTTCCGGAATCTCCGCATCGTACTGTTTGCGCGCCAGCTCCGCATTCTGTTTGGCGACTTCGTCCAGCACTTTCAGGTATTCCTTGTCTTGCATGTGTTTTACCTCCTTTGATACTCTTGTCTTTACCGTATTTATCTAACCTGCTCGTCAAGGCAGTTCAGGTACTCGTTCACGCTGCGCTGAAGCCGGCTGAAGGCGCCTTCGGCATCGCCCGCGCGGATGTAGTCCAGGTAGCGCTTAGCCAGATGCACATTGGCCGCCGCGCCGAACATGGCTATGGAGCGCAGCCAGAATTCCATGATGATGGGCTTGAACTCATTCAGCAGCAGAGGGAAGAACTCATTCCCGCTGCGCACGCAGATCCCCCTGTGGTACCGGAAGAGAAGCTCCGCCAGCGCGGTGTCGCTGCGTTCCCTCTTCTCAAGCAGTGCGTCTGCCTGCGCGAGGATGCCTTCCAGATATGCGATATCCTCCTCGGTATGGGTTTCGGCCAGGCGGCGGAGGGCGGAGCCCTCGATGGCGATGCGCGCCTCCATGAAGCTGTGGGTCTGTTTTTTCGTCATGTTGCCGCCGTTCATGCGGATAAGCGCGTTCAGGGTTTCCATGGTGCCGGTCTCCTCGTAATTGGCAACCACGGCGCCGCGGCGCGGGGTGACCTCGAGAAAGCCCTTCTGCACCAGTTCCGCAATCCCGGCATGAATCACCGTTTTGCTGATGCGGGTTTCCTCCTGCAGCTGGCGCTCGGAGGGGAGACTGTCCCCGACCCTGAGCTTGCCGGAAAGAATCCGCTCTTCCATTTTGCGTACGAAAAGCTCCTTTTTTGAAGGAACTTCAATGACGCCGATCTCCATATGGCTTGACAATGGTCCGACCAATAGGCAGCTCACCTTCCTTTCCCGATCGGTTTGGACATATTATGTTAATCTGTTGCAACACTCATAAAACTCCACTGTGAGTATATACCAGATTGTACAAAACTTCAAGAGTTTTTCTCAAAAATCTGAAAGGAATTCGTCAAAACGACGGAATTTCAGCTTGCATTGGAAAGGGGCTCATGTTATAATAAAACAGCTGGTCGGTCCAGCTGCTGCCTCAGCATGGGCTCAAGCGCATCTGTGTAAGAGAACCTCTGAATCTGCCGTCGGGCAATAGCGCGCCTGCGGCACTGCGAAAGGAGTATTTATGGATAAAAGTATCAGAAAACTGGCGGTCATCGGCGCCGGCACGATGGGTGCCGCCATTGCGGCCTGCGGGGCGCGTGCCGGCCTGGACGTGGTCCTGATGGTGCGCGGCAAAGGCAGCGAGACCGGGCGTGACCGCGCCGCAAAGGCAATCGACACCATTCTGAAGAAGGGTGAGATGAAGGGCTCGGACGAGGCGCGGATCCGCGCCGGCGTTTTCTGTGCCGACATGCAGGCGGATGTGACCGCCCTGAAGGACTGCGATCTCATCATTGAGGCGGTTGCCGAAGACCTGGCCATCAAGCGCAGCACCGCGGCCTTCCTGTTTGATAATGCGGGCGAGGATGCAATCGTCGGCACCAACACTTCGAATATCTCCATTGCCTCCATCGCCGAAGGCCTGGAGGAGAGCCGGCAGCGCCGCTTCCTCGGAATTCACTTCTTCAATCCGGTCCGCTATATGGATCTGGTCGAACTGATCTCCGGCGGCAAAACGGATGAAGCGATCCTCCGGCGGGTCGAAGTCCTGATGAACGACCGCTTCGGCAAGACGCCCATCCGCTGCAAAGATTCCGCCGGGTTCATCGCCAACCGCATCGGTTCCATGGCACTGACTTCTGTTATGAACGCCACTGTCGATTCCGGTTACGGCTTCGCCGAGGCGGATGCCCTGACCGGCGACCTGATCTTCCGCCCGAAGCAGGGCGCGTTCAAGCTGCTGGATCTGGTCGGCCTGGACATCAGCGTTCACACCGTGGACTATATGGCCGGCGCGGAGATCCCGGACTACGAGAAGCCCTTCCGCAACAGGCCGGAGGTCCTGTACGACATCACGTCTCGCGGCTACCTCGGCAACAAGACCGGTTCCGGTTTCTACTGCAAGCGCAAGGGCCCGAAGGGGACCGAGCGCTTTGTCTGGGACTACCGGAACTGTGAGTATGTGCCGCTTTCGCGGCCGCAGCCGGCTTCTCTGGCTGAGGTGCGTGACAGGGCTGCCCGGCTTCGTGCGCTTCTCGAAGGCGACTATCCCGAAACGCCTTTCCTGCGCCGCGTGGTGCTGGAGCCGCTGTGGCTCGCCATGATGAATGCCGACACGATCAGTTACGATTTCCGTGACATCGACGCGGCCATGCGCGGCGGCTATAACTGGATCAAAGGCCCCTTTGAGCTGTGCGATCTGCTCGGTGCGAAGCAGGTCCTTGCCCTGATGGAGCAGCAGGGGCTTGAGCCGCCCGTCTGGGCAAGTGAAAAAGTCGAGAAGGACGGCTCCTTCTATGCGGGGGCGGCGCCCCGTGCCGCCGCGTATCTGCAGCTCGGCGACTGCCGCACCGTGATCATGGAGAACAAAGATGCCGCCCTCTGTGACCTGGGCAACGGTGTGGCCCTCTTCACGCTGCGCACCAAGGCCAACACCTACACCACTCCCGCCGCACAGCTGATGCTGGCCGCCGCCGAAGAGGTGGAGCGCAGTGAGGCCTTCCGGGCCATGGTGGTCTGCAACCCGGGCGCGAATCTCGGCGCGGGCGCAAATCTCTATGAAGTTGCCGCAGCCATTGAAGCGGGGCAGTTTGAGCTGCTGGAAAAGAGCGTGGAGGAATTCCAGAAAGCGAATCTCCGCCTGAAGTACCTCAAGAAGCCGGTTGTCGTCGCGGCGAAGGGGCAGGCCCTCGGCGGCAGCGCGGAGCTGATGCTGCACGCGGGCTGCGTGGTGGCGCATCAGGAGCTCTACGCCGGCCTTGTAGAGATGGGCGTCGGCCTTGTTCCCTCCGGCGGCGGCTGTGCGGAGCTGCTTTTCCGTGCCACACAGGGCCTGCAGTACGGGCAGATGGCCCGCATCATCTCGGAAATTGACGAACTGGTCCTGCCTGTCGCACAGGCGAAGTACAGCATGAGCGCCGAAGAGGCTTTGCAGAACCGCTATCTCCGCCGCGGCGACCTGATCATCGCAAAAGCCGATGCGCTGCTCACCCAGGCGAAGGCCACCGCCATCCGCCTGGCGGAAGCCGGCTGGCGGCCCCCGGTAAAGGGAACGGTGACTGCCGCGGGCGAAAGCGGCTACACCCACCTGATGGCCACGGTGAACGTGATGCTATCGGGCCGGATGATGACGCCTTACGACGCCGTGATCGTCGAGAAGCTTGCGCGTATCTTCTCCGGCGGCGATGCCCTCGCCGGCGAGCAGATTACCGAAGAGAACGTGCTGTTTGAAGAGAGAAAGGCATTTATGGAGCTGTGCCATAACGAGAAGACGCTGGAGCGCATCAAGGGCATGGTCGCAACGGGCAAACCCGTTCGCAACTGAGGAGGGCTGAACATGGAACGTAAAAATGCGGTAATCGTCGCCTTCGGGCGCAGCGCCATTGCCAAGGCCATCAGGGGCAGCCTCCGCTATACCGGCTGTGTGGACTACGGCTCCCAGGTGCTGAAAGGCATCCTGGCAAAGAATCCGGGCTTTGACCCCGCGCTTGCCGAAGACCTGATCTGCGGCTGCGCGATTCCCGAGGCGGAGCAGGGGCTGAACATCGGCCGCCTTCTGGCCGACAGCTCCGGTTTTCCGCTGACCACCGCGGGGCAGACGGTAAACCGCTTCTGCTCCTCCGGGCTGCAGTCCATTGCCAGCGGCGCGAACGCCATCATGGCCGGCCAGGCAAAGTGCATCGTGGCCGGGGGCCTTGAGAACATGAGCAAGGTGCAGATGCACCGGGTTGCCATTATCCCCGACAGCGCGAGTTTTGGCGCCTATCCCGACAACTTTGACACCATGGGCATCACGGCTGAGAACGTGGCGGAGAAGTACGGCATTTCGCGCCAGCGGCAGGACGCCTTTTCCTGCGAAAGCCACCTCAAAGCTGCCGCGGCCATTGCGGCGGGCAAGTTTAAAGATGAGATCATCCCCGTGCAGGCCAAACGTCCGAAAAAGAAAGAGGACGGCACGCCCGGCTGGGAACACTTCACCTTCGATACGGACGAATGCGTCCGGCCGGACACCACGGTGGAGGGCCTCGCAAAGCTGAAGCCGATCTTCCGCATGGGCGGCAGCGTGACGGCTGGAAACTCCTCCCAGATGAACGACGCGGCAGCATTTGTGGTTCTGATGGAAGAGGAATTCGCCCGGGCCCAGGGCCTCACGCCCATCGCCCGCTTCGTGAGCTTTGCCGTTCGCGGCGTGCATCCGGCCTATATGGGTCTTGGCCCCATCGAGGCCATTCCGCGCGCGCTCGATATTGCCGGCATGACCCTGAAGGACATCCAGCTCATTGAGCTTAACGAGGCCTTCGCCTCCCAGTCTCTGGCCTGCATTGACGAGCTCGGTCTCAATACCGAAATTGTCAACGTGAACGGCGGCGGCATCGCCTTCGGGCACCCGCTGGGCTGCACCGGCGCGTATCTCACCATCAAGCTGCTGGGCGAGCTCCGGCGCCGGGGCCAGCAGCGCGGCCTGGTGTCAATGTGCATCGGCGGCGGCATGGGTGCTGCCGGCATCTTTGAAATGATTGAATAACGTTCAGGAGGAGTGAACCGATGAAAACCAGAATTACCGAACTCTTCGGCATTGAGCATCCCATCATCTGCGGCGGTATGCTCTGGGTCACGGATGCGAAGCTCTGCGCCGCCATCTCCGAGGCCGGCGGTCTCGGCTGCATCACGGCCGACCAGTATACAAGCGGCGACGCCCTGCGCGAGGCCATCCGCGAGGTCAAGGCCCTGACCGACAAACCCTTCGGCGTGAACATCAC
>CAZBXX010000143.1:0-5672 GCA_964495965.1 uncultured Oscillospiraceae bacterium | reverse complement strand
ACAGAAACCATACCTGAAACATCCTGAATGCTGTCATCTGCCACATTGTATTCCGAATCCAGCATTGCATATTCCAGTTCATCGTGCCAGCTGTTGATTCCATTTTTCACATATCGGCACTTTTGCAGCAACAGCGCTTCCCTGCGCAGACCGCATTTTTCCAGAGTTTTCCAGGATGCAATGTTTTCAGGGTTACAGACTGCGTTCACCCGGTGCAGGCGGAGATTTTGAAAGCAGAAGCGGATCAGCGCCTGAAATATTTCTTTTGCATAACCGTGCCCCCAATAATTCTGGATCAAAAGGGCTCCTATCATTCCGGTATCCGTTTCAGGATCAATCAGGATATGCGCTCTGCCGATTTTCGCTCCATTCTCTCTGAGACTGACAGCAAACTCAAAACTGAGTCGTGGTTCCCGCTGCCAGTCCTTTATCACGCGACGCAGATGCGCCGAAGCCTGATTCCTGTCCATCGGATCAAAGGGTGTATAACGCAAAATCTCTTCATCGGAGTAGACCCGGTAGATCAGATCAAGATCTCCTGCCTCAAACGGCCGGATGAAAAGGCGTTCTGTTTCCAACATTTCTTTTCTCCTTCAGCTTCAAAGAGCGAAACGATTCTACCTTTTCGTGAAATCGTCCTCACCGATGGGCGGGCGAACTGTTTTCGTCTGCTTTCAGCAATCCCTTACCATCTGTTTTCCACATACTCGCAGAATGCGTAGAAATCTCTGATCTCAAGGACTTTGCCGTCATCCAGAGTAACCGTTCCGCTCCACAGCCCATGTACCTGATGGCTGTGCATGCGCATCACATATACGTTCAGGTCGCTGTGATGGTCATAGAACGGTTTCATCGTAAGATTGAATCTCCCGTCTTCCGAAATAAAATGCCATGGTTCCATATACCGATCCGGCTTCGGGAAAGTCTCCACATCGACCGCGCCGATCTTGTGTGCCCTGCCGTCGTAGAAAACACAGGTTTCCGTTGCATGGGATTCATCCCCGATTCCCCATGTAATTTCAAAGCCGAACAGGTGCTTCTTTCCGTTTTCGTCCGGAATCCATCCGGAGCCGTTCCCCCAGTACCAGACCAGTGAATACGGTGTGCAAACCCGTCCCCAGTCCAGAACACAAAAGCTGTCTTCCTTCTTAAAGTTCCAGCGGCCGGTACCGTCGGTGAGGAAGCCTTCACATGGCATACAGTTCTGCTTCGTCGTCATGAAGTAGCGGTCAGGAGCATTATGAAACGGCAGAACCGTAGTGATATTCTCCAATCCCGGCATGATATCCATTGCAATCTCCGCACGGACATCACCGTTTACATATCGCAGTGTGCGGCGTTCAGCCCCAGTGTTTGCCTCAAAAAGCGCCTTCCCGACACGGAAGCTCACATAATTCGGCACATCCCCTCTGGCAGGAAGAACATACCTGTCCTTGCCGCCAACATAAGGCGCCATATCCGAAACCAGTGTTTTCCCCTCTTTCAGATCAACCAGCACAGCCGAGGCATATCCCCCCAGCGAAATATTGGCAAAGCTGATCTGCAGCATCAGCCTGCCGTTGGAAATCTGATAGAAATCCCACTCCTTCCGGCGCATCACATGCTTCACAAGATCCCGATTATATGAGAACACATTCCGCCTGGCCCAGCCCTTTGCCAGCAGGGTTCCGTCCTCTGCCAGCAGCGGCGTATTCTCCGAATACTCTGTCTGACTGCTGGGTTCTTTCCACTCCCGGAAGCCTGAATATGTTTTTTCCATTCCGCTGCTCCTTACTGTACTCTCTTTTGTCATATCTGCATTCTCTTGTCACGGCAACCCGCTTTGAGGGCTGCCTTTAATCCGGGAAAGGGGCTACCCGGAACACCGAGCAACAACGGTGTTCTGAGGCAGCCCCTTTATGGTAAAGATTCCGCCCGGCTTCAGAGACTGGAAATGCCGAAGCTGTTCACCAGAGCATCAAGCTTTACACCGGCCTTGCACAGCGGGCAGTCTACTGCCGGAGTATACAGGAAGTCTCCCAGCACGCTTGCCGAAAAAATCGAAGTAATCGGCAGCCCGCCGCACTTCTGTCCCGCGGAGAAGATTGCGCAGATGCCCTCCGGAATCCCGCCGTAATACCGGACCGCATTAATGGCATCCAGCAGCAGTGCGCCGGTTTCCACTGTTGCAGCCAGAATCATGACATGCCTGTTTTTTATCAGATGCACCGTATTGCCGCGGAAAATAGTCTGATTGCCAGGAGCGATTTCCGGCGTCACGACATAAATGGTCTGATGTTCATTGGTAATGCGGATCCCTTCTTCGGTCAGAGCCTCGGCAATGCAGGTACCAAGCACCTCGGTCCCTTCCAGGCACAGGATGGTGTCCACCGGGTTGGTCTTGTCGTACTTTTCCACCAGCTCTTTTGCGGCCTGCTGCGCTTCAGCAAGACGGTGCTTGGTATAGGTCATGTCTACATAGTAGTTCACATGACAGTTGTTCGTTGCAAAATGCCCCTTGGCAATTCGCAGAGGGATTTTGCTCTGGGCATTCCGCAGATGTGATGTTGTAACACCCATATATGCAGCTCCTTTCCGATTCTTTGTTTCTTTCTGTTGCAGCACCGGTTTTTTGCCGGATGCCATTGTCCTGATCCGATTATAGCAGAGCGCCTGCAGGTTTGTCGAGACAGTTTTCAAATTATGACGTTTTTATTTTAGGCCTCAGGTTCCATGCGCTCTGTATTTCTTTTTCGTATCCCGTCCGCATCCTTACAGGAGCTTTCGAAACTTCACTTTACGGCGCGCTTCCAGGTACGAAGAAGGAAGCGGTCAACCGGGAAAAGAAAGCTGGCTATCACTATTACTCCCGTCAGCCCCAGGAAGCAGAAAAGAGTCTCATTCTCCACATAGCCGTAATCCCCTCTCAGGAGGTAATAGAACAGCCCGTGAATCAGGTAGGTTTCCATTGAGATTTTCCCCAGATATCTGAGCGCGGGATTATCGATCTGTAATTTCTGCCGGAGCAGGATTACCATCATGACAAAGGAAAAGATCCTCAACAGGGAAACAAGATAGAAGGAATAAATATTCATAGGGAGCCCGAAAGAAAAGATATTCGTGCCTAATATCCAGAGAAACGCTGACATTGCCGTCGCTGCAACATACAGGCGCCTGTTCTTCAACATCTGAAGAATCTCTTTTTCATACACGGCGAAGAACATCCCAACCGGAAGAAGATGGGCTGTATCATACCAGAAGATCAGATATTTCAGCCGGATGCAGATCAGCGCATAAAGAACATACCATCCGCAACCGATAAAAGGCATCCATCGGATGTGCTTCTGACCGTGATTTCTGAAAAGAGAGATATGAATCCAGAACAACAGATAAAAGAACAGAAGCGCCATCAGATACCAGGAATAGGCAACAAATGGGATGCCGTTTCGAAGGTCATCAATCAGATTGGCAAATGTGTACACTTTGCCCAGCGAGTAGTAGACCAGCCAGTACAGGACAGCAAAAAAGGCCCAGGGGATCAGAATGCTCGGGATTCGCTTCTTCAAAAAACTGTGCCTATAGACTTCCCTGTTCTTCATATACTGTTTCTGAAGGCCATATCCGGAAAGGAAGAAGAACAGCGCGACAGCCAGACTCCCTCCGCCAATACTGAAGAGCCGATGAAGCAGAACTCCGTTTCTCGTCATGGGAGCCATGTGATGCAGCAATACCAGTAATGCAGCCATTCCCCGAAGTGACTGGCCGTCCTCCACGCTGACAAGCGTATCCCTGCTGGTTTTCACCATTTCTGCACGCCACAGCAATAATGCGAAAAACAGGAGAATCGTATAATCTGTTCCGATATCTGTGACAAAAGCCTTCATCGTTATCTGTGTTTCCTTCCATGCTTCTGCCGGAGTCGCTTCCGTTCATTCTCATTCATGATCTGATCGGTGTGTACACCGGCCTGCAGTCAGAGCAAGCAACCCAATTAAGATACAGTAAATACAGTTTACCACATGGACCTTCTTTCGACAACATGGTTTTGCTGTTGAAAATGCACGCCTCAGAGCGAGACGTGCATTTTGCTGTTTCATGGTAGATGTTAAGTCTGGGGTCAGGGCTGAACAGGCCTTCTTACTTCTTTTCCTGGTCGAAGGTCTTCTTCGCTTCTTCCAGACCGGCCTTCAGGCTCTTAAAGGCAACAGCAGCAAAGCCCTTGAGGTCATCGGTCTTGTCGGCGGCAACAGCCTGGAACTTTTCGGCAGCTTCCTTCAGCGCAGACATCGCCGCTTCGAGCTTTTCATCAATGTCAGTCTGTCCGGCAACGTCTCTGAGTGCGGCTTTTGCAGCCTCCACTTTGGCATTCAGCTCAGCCTTTACATCGACATTCTTCTGTGCGGCATTTGCTTCCTCATCCTTGATGGCAGCCTGGGCTGCAGCAAGGCGGGCAATGGGAACACGGAACGGGCTGCAGGAGACGTAGTCAAGGCCGACCTTGTGGAAGAACTCCACAGAACTCGGATCGCCGCCGTGCTCACCGCAGACGCCAAGGTGCAGGTCGGGCCGGGTCTGACGGCCGAGTTCAACTGCCATCTTCACAAGCTTGCCGACGCCGATCTGGTCGACGCGGGCAAACGGATCGCTCTCATAGATCTTGTTGTCATAGTAAGAGCCGAGGAACTTGCCGGCGTCATCACGGCTGAAGCCAAAGGTCATCTGGGTCAGGTCATTGGTGCCGAAGGAGAAGAACTGGGCTTCCTTTGCGATATCATCCGCAGTCAGGGCAGCACGCGGGATCTCGATCATGGTGCCGACGAGGTACTTCATATCGGTGCCGGAAGCGGCAATCAGTTCATCGGCGGCCTTGACGACCACATCCTTGACGAACTTGAGTTCCTTCACTTCACCGACCAGCGGGATCATGATTTCGGGAACCATGGTCCACTCGGGGTGACGCGCCTGTACAGCGAGGGCGGCCTTGATGACGGCACGGGTCTGCATCTCGGCGATCTCCGGATAGGTGACAGCCAGACGGCAGCCGCGGTGGCCCATCATCGGGTTAAACTCATGCAGGCCGGTGATGACGTTTTTGATTGCTTCCACGCTCTTTCCCTGAGCCTTGGCAAGGGCTGCGATGTCCTCTTCCTCGCTGGGGACAAACTCATGGAGCGGAGGATCCAGGAAGCGGATTGTGACAGGATAGCCCTGCATGGCTTCATAAATCCCCTCAAAGTCCGCCTGCTGCATCGGCTCAAGCTTTGCCAGGGCAGCAATGCGCTCTTCCTTCGTGTCAGAGCAGATCATCTCACGGAAGGCACCGATACGGTCGGCGTTAAAGAACATGTGCTCGGTACGGGTCAGTCCGATACCGTGGGCACCCAGCTCCACAGCCTTGGCAGCATCGTGCGGGGTATCGGCATTGGTGCGGACCTCGAGGCGGCGGTACTTGTCGGCCCAGGCCATGATGCGGCCAAATTCACCAGCGATGGTAGCATCGACCGTCGGGATGACGCCGTCATAGATGTTGCCGGTGGAACCGTCAATGGAGATCCAGTCACCTTCCTGGAAGGTCTTGCCGGCGAGCTCGAACTTCTTGTTTTCTTCATCCATTTTGATATCGCCGCAGCCGGAGACACAGCACTTGCCCATGCCGCGGGCCACGACGGCCGCATGGCTGGTCATGCCGCCGC
>CAZBXX010000142.1:0-5688 GCA_964495965.1 uncultured Oscillospiraceae bacterium | reverse complement strand
TCTCCTCGATGTGCCGGTCGTTCACCACGGCGATGCGGTCGGCGTTGCGCACGGTGGAAAGCCGGTGGGCAATGACCATACAGGTCTTCCCGCGGCTCAGCCGGTCGAGACTCTGCTGAATCTTCTGCTCGGTCACGCTGTCCAGAGCCGAGGTGGCCTCGTCCAGGATCAGGATCGGCGGGTTCTTCAGGAAGACGCGGGCAATGGAGATCCGCTGCTTCTGCCCGCCCGACAGGGTGATGCCCCGCTCGCCGACCACGCTTCCATATCCGTCCGGCATATGGAGGATATCCTCGTGAATCTCCGCCTGGACGGCGGCCTCGATGACTTCGCGGTCCGTGGCGTCCGGCCGCCCATAGCGGATGTTCTCCATAATGGTCCCCGCAAAGAGGAAGACATCCTGCTGGATGATGCCGATGTTTCTCCGCAGGCTTTCCTGCGTCAGAGTGCGCACATCCTGCCCGTCCACCAGCACAGCGCCTCCCGTGGCGTCATAGAAACGCGGAATCAGGTGGCAGATGGTCGTTTTTCCGCCGCCGGAGGCGCCGACCAGGGCAAAGGTTTCTCCCGGAGCTACCCGGAAGCTCACGTCCTCCAGAACTTTGCCGCCGCTCTGATAGGCAAAATCCACATGCTCGAAGCGGATTTCACCTTTTACATCCGCAAGCACTGCGGCATCCGGCGCGTCCCTGATTTCCGGCTCTGTCCGCATGAGTTCCACAAAACGGTCAAAACCCGCGCTGCCCTGGGCATAGACTTCCATGAACTGTACGAGCTTCCGGATCGGAGAGATGAAGAGCGACACATACAGCGTAAAGGTCAGCAGGTCCACGTAGTCCATCTCGCCCCGCATTACCAGCAGCCCGCCAACGCTGACCACCGCCACCTGTATGACGCCGATGGCAGCCTCTATACCGGCATTAAAAAGACCCATGGCCCGGTAGTACTGCACCTTGCTCTTTTTGAAGGCCTCGTTGGCCCGGTCAAACTTCTCATCCTCGGTCTTTTCGGCGGTAAAGGCCTTGCTGGTGCGGATGCCGGAGATGCCGCTTTCGATGGCGGCGTTGATTTCACCGGTGCGGACCTTGACTTCCCGGTTGGCATTCTGCATGTTCAGTCTCTGCCGCACCGAAAAGACCACGCTCAGCGGAAGCAGCACGACCAGAACGAGCGCGAGCTTCCAGCTGACCGTCAGCAGGATGATAATGGATCCCAGCAGGGTAACCCCGCAGGTCAGCAGATTTTCCGGTCCGTGATGGGCAAGCTCCACGATCTCGAACAGATCGTTTGTCACCCGGGAGAGCAGCACACCGGTGCGGTTGCGGTCAAAGAAAGAGAAGGAAAGCGACTGCATATGGGTGAAAACATCCCTCCGCATGTCGGCCTCCACCAGGGTCCCCATCCGGTGCCCCACAATGGTGATCAGGTACTGAAACCAGGCCCGAAGCAGGTAACTCAAAAACAGGATACCCATGACGGCAAAGAAGGTCCGGAACAGCCCCTGCGGCAACAGATTGTGCATGCTGTGGCGCGTCACATAGGGAAAGGCCAGATCCACCAGCGCCACCAGAAGCGACAGCCCCATATCAAGAGCAAAATCACGTACGTGCGGCCGGATGTAAGAGGCAAAAATATTCAGTTTGCTTCTCTGAAAATTGATGTTTCGGTTCATAAATACCCTGATCCTGCCAGAGTTTTTTCCGTCACCGCAGCACTGTCCGCATCAGACTGCGCTGCCGGCTTTTTTTGCCTGCCTGTGCTGCCGCGCGGACGGCAGCCACAGCATCAGGGTGATGAGCGCGGTGGCAAGCGCAAAACGGATTCCGAGATAGGCCAGCCACTGCCACTTTTCCGTCAGCACAAGGCCGAGCGGGTTCACATAGGAGGAGAAGAAGTTCGTCCGGTAAAGGATACCTACCGGAGCGCCATCCACATAGGCCGGCACAGAGAAAACGGAATTCAGATAAAAGGTCGGCAGATCCAGCAGCAGAATGCCGAGCATGGTGCTCTTCCAGAAGCGCAGGGATACCCCGCCGTTATACTCAAAACCGAGGTACAGCCCCAGCAGCACAACCATGGCGTGATACAGAAAGTACTGCCAGGCCCGCGGCGCCATCAGGAAAGCCGCCGTGGATGTGTACTCCGTTGCAATATAGGACAGGAAGATGCCCATCAGCCCGCCGATGGTGCCGGTGATGTACATCATGGCAAGCAGGCGGGAGCGCCAGATGCCGTTTTTCAGCAGCAGCGCCGCAATCAGGAAGACAATCATCAGCGAGCAGAGTTCCAGCGGCAGATGCTCCATCTTCAGGTAGGGCGTGTACTGCCCGATGGGCGTATAGGTCAGTTCCGCGCCGGATCCGTTCATGACAATTTCCGGAGTTACCACCGGCAGGATGCTGGCCACGCTGAACACCTTGGTCACTTCAGACACAAGGCCAACCGCAAGGCAGGCCTTCAGGACCTGCTCCAGCGTCGGCTTCCGGATTTTGATGGCAGCAAAGCCGCCGATGATCAGCACAGCCGAGATGGCGATCCAGATCAGATGTCCGGTTGAATACATGTCCTCACCGCTCCTTTTTCAGATGTTTTCCTCCCCTGAATTTGGGGAGCTTTTCCTCTTCAAGTGACACATGCCGGCCGCCCTCGCCGGTGATCTCCCTGAACCACAGCCAGGACAGGCTCCGGTTCCACTCCGAAAGCCGCCACGCCATCAGATACGCGCAGCCGTACACAAAGACAAACGCGAAGGCGACCACCGTCCAGTGTACATGCCGGAAGTCCAGAAAGAAATACGGAATCAGTTCGGTGGGCAGCCGCTCCGAACCGATCAGAGACAGGATGATCACCGCATAGAAGGTCACAAACCAGGTGCCATACCAGTACTTCCGCTTCTTCAGTTTCCCGATGGGGGAATCATTGATCAGGAAAGAAGAGATCCCCAGCAGCGGAATCAGCACATGCATCACAAAGGAGTCGTACCGGTCAAACATGGGCAGATGCTGCGAGAAAAACGGCAGCTGGCTGAACAGAACCACAATAAAAATAACCGATTCCGCCACCGCCGCAGAGAGCCGGATGTAATACACCGTTTTCCGGGTCACTTCGGTGTCCTTCAAAATCTCAATCAGGTTGGCAACGACAAACACCGCCGCGCCCGCCGTGGTGAACAGCGTCCCGTCCACCGTCAGAAAGCGGAAGATCGTGATGCCCGGCTCAAGGTGCCAGCCGTAGATGAAGGAACTCACCCCCAGCAGAACGATCAGGACGGAGACACAGATGTTCGTTATTTTCTTTTTCCGGAAGCGCCCCTCATAGGCGTCCCAGATACCGTCATAATCCGGCATACGCCTGCCCTGCCGGTGTTCCCCGCCATTCATACACATTCACCCCGCTGCGGCCTGCCCTTACGATTCCTTGATCCGCTTTCCGCTGATGTGCTCAGGCACCAGCCGGAACATCAGGGTTCGGGCCGCAAAGTTTTTGACTTCATTGCTGATATAGTCCTCGTCCCGGGTAAATTTGTAACTGAGCCTTCTGGACATTTCAATCAGAGTCGCGTCATCGTCAATGAATTCGATCCGTCCGAAGACAATGACGCTTCGAAAACGCAGAAACCACTCGCCCTCTTCCCGGGTGCCGTCATCCATCACGCAGAAGGAGGCCCTTGCATTCCGGCGGATGGCATCAATTTTGTGCCCCGTCTTCCCGCCGTGGAAGTAGAGTGCGCCGTCTTCTTCGTTGTAATAATGGTTGATGGGCATCCCGTAGGGGTAGCCGTCATCTCCGTTGACGGACAGCACTCCGCGCAGCTGCGTCTTCAGGATTTCGATGCACTCCTCACGGGAAAGCTGCTGTTTGATTCTTAACATGTCGCGAAACACGGTCTTCATGCCCCCTTTGCCCCTGCTTTCTGCCGGTGCTTTTCCAGATTATAGCATCATTCGCGGCGGGAATCTACAGCAGATCTTCCCTGATGTGAAATATTTTCACTTACACCTTGATTCCTGAACTTATGTCATGGTATAATCCCTTTCGGTTCCCTCAAGAAAGGGAAACCAAATATAAAATTTGGAGGAAAACAATGAAAAAGATTCTTGCGCTTGCTCTTGCACTCTGCATGATCTTCGCACTGGCCGCCTGCGGCGGTTCTTCCGCTCCCGCTGCCACGACCGAAGCCGCCGCTAAAGTCAGAGTTGGTATGGTCACCGACGTTGGCGGTGTCAACGACAAGTCCTTTAACCAGACGTCCTGGGAAGGCCTTCAGGCTCTGGCCGCTGAGGATTCCAGCTTTGAGGTCAACTACCTGGAGTCCAAAACCGATGCTGACTATCAAACCAACATCAACACCTTCATTGATGAGGGCTATGACCTGATCATCTGCGTAGGCTACATGCTGGCTGACGCCACCCGCGCCGCTGCGGAAGCCAACCCCGAGCAGAAGTTTGCCATCATCGATGACGCCTCCTGCGCAGATCTTCCGAACGTCGCCTGCCTGATGTTCGCTCAGGAGCAGGCCTCCTACCTGGTCGGTCTGGTTGCCGGCTCCGTCACCGAGAGCAAGACCGTCGGTTATGTCCAGGGCATGGTTTCCGATTCCATGAACCTCTTCGGCATCGGCTACATCACCGGTGTTCTTGAGGCCTGCCCGGATGCCACCGTTCTTCAGTACAATGCCAACAACTTCGGAGACTCTGCCGGCGGCTCCACCGCTGCCAAAGACATGATCACCAAGGGTGCTGACGTCATTTATCACGCCGCCGGCGGTACCGGTATGGGCGTCATTGAAGCCTGCAACGAAGAAGGAATCTGGGCCATCGGTGTCGACACTGACCAGTCCATCCTTGCGCCGGATCATGTGATCACCTCCGCCATGAAGCGCGTTGACGTTGCTTCTCAGGATATCTCCAAGGCCGTTAAGGACGGTACCTTTGCTGCCGGTGTCCACACCTATGACCTTTCCAACGGCGGCGTTGACCTGGCCCCCACCCGCGATCACATCCCGGCCGAGGTGCTGGAGGTTGTTGAAGCAGCCAAGGCTGCCATCATTGCCGGTGAGAAGACCGTTCCCACCACTACGGCTGAATGCCCCGCCTTCACGCTCGGATAATTCCCTGACATCTTTTGTTACGGACACGGTTCAAAGAGCCGTGTCCGCTTTTTCTGTTTACCGGTTTTTCGTGAAAACGCTCTGATATTTCTTTTCCGGAAGGGCAAGAAACTGTAGAAAAATCAGCTCTCCTATGTTACAATGGGATAACATCTTCTGATTGAATTTTCTATGCATTTGGAGGCTTTGCCATGGTTGATTTTTACCAGATCCGCAGCCCTCTCTCCCAGATTACAGAGGAGAGGATGCACCGCTTCATTGACACTCTGTCCGAGACGCTCGGTGAAAAGCTGGAGCGTGTCTCCCTGGAGCAGTACCTGTCGGATGACTTTGCGCTGCTCTATGTGGCCTCCGGCGGAAGCGAAGGTTTCTTTTTAGAGGTTTTTGACCAGCTCAAGGCCCGCCATTGCTACATACTCACCAGTGGCGAAAGCAATTCCCTCGCCGCCTCCATGGAGATTCTGAGCTTTCTTCGGAAGCACGGCGGCAGCGGTGAAATTCTGCACGGCGATATGGAGCAGATTGCTGCCCGCATCCGCGCGCTGAGGAATGCCCACCGTGCAAAGGCTGCCCTGAGG
>CAZBXX010000141.1:0-5695 GCA_964495965.1 uncultured Oscillospiraceae bacterium | reverse complement strand
TCCCCCCTTCAACACACCCATCACAATAAATCTGAATATCTAATACTTCCCACATCACAGCATAGATGGACACCACATCCATCATGGGGTAGACGTTGTGGGCTTTGAATTGCTCGGAGGCATACATTTACCGTAGTCTGGCCGAATAACGCCCCGTTTTTTCTTCCGGTTCCGGAAGCCCCTTTATCTTCAAGGCATCTCGATACATTCTTGCATATTTACGGATATCTTTTTCCGTTGGCTGTGCTGGCATCTTATCCGTCCCCCCTTGTTGTTCATGGAATTGCTTGTTCGTTCCTTACAGTACCATCAGCAGTGTCCCGGCCCCGATCAAAACACATCCGATCAGAGACTTAGCCGTAAACTTCTCATGAAGAAAAACAAATGCCAGCACCAGCGTTATAATCACGCTCAGCTTATCAATCGGCACGACCTTGGAGGCTTCGCCCATCTGCAGGGCCTTGTAATAGCAGAGCCAGGAGGCGCCCGTGGCGAGGCCGGACAAGATCAGAAAGATCCAGCTCTTCTCGCTGATGGATTTGATGCCACCTTGTGTGTTGGTCAGAAATACCATGCCCCAGGCCATGGCCACGACCACCATCGTGCGGATAGCGGTCGCCAGGTTGGAATTGACGCCTTCAATGCCGATCTTGGCAAGAATTGACGTCAGTGCGGCGAACACCGCTGATCCCAATGCAAACCAGAACCACATCTCAGATTTCCACCTCCAATATATCCCAGGTTATAGAATTGAATGATTCATACTATGCGTTGCCGGTTATCAACTGATTCCCATTCTTTTTGCGAATTGTTCTCCTGCCTCGACTTCTTTTTTGTCGAAGGGATAGGGACTGTCCTTTCTGGAAAACAGCTTTTGCCCGAACAGAACGGTAAACAAGATCATCCCGATCAGATACAGCACAGTAAATAACCATGTTTTGCCCGCCAGCAAACCCTGCGACGCCGCATAACGGATGTAAAGGATTCCGCAGGGCACATGGATGCACAGCACAGCGGCCAGTCCGGAATTATAGAAGTGATGAAACTTGATTAGGAACACGACCAGATGAAGCATGACCTGAAAAACGCAGCCAAACAGGACCGGTGCCAGACCCAGCCAGATGATCTTCGGGAAGAACACGGGCAGCAAATAGCAAAGATAGGCGATGACCACATTCACCAGCATGGCTGAAAACTGATTCAGCGGATAGCGTTCCGTGCCACCGCGCATGTATTTGTTGAGGAAAACGGGTGCGCCTCCGGGAAAGCCGTACTCCTCAAACTGGTGGAGCATGATTCCAATAAAATTAGCGAGGCTTATTCTTTGTAGCACTGACAACCCGTTCCACCCGATGAGCAGGGAAAGAAGCGCAATCCCCGCCGGGAAGAGCCCGACTTCATACCAATGTCTGCAAAACCATTTCATTCTCAGATACCTCGTGAAATAACGATTTATTCCTAAGCATGTTTCTTTCAAAGGTAATCTTTTGCAAGCCCCGATTTGTCTTTCTCATTTCTCTCCATCCTCTTCTCAAACCGGAACATTCCCTCCGGAAACTGCTCGTCCATCTGCTTTGCTGCGTCGGGATCGTTTGAATCTGGATGATGGCTGTTATAGAACTCCACGATATGGAAGCCACAGCGGTTGACGTAGAAGTGGATATTCCGCTTCTCAAAATACGGCGTGACGGTCTCCCAGACGGTCACTTCCGGGTGCAGCCGCTCGACGGCGCACCACGCCGCATAGCCGATTCCCTTGCTGTGAGCACGGGGAGAAACAAAGAGAATATCCAGATCCCCGCGTTCTCCGTCCAGCATGATGATCACGCCTCCGACCGGCCGGCCGTCCTGCATGATCCGGTAGGCCTCCCCGCCGTCGATGGACGCTTCGATCGTCTCGCGGGAGATGATCTCGCCTTCTTCCTCGAAGTGATCGTCCCGGCGTCCGAATTCTTCAAGAGCCCCGTAGTTGAAGGCTTCCTGATTGTCTTTGATAAACTGCTCCCGATCCGAAGGAGCAAGCGGTCTTAACTCGATCATTTTCTGATAAACCTCTCGTCTTCGGCGTTTTCTTCCGCGCTCACATACCGCTCTACGCTCATGTGCAGATCGTATTTCTCCCGCAGCGCCGCGATGGTCGCCATCATCGGAGACGCATGGTGCGCGTCGATAGCTGCCTGATCCGTCCAGCTGTCGATGAGCAGTACCGTTTCCGGATCATCAAACGACTGATAATACTCATACCGC
The DNA here is from genome assembly GCA_964495965.1 of uncultured Oscillospiraceae bacterium. GTDB lineage: Bacteria > Bacillota > Clostridia > Oscillospirales > Oscillospiraceae > Limivicinus. The sequence continues at coordinate 3,448 of CAZBXX010000141.1, read as the reverse complement.
AGATTACCGTGCTCGGCACGAATCAGTGAAACCGTTCCGCCGGTGGTCATCTCTTCGATAAAATTCCGGGCAGCCCCGTCTTTGCCGGTATATCTGAGGTTTACAGTGATTGCCATATTATTCTTTCCCTTTCTGGCGGCTGCCGAGAGATCCAAGCAGCAGTGTCCCCGCTGCCAGTATTACAGCAAATACTCCGTACCATGGGACTGCCTGCAGAATCCCTAAAGAAAGAAGTCCGGCAAGGCAGTATCCATATATGGCAGCCCAGAAGATGAGAACAATCCAGTCCTTAGCGCCTTTGAATGTCAGCTTGCCTCGTTTTCTGATAATCTGCAAGATCAGCCGCAACAGGATGAAGCCCCACAAAAGGACAAAAGCGATACAGGAAAACCACTCATCCGTAACGCTGTTCAGCCAAAGGGCGATCAGACTGGCTGCGCCAACAATGGCCACTCCGGCAAGGCCAATCCCGATAGTCGTCAGGATCTTCCTTCCGATGGAACCGCCATCTTTTTCCCAGTTCTTCAGCGTTAGGAAAGTAATTGCCGGCGTCTCAAACAGATACCCCAGAAAGTTGACCCAAATGACGCTCATGAACATGTGATGCGTCACATCTAATGTAATCTCCCGGCCCTCCCAGACCCAGAATCCGCCAGTCAACCGAATCGCCGCCACATCCAGCAGTACATCCATCGATACGATCAGCCAGCCGGTCACGAACGCAGTCGTCAACCTGCTCATGCACAGTTTTTGCGAGATCCGCAGGGCACAGACGGTCAGTCCACCCCACATGAGGCCGCCGAAAAACGGAAACTGATACGGGGCAAAACCGATGCTGATATAGAAGTCCGGGCTGTAGTGATAAATGCCCGTCACGCGGACCGCCAACAGTTCCAGGATGAAGCCAGCCACTGCTGCGGACAAGAACAGCCGCATCTCTTTCCCGCTTTTCTTTCGGATAATATCCCAAAGAAGAATGGCTGTTATTACATAGCAGAGGATTTCAAAGCAGTTGATCCAATTCATGATTCTCTTTGCCCGTCCACTTCATTTTTCTTTCTTCGTGGCTTGGTGTCTGTCAGATCATAGCTGATCTCAAACAGCTCCTGAATCAGGCCATCGTCAGCCCTGCCGTCCAGAAGGATCGTGATCCAGTGATCTTTGTTCATGTGATACCCTCGTAAAATCCCCGACTGTTTCCTATATGCATCCATGAGAAGAGGCCCGCATTTGACGTCGACTATATCCACATCTCCGTCTTGATCTATATGGAGCATCCTGTATGCGATCCTCATTCCGACGGCGAACCATTTACGGTTATTGCGATGGCGAAAGATATAGTTCTCGTCAGCCCAGGGATACTCGGGATCTGTGGAGAAACGATCTGCAACATATCTGATCAGCTCATCCTTTGTCATGGGCGATGCTCCTCGTTCAGGTCATTCTGTATGTTCGTATATACTTAGCCGGATCAGCGCCATCCTCCATATACCGAATCAAAATCTCCGCCGCGGCGTGGCTGTCGCTGTCTGCCCGGTGATGATTCAGGCAGATGCCGTAATAATCACACATGTCGTTGAGCTTGTGACTGATTCCCGGCAGCAGGCTTCGGCCCATGATTACCGTGCAGATGCCCTTCGCGTAGGGCTTCCATTCGATTTCATAGCTCTCAAGGCATTTACGGAGCACGCCCATATCAAAGCTGGCGTTGTGTGCCACAAGAATGCCGCTGCTCATAAGAGGCTCGATCTGCTCCCAGACTTCGGGGAAGGCAGGAGCGTCAAACACAGTCTCCTCGTTGATGCCCGTCAGCATGGAGTTGAACCAGTCAAACGGCTGCTCCGGATCAATCAGAGAGTAGTAGTCATCTACTATGCGGCCGTCCTCGATCACACTGATCCCGATGGCGCTCATCCGATTGTTATAGCGGTTCGGCGTTTCCACGTCGAAAACGATGTACCTATTTCCCATACTTCATTTCAGAGGGTAGAGTCTCACCCTGTCCAGGCCTTTCAGATACTTTTTCAAATCTGAAGTTTTAAAGGGCTTGCCGTGGGCAGGATAGAGTATCTGGGGGCTTTTTTCGATGATCGTCTCCCAGCTCCTCCGGTACTGCTCCAGGTTTTCGATCCAAATGATTGTTCGCCTGGTGCTCGGAAACCCGTTCATAGCTGCATCCCCGCAAAACAGGATGTCTCCCATCAGAAGCGAGATATGGTCTGCGGTGTGCCCTGGCGTCTCTATCACCTCATAAGGGAAGTTCAGAGTCCGGAATCGCTCTGAATCGATTGGAATCAAGCGATCCAGATATTCCTCCCTGATAGACGGGTAGCGGTGGTCGCCATGTCCAAACAGAGCCAGGATCTGACAGAACAGCCAGGCGCGAAATGAGGAGCAGCCGCCCTCGAAAGAGTTCTGTCCACGCTTCAATCCTCCGATTGCCTCAGGGTGAAGGATGACTTCCGCATCTGTTGCCGAAAGCACGTCGTTCAGAAAACCGGCGTGATCGTCATGGGCATGGGTGAGAAAAACATATTTTATCTCTTGCGGCTGAATATGGTTTTTCTCCAGAGCCTTCATAAAATGCGGAAAACTACCGTCGTAGCCGGTGTCGATCAGTATCAGCCCAGCCGGAGAGGATATGAGATAATTATTGACTATCCTGTTTCCAAGATTAAGAATCAAAGATCTTCACCTCAATATTTCAAGTCGTTCATGAATTACCGTTTTTTCGTTCCTTTTAATGCGTCGAAAGCAGACGGCACTTCCTGTGAGATGACGATACGTGCCTGCTCGTCTTCTTCATCGTTATGGTCGTTTCGATTGTACGCGATTGCGGCGATGACTCCAATGACAAGAAAGCCGATTACCAGAAAGATAAAAACAGAAATCAGTTCCATCTGCGTTCACCGCCTTTCGCCCAATATCCCAAAATAATTATACCATATTGATGCGCCCTAATCCACTGAAATAATAAGAAAAGGCGTTGTCTCAAAATAGCTTAAAACGCTAAAGAGAGGCAGCGCCTCTTTCAAATGGGGTAGATTGTGGAAAGCAGGGCTTTGCGAGGCCCGAATGCCGCCAAAACAAGGAAAACCATCCAGGGAGTACCGCAAAACAGCGACGCTCCCGGATGGTTTTTCTATGTTCAGTTTGTAGAAATACTAAAGCCCCGGCAGAGAGCCGAGATGGAGGAACGCATCAACACGGCTGAAGGGAAACTAATTCGTGTCAACCGCAGCATCCAGGCCGAAGGTGTATTTGCCATGGTTAAGGAAGATATGGGCTTTCGTCGGTTCCTCCTCCGCAGCGCTGTCAAGGTTGAAGTGGAATGGACTCTGCTGAGTCTGGCGTACAATGTTCTCAAACTGCATCACAAAACGCAAACTGGCTGCTTGGGAACAGGGCTCGTGGTTCCGAAGGGTTTTCCAGCCGGATTATAGATTTT
>CAZBXX010000140.1:0-5815 GCA_964495965.1 uncultured Oscillospiraceae bacterium | reverse complement strand
GCGCTTGAATGGGGTTCAAGAGGCCGCTGGTTCAAATCCAGTCACTCGGACCATTGAAATGGCTTGATTTCTGAGGAAATCAGGTCATTTTCGTTATTTTTTCGAGCATTTCATTTTTTCGAAACCGGCCTCATTTGGCCATTTGACTGGAGTTTGACTGGAGTTGAAAATTGCTTTTTCGGAAAAGTCTGACTGGAATTATTCGGCCTCATGTTTTCCGAAAGCCTCTTTCTGACTGCATCTGAGAGGGGCAGAGCCGTGCCGGAGGCGTGCGCTCAGGATGCGCTGCAGAATGCCTGATCAAACTTATGAACGGCCTTCTGCTTGACGGGCGTCTGGACGTGCAGGTAATGCTGCGTCATATCCAGATCGGCATGCCCGACGATGCTCTGGATGGTGGGAAGGTCGACCCCGATGGCTTGCATCTGAGAGACATAGGTATGACGGCAGGAATGCGGTGTCAGGACACGCACACCCTCAACTCCCCCGATATATTCCTTGAAGTTCTCCCGGTAGTGCTTCGGATCAAACGGCTGCTCCTTGACGGGTGACTGAAAAACATATTTGCTGTCCGTGTTTCTCAGTTCTGTCACCATGGGCCGGAAGCTTTCCGGGATGGGAACATCGCGGGTGCTGTCACGGGACTTCGGTGTGCCGACGGTCACTTTCCCTTTCACCACCTTGACGGCCTGACGGATGTGGATGACGGAACCATCCGGTTCGATAAGATACGGTTCCAGAGCCAGAAGCTCCTGCATCCGCATGCCGGTGCAGAGGAGGAGGCGGATGCTGTTGCCCATCCGGTCCTGCGGGAGCTTCTTCATCAGGGCTTTCACCTCGTCCTCCATAAAGGCCTCTTTTGCCTGAGGGGGTGCGGTGGAACGCAGCCTCTCCGCAACGGCCACGGGATTGCGCCGGATCAGCTCGTTGGCTTCTGCCTTCTTCATGATCTGGAAGAGCATGCCCCGGGCCTTGGAGACATAGCTGTCGGACTTGCCGGAGCGCCGGAAGTCCAGGAGGACGTTCTCGATATCCAGCGCCCTGATCTCCATCAGGCGGCGCTTCCCAAGCGCATCCTTCAGATGGGAAAGAAGATAACCGTAGCTTGCCTGGGTGGTAGGCGAGACGTTTTCCTTATGTCCCTCATACCAGGTATCCGCCCAGGTCTCAAAGAGCAGGGTGGGATCGAGCTGAAGGCCGTTTTCCATATCGTCCCGGTAATCACGCATTTTCTCGAGAGCCTCGGCTTTGGTTCTGCCGTAGAAGGATTTGCGTTTGCGGCGGCCGTCCTTCTGGTGGCCGATCATGATGGAGCACTCCCAGCGCCCGTCTTTGCGCTTCTGGACGTTGCCTTCGCCGTTGTTGCGTCGTTTGGACAAAATAACTCCTTTCTGCAGTTTTCGTGTTTCGCCGGCCTCAGTATAAGGCAGGAAGACGGGTTCTGCAAGAGAATTGTTCAGAGAGAACAGAATACGAAACGCAGTTGCGCCCTGTCTGGTGATCTGCCCGGCAGGGCGCTCTGCTTTTGATGCCGCTGCTCCGTCCCCTGCGGCCCTTACGGGCCGGGAACAGGACGTGTGGCAGCGGGCATCGAACCGCTTACTGCTGCAGCTGATTCTCCATCCAGAGAAGCAGCTTCTCTTTCGGGGTCACCATCCGCTTGCCGATCCGAAGAGTCGGGAAGCCCTCGCTGTGCATAAGCGTGTAGGCCGCACTGCGGGAGATGCCGAGCACGGAGGCCAGCTGCGGTGCGTTCAGGGTATAGGGAAGGTCGTCAAAATTAAATGTTATATCCATCATGCTTTCTCCTTTGAAGTGTGAAAGGTACCGGCGGTGCGGGTGCCGTTACAGTAGAGGTTCGTCATCGCGGCGGAGGGCGAGACCGTAAATGAGGTAGCCGAAGCTTTTACGCTCGCGCTCAAAGCCGCGCTGTCTGAGCGCATGGACGAAGTCTGCATTGGAGCGGGGATATTCCCCGGTTCTCAGGCAGTAGGCACGGTAGGCGGCATAGAGCTCGCCGGAGCGCTCACTGAGTGAAGGATCCACATCGCAGCATTCGTCGAGGAAGTGGGCAAGCCAGTCGTTATCCCCGTGGTAGGAAGCGTTGGCTGCCTCCACGCTTTCCGGAACGGGAGGCGCGTATTCGGCCTGGATGGCCTCGCGGGCGCCGTCCAGGATCCACTGCATGATGGCGGGACCCGCGTACTCCAGCAGGTACTTGGAGTAGTTTTTGATGTCGCTATCGCCGGTGATGACGGCGTTAAAGGGAATGACGATGAGGCGGCGCCAGATGCCGCGGTCGGAAGCCCCGACGCGGGGCAGATGGTTCGTGTACAGCACCAGAGTATGGGTGGGGCGGAACTTGAAGGGATCCTTATACTTCTTCTCGGCGGAGATCTCATCCGTGGAGCAGAGCTGCTTCACAACGGAGGTGGAGAGGCGCATCCCCTCCTCCAGCTCGGAAGCGATGAGGAGGCGCTTGCCCATGGCCTCGGCCAGCTCCGGCCGGACGTTCCGGCGGCAGCCTGCGGTGAGGGCCTCGGCGGAGATGGTGCCGGAGTAGCTGCCCAGAGCGGCGGACACGGTGTTCCAGAAGGTGGACTTGCCGTTTGAGCCGTCGCCGTAGGCGATGATCATGCCCTCCTGATACACGGCGCCGATGGCCGCGAGGCCGACGGTCTGCCGGACATAGCGGATGAGATCTTCGTCATTGCAGAAAAAGGTGTTGAGGGCGGTGGCCCAGAGTTCCGCGCCCTCGGGACCCGGATCACAGGCCGCCATGCCGGTGATGTAATCCGAGGGATCATGATCGTGGCGCTCGCCGGTGCGGAGGTCGTATGTGCCGGAAGGCGTGTTGAGAAGATTCTCATCGGCATCAAAAGCCTCGAGCTTCATCTCCAGCATGGGTTTGGCGATATCCAGGGCGGAGCGGATGTACTTCAGGTTGCTGCGCTGCAGAACAAACCTGTGGTAGTCGGCGGCGGAGAGGTAGGCGGCGTGCAGCTGAGCCTGCTCAGAGCCGATGTGCTTTTCCAGAGTTTTTCCGCCGGCACGGACGATGTCTTCCGGAATGCCGGAATCGGCCAGGGCTTTACGGGTGGCGGCGAGATCCAGGCGGGCGTCCTCCAGCTGGCGGTCCAGGAAGCGGATGGCGAGGCCGTCGGCCTTCACATCGGAAGCCTCCCAGTATTTGCCGTTATAGCAGAGAAAACCTGTGGCGGGGGTGTAGGCAAGCTCGCCGGCAAGATCCATGCAGAGGATCTTCGCCTGGCCGATGTCCGTGTAGGAGTCCGGACGGAGCGAGAATGCGGCATCGGCGCCGTACTCCTCCGGCGGGATGTACCCGGGCTGGGCCTGTACCTTTGCGGCAAAGCGCTGCGCGGAACGCCAGATGGTGGAAAGCTCGGAATCCGAGAGCGGCGGGCTGCAGCACTCCGCCTTCTCAAGAAACCTGCTGTAGGACTCCTCTGTGACGCCGTAGCGCTTCACCAGGCAGCCCGCGGTGCGGGACAGGGTGGAGTTGCGGCGGCCCTCCAGAATCGCATCAGAGGGCGGAGAAGGCGGAGAGAACGGCGCTGCGAAAAGAGTGTCAACGGTGGAAGTGCCGGAATGGTAGATTACTTCAGTGTGCATGGTTTTCATCCTTTTCAGTAGAGTTCGGGGAAGCGGCGAGGTTGGGGTTGCCGAAAATGAACCGGCCGGCATCCAGGGCGTTGGGGTCGAAGAAGGGATAGCGGCGCTGAATCTCGCGCTTGAGGGCGGCATAGGCCGCGGCGTCCGTGCAGAGCGCGATGGGAAAATACACATGGAAGCGGGGGCGGGCGGATTTGCCCGCCTTTTCCTTCATGTGGTTGCGGGACGGGACAACGGCATAGCTGATATCGGGGAACATCCGGGCGAGGGCGTCAGGAGTGATCCAGTCGGCCGGGTTGTCCGAGGTTTCGTTGTCCACATCCATGATGATGACATCGGAGACCAGGAAGCGCTGAACGCTGCGGTAGCCGTCGGCATAGGCGGCGGCCACGTGGTCAAAGCGGGCAGCGGCGATGAGATCGTCAGCGGACCTGATGACGGTGCGGTTGGGATACCGGCAGTTCCTGCGGTCGCCGGTGCAGGGAGCGGTGAAAAGTGCAAACTGCATGATTTTTCTCCCTTGGTGTAATGGATTTTGTTTGTTTGATGGGATGCGGGGGGTGGTGCCATGGCAAGTGCGGGGGTGGGCGTCATGTATGCAGATGTATCCGGAAACCGTACTTTTCCCTATGAAGAAAAAGAAAACGAAAAGCGATATAGAGAAAGTACTGTTTGGGCCTGCATCTGGGTACACGGAGTCAGGTGCGGGATCCGCGCAACCTGACGGAAAGGAGCGAGGCCTCTTCCCCTCACTTTCTATCTTTCAAAAGTCGGGCATTTTGACCGGGTAAAAATATTTTCGGCAATGTGCACAGAGGCCGAATGGCGTTTGCGGGGGAAAACGGGAATGATGCCGGGGGATTGCGGATACCGGGAGTGCCGGCGTCGGGGAGTCTACCCGGAAGATTTATATGAGCCGGACACCGCGCACGAGCTCTGTGCGCAGCACCGGGGAGGAAGGCCTTCCGCCGCATGCTGCGGAAGGAGATGAGGGGGGACGGCCGTATGCCGGAGGGAATGACACGGGAGAAGAGGTGATCTGTCTTTCTTCCCCTCACAATCTAACTTTCAGAAATCAGCCGTTTTTTCCGGTCCGTCGGAGGAGTTCACAGTTTGTTTACGGGTGAGCGTGCCGGATTGAAAAGTCCCCTCACTACCTATCTCCGATCAGACGGGTGATTTGAAAAAAAAACTTTTCGCTTCACAAAATGTTTACAAATGGAGTTATGATTTGCTTCTCCCTGCATTCTTTCCCTCTACTTTCTATCACCCAAAAAACGGGCGAAATTGAGAAAAAATATGCTACAGAGACGAAGTTTTTTCGATGTGGGATGAGATTCGGTTCTTCTCTGATTGCCTCATAACCTATCGGACAAAAACCGGGTGAAAAGTATAATCAGGATCCGTGTTTTCACAAAATATTTACATTTGAATGGGAGAAGGCGGTGCAGCGCTGTATCGGCCGGGTTGGAAATTCGCCCTTTGCGGTGACCCTCGTGGGGCGTGCCTGCCGTTTCCCCTCTACTATCTATATGACCAAAGTCGGCCGTTTTTTTCGGCCTATCTGGGGCATTCACAGATTGTTTACAGGTGAGCTTGCCTGATTTGAAATGTCCCTCTACTTATAGAAGCCCAAAGATCAGCCGGTTTTTTCACCTTTGACGGAATTGTTTTAAAAAGGCGCTATAAGGAGATAAGAAAAAACACCGATTCCCAAAGGAGCGGACTCCTGAGAGAATCGGTGTTTGGCGGTATCTATATGGTTTTCGAAGGGCTGCGGAGTGGCGCACAGAGAGCTGCATGGTATAGAGAAACCCGCGGATTGATGTGCCGGTATGTGCGTAACGGCACGGAATCCGCGGGTGGCACGACGCCGCAGCGGCGTGATCCCTGGTCTGTCGGTTTGTTGTCCAGCAAAGGCTGCTGGTCTGCCTTTTTCCCGGATAAACGGTCTGCATTCCAGCAGGTCGGAAGACACACAAGCTTGTACTGATATCAGTACAGATTTAACCATCAAAATGTACTGCTATCAGTACATCATTTCAGCGGGGAGAGTGTCACCGTCAGCGGAGAGCAAGCGGCAAGACGCACGCACAAATAAAAGTTCAATAGCCATATGGCTAATTACATAGTGTCTACTGCACAAACGGCAGACTTTGTGGTTCAAAGTAAAAACTGAAAA
>CAZBXX010000139.1:0-5980 GCA_964495965.1 uncultured Oscillospiraceae bacterium | reverse complement strand
CACACCGGTATCGTCACTGCGGTTTCGGATTCCACCGTCACCGTGGTGGAGGGCAACAGCTCGGACCGGGTTCAGAAGCTGAGCTACCGTCTGGGAGACAGCCGCATCGCCGGCTACGGGCATCCGTGGTATGAAAAGGCGGAAGAGAGCACCGGTAAAGAAAAAGAAGGGGAGCTCGCCCCGAAACTTACTCCGAAACCAGCTCCCCAGTATTGCACAGTCAAACTGCCCCTCCTGAAACGCGGCGCCACTGGCACCGCAGTTGAATCCGCCCAGGCGCTCCTGATCCACCGCGGCTACGACTGCGGGGGACGGAAGAACCTCCTGGGCCGAGAGACCCCGGACGGAGATTTCGGCCCCGCCACCGAAAAAGCCGTCAGGAGCTTCCAGGCCGAAGCGGCGCTGGGGTCCGACGGCGAAATAGGAGCAAATACCTGGTCGGTGCTTTTGATAGTCTAAGGGCGGTCGATCTTTCATCAGAAGACTCAGATATCGGTGACGGATGAAACCATTGAACAGAAACCGTTCGCCATGTCCTCAACGCTTTCCTTCGCGCCGCTTTCCAGCCAGTGAATGACCACGCTGAACAAAGCCCCGGAATAGTAGTACAGCGAGTACCGCCGGATCGAGCCGGCGGGCATATCGCCGATTGCCTCGATGTTGTAGTCGGTGATCTCCTTCAGGATGGTGGAGGAGAGGCCGCTGTTGTAGAGCAGCATGACGCGGTCCCGGCGTTCATAATAAAAGCGGAATACGTGGCGCATGTAATCCCGGCTCGCGAAGTCTACGGTCCGGACCGGATTGGTCTCAGTGAACTCGTCGATAAACTGCGAGATATATCCGTGCAGGACGTCCTCCATGGAATCGTAATTCCGGTAAAACGAGGACCGCGCCACCCCCGCCGTCGCAATCAGTTCCGAAACCGAAATCTCACTGATGCTTTTCTTTTCCATAAGCCGGAAAAAAGCGTCAGTGATTTTCTTTTTCACCAGAAGGTTTGCTTCGAGCCTTTTATCCAAGACAAAACACCTCATTTTGTGTCACGTTAACACATTGACAATGTTTAACACTAATGATATAAACTGTATCAGATACAAAATGTATCAGATATAAACTGACTCATATCACACACCGCCATTGTAGCGGATTATCCGGGAAAGTCAAGTGTGTTTTATCCGTCCTTCAGCGGTCCATGACCGCAAAAACATAGAAAGGAAGATTACTATGGAGTACAAAAAGCTGCTGTCCGAAGGCAAAATCGGCAATGTGACCATCCGTAACCGGGTGGTGATGACACCCATGGACGTCTCCCTCGCGAATTTCGACGGGACGCCGTCCGACGAGCTCATCGCGTTTTACGTGGCAAGGGCCAAAGGGGGAGTGGGCCTGATCATCAACGGCATCACCCGTGTGGACGATGAAACCGGCGTCGCATCCCTCCGCCAGCTCTCGCTGACCAGCGACGACAAGATCCCCGCATACAAGAAGATGACGGATGCGGTGCACGAGCACGGTGCGAAGATGTTCTGCCAGCTTCACCACCCCGGCCGTGAGACCATGTGCGCCCTGAACGGCGACCGTCTGGTCGTTTCGGCAAGCGCCCAGGCCTGCGGCTTCTGCTGCCAGCCCACCCGCGCACTGACCGTGGAAGAAGTACACGCCATGGTTGAGAAGTTTGTCTCGGCGGCGGTCCGCGCCCAGAAGGGCGGATATGACGGCGTTGAGCTTCACTGCGCGCATGGCTATCTGCTGCAGCAGTTCCTCTCCCCCTATACCAACCACCGCACCGACGAGTACGGCGGCAGCAGGGAGAACCGCATGCGCATCGTCAGCGAGATCATCGAGGGCATCCAGGAGCGCTGCGGGAAAGACTTCCCCATCTCCATCCGCATTTCGGCGGACGAATTCCTGGCGGCGGTCGGCAACCCGGCAAAGGGCTTAACGCTGGAGGAGACCGTCCCCATGTGCCAGGCCTTTGAGAAGCAGGGCGTCGCCGTCATCAACGTTTCCGCCGGTATGTACGAGACGGCCAACTGCACGGTCGAGCCGTCCTCCTTTGCCGAAGGCTGGCGTGCCTACCTGACCAAGGCCATCAAGGAAAGCGTTACGAGCATCCCCGTGATGGGCGTTTCCGTCATCCGCCACCCCGAGTTTGCGGAAAAGCTGCTGGAAGACGGCAACCAGGACTTCATCTGCATGAGCCGCACCCACCTGGCCGACCCCGAATGGGTCAAAAAAATCCAGGAAGGCCGCGAAAAAGAGATCCGCAAGTGCATCAGCTGCCTGCACTGCTTTGAATCCTACCTGGAAGCCATCGGCACCGGCAAGCCGATCGAATGCGCGCTCAACCCCTGCAACGCCCATGAGTATGCATACGGCGAGCTGAAGAAGGACGGCGAAGGCCGGACCGTCGTTGTCGTCGGCGCCGGCGCCGCGGGCATGGAAGCTGCGAGAGTCCTCGCGCTGCGCGGCTTCAAACCGGTAGTGCTGGAGAAGGCGGAGAAGGCCGGCGGCCAGATGAACATTGCCGACAAGCCGACCATGAAGCACCGCATCACCGAGCTCACCGAAACCATGCAGGCCCAGCTGGCCGCACTCGGCGTCACCGTTAATTACGGCGCCGAAGCCACGGCGGGTTCCATCTGCGCGCTGAACCCCTATGCGGTGATCATCGCGACAGGCGGCGTGCCGGTCGTGCCCGGTTCCATCCCCGGCATCCGCGGCGACAACGTCTTCCTCGGGACGGACGTGCTCACCGGCAAGGTCAGCATCGAAGGCAAGCGCGTGATGCTCATCGGCGGCGGCCACACCGGCCTGGAGACGGCGGAGTATCTCTGCCAGAAGGGCAACAGCGTTACCGTGGTCGAAATGGCCTCCAAGGTCGGCCCCGACATGTACGCGCAGAACGTCATGGATCTCACGATGAGGCTGAAGGCGCTGGGAGCAAAGTTCCTTACCTGCCACAAGCTGCTGAGCATCGAGGGCAGCACGGTCAACATGCAGAATCTCGCGAACCTGAAATACGAATCCGCCGAGGCCGACTGCGTCGTGCTCACCCTCGGCACCCGCAGCGTGAACGCCCTGGCGGCTGAACTGGAAGGACGGGTCGGGAAGCTCGCAGTCGTCGGCGATGCGGTCAAGCCCGCAAAGATCGGGGACGCCACCCGTTCCGCCTATCTGGCAGCCAGCTCAATCTGACAGAAACAGTACAGAAAGGAGAACATCGAAATGAAAGGCTCTTTCTTCACTCCGCTTGATCAGGCGAAGAACTTCTTCAAGGAATCCGTCATGTACGACCAGGAAGGCATCTACGTCTCCTGGCTGACGGACCCCAAGGTGATCAACCGCATCCTGCCCCCGCCGATGGTTCCTGTCGCGCCGATCATTACGGCTTATATCATCAACATCCAGAAGCCCACATTCTGCTCTCGCTACAATGAAGCCGCCTGCGCGATCCCCTGTGTCTGCAACGGCGTGTCCGGCGTGTATTGGATCTCCTTTATGCTCTCCGGGCCCGGAAAGGAAATGGGCACCTTCGGCGGCCGCGAAGTCGCCGGCATCCCCAAGAAGCTGGCAGACGAGATCATTGTCAAACGCAGTGGCAACTATGCGACCGGCACCCTGATCCGCCACGGGATCAAGCTGTTTGAAGTGGAAATGGATATCTGCGGACACTACAACAATGTGGCCTGCGCCAATGTGTACGGTGACGTCCAGCCCGGTGACGAAGTCCTGCTCGACGGCTTCTTCTATAAGTTCGACGTCAACAAGGGCGGCGACGGGATCGTGCGCTTCGAGGATGCGAACATCATCGACTGCGCCTTTGCAACCAAGTACCGCACCTTTGAAAAGGGAACGGCCAAGGTCACCCTCGGCGATTCCTACGAGGATCCCTGGTCGGAGCTGGAAGTGATCGAAGTCCTCGGCGCCGGCTGGTCCAAGAACGACATTGACCTTGCCTGGTCCAAGGTCATCGGAACCGTGGAAGCGGACAAAATCATTCCTTATCTGATGTCCGCGAGATTCGACAAAGGCACCATGAACATGGGCGAAGTCGTCTTCCAGTAAGACGGAATCACCGCCGCTGAAAAAGGATAACGGAAGCCGCCTCTCCGTCAGTCATCCGGCTGCACGGCAGAGGCGGCTTTTTGTTTTCTACCCATCTTTTCCCGCAGGCCGTGCAGGCTTCTGTCATACTGCGTCTTCCTCGGCCGCGAGACCCCCGACGGCGACTTCGGCCCCGCCACTGCCGCCTCCGTCCGCGCCTTCCAGACCGCCAACGCCCTCACCCCAGACGGCGAGATTGGTTCGGATACGTGGAGCGCTCTGATAACCCCATAACAAAACGGCTGAATGAGGCATCTGCCCCGTTCAGCCGTTCGCCATATTGAGAAGCCCGATCATTCTTTCTCTCCCATTTTTTCCCTGAGATCCCCCAGGCTCTTGTCGTGTTCCGCTTGTGAGATAGCTCCGTGTGCCAGGAAGGTGTCCAGCGTTTCCTTCTGCTTCAGGTACAGCTGGTGCTGCTTCTCCTCCAGCGACAGCTTCTCCCAGTCGAGTTTTCTGGTGTTTCTTTTATAGTCCATGATAACACGCTCCCGTGCGGTAATCGTACAAGCCGGAAGTATACCTCAGGGCAAAGCAGAAAACAACTCTTGACTTTTCTGTCTGCCTGTGCTTCAGCCCAGAACATACCCCGCTGTTTTCTTGGGCATATCCAAATCCATGATTGAACGGGCGTTGAAATAAGACAGAGAACCGTCTCCTGTCTCCTTCGCCCTGTCTCCCTGAATGACGTTCAAAAAGCTCAGGCTCTGAGATGGAGCCTGAGTTTTTCTCTGGCGTTATTTCGTTATGGATTTGGGAACAGACAGAGAACCGTCCCCTGTCTTTTATTTTGTCTGCGCGAACAGCCAGTCTCTGACGGCCTCAATCTTATAGGCATAGTCGAAAGAGGTCATGTGTTCGCCGGCTCCGCCTCCGGCGCTCTGGCCTTCCGCGAGGGTTGTTCCGGCAGTAAAGGTCACAAAGTTCGCGTCGTTGCCCTCTTCCAGCATGGCGGCAACCAGCGCATCCTGATCCTCAGCCCGGGCGCTCCATTCCGCCGCACTGTAAGCCGCCCCGTCCGCATCGAACTTCGCCAGCAGCTCAGCCTGCCCGGCGGAGGCATTGGGATCGCCCGCGGAGACGATGTAGAAAAACTTCTCTTCTTCCAGCCCCGACAGCACATCAACATCCCACTGGCTGCCCACAAAGAGATACGCCGCGAAGAAGCCGGGATAAGCGCTGCTCAGATAGAATGACGTCATTCCGCCCATGGACTGGCCGGTGGTGTAGATCCGGTCCGTGTCGATGGAGTATTCTTCCATCAGAGACCGCAGCAGGTTCACAGCCAGGTCAATCTGAGACGAGTGATTGAAGCTGTCGTCCACAACCGTCTCCGTGAAGACGGGAACCACAACAAAGGACGGATGCTTCTCCTGCTCCGCTTCCGTCGCCCAGATCAGGCCGCCCCAGCCCTGGGTGAGGACGTATTCCGCATCCCGGCCCACCACGCTGGAGTCCGGGATGAACTGGATCAGCGGATAAGTGTTCTCCGGGTCGTAATCCACCGGAACATACAGATAGTACTGCAGCGTCTCACCGTCTTCCTCATAGGTCATCAGCTGAAACTGCGGCGCCACATCGGCAATCATGCTCTGCAGTTCACTGTCGGAAGTCTTGTCCACACCGCCGCCGTTTCCTCCGCGCATTCCGCCGCGCTGTCCGTTTCCCGGACTGCCCTCAGCAAAGGCGGTGACACCGGAGCACAGCAGCGCCAGCAGGAGACATATAGAAATCAGTTTTTTCATGTTTACAGTACCTCTCTTCTTCAGCTTATGGGCCCAGTATAAACCGCAAAACTTAGAGAAACCTTAAACTGTCCGGCCATATCTTTCTCTCACGTTTACTCCCGGAGATCCTCCAGGCTCTTGTCGTG
>CAZBXX010000138.1:0-6035 GCA_964495965.1 uncultured Oscillospiraceae bacterium | reverse complement strand
GGTTCTTCGGAAGACTCTGAGGCCGCGTAAGCATAGGTTTTCACAGGAAACTAAGGAAGGAAGGTTACGCCATGAAAAAACTGTCCGTTCTCCTGAGCCTGATTCTGGTGCTGTCCCTGCTGTTCAGCCCGGCAGCCTCCGCTGCCGGCGGCAATACCGACACCCTTGGCGACTGGAATATCCGCATTGCCGTTCCCGATCAGGCGGCCGCGGCCGTTCTGGAGGGGAGCACGTATTATATCTATGCGCAGAAAGAAGGCTATATTCCCTACGTTATGCTGATGGCAACCGACCGGTTTGACAATGAGGAAGCCTTTATCGATTATCTGACGGATTCCCTGTCAAAACAGTATCAGCAGCAGGGTTTTGAGGTTACTTCCGCCCCTGCGGCGAAGACCATCGGTGACAAGCACTGTTACGAGGTGGACTACGCCTACACCATCAGCGGCTACGATGCGGTCGACCGCCGCATCTTTATTACCGTGGATAAGCTAACCTATATGTTCTGCACCAAGGAAATCCCCTCTCTCGGCATGACGCTTGACGGCATGCTGGAAGAGGTGATTGAAAATGCCGTCTTCCTTTCTGAAGAAGGGACTGCCCCTGTAGACGCCGCTCCCACGCAGGAAGCAGAAAGCGACCTGTACCCGGTCTATCTGTACCGTGAAGAAAACGGCATGCCGAAGTATTGGCTGGACCTCACAGGACTTTACAGTGAGAATCCGGTCCTGCACTGCTACTTCCGTTCCGGTGACCCGACCTTCTATGAGGGGCAGTATGTTCTGGATTTTAAAACCGCAGAGGCAGACGGCGACACCCTGCTGATCTACGATATCTATGATGCGTGGGGCAACGATGTTTCCGACTGGTTTAACTGGATTAAACTGGACTTTGGAGACAGCAGTCTGGTAATGGACATCGGCCGGAATGAGAAGACCCTTGCCGGCGGTGCGGAGGACAATATTCTGACCGGGGGCTATGAGATGGAACCCTGTGCAGCCAACGCCTGTTTTGAGTGCCGCAATGAAAACGGTGATCTGCTGTACTGGATGATTCCGAACGATGACGGCGATCCGGAAGTACACGGAACTTCCCGTTTCGGCGGTGACCCCGAGACGCTTGAAGAGGTCTACATTCTGGACAGCGACTTCGCCGAGGAAAACAGCGACGGTTCCGTCCGATACCATCAGGTTACCAGAAACGGCAGTGATATTTCCAAATTATTAGAATCCGTTGTTCTCCGTGCGGACGGACCCTCCTGGGTGCTTACCGTGAAGCCGGAAGGGAACGCATCAAACGATGACGGCCTGCTGTCCGGCACCTATACATTTGAGCCGTCAGTCCGCTTTGTGCCGGCGGAACCCGGTCCTTATACGGCGGATGAACTCGGGCTTCTTGCCCGGCAGTACTATTTCCTGGAAACCGGCTTCTTCCCGCCTGAGGCTGAGGTTACGGAAAATGACGACGGCAGCCTCACGGTCCATCTGTTTGAGATCGTAGAGAAAGCCGGTATCCCGGCTCATACCGCAACTTCTGCCTGGTACACCGTGGATCCTTTCGGCGTCGGTGTGAATGACATCACCGGCGAAGAAGTATACCTGGCAGGATAAGCACGGTTTTGGAACGTTCCGAAAAAGACGGCGCTCTGCTGCAGAATGCCGTTTCCCGCATTCTGCGCTGGTATCCAGGTGTGCGGCGTCCGCTCCCGTGGCGGCAGGATCCGACACCGTACCACACATGGATTTCCGAAATCATGCTGCAGCAGACCAGGATTGACGCCGTTATCCCGTATTATCACCGGTTTCTGAAGGAACTGCCCGATATCCCAAGCCTCGCCGCCGTTTCGGATGACAGGCTGCTGAAGCTCTGGGAAGGGCTGGGCTATTACAGCCGGGCCCGCAACCTGAAAAAGGCTGCAGGACTGCTGGTTGACCAGTATGGCGGGCTGCTTCCGCCTTCGGCAGAGAATCTGAAAAAGCTCCCGGGTATCGGGGACTATACCGCGGGCGCCATTGCTTCCGTCGCTTTCGGTCAGCCGGAACCCGCGGTAGACGGAAATGTCCTGCGGGTTATCATGCGGCTCACCGCCTGCGCGGATGACATCGCATCTCCTGCTGTCCGCAGGTCGGTTACCGCAGCGCTGCGAACGCATTACCCCGTTGGGCATGATGCCGGCCTGCTGACGGAAGGGCTGATGGAGCTGGGTGAGACGGTTTGCATTCCCAACGGTGTGCCCCGCTGCGGAGACTGTCCGCTTTCCTCGCTCTGCAGGGCGCACCGGGAAGAGAGGGAGCTCTGCTTCCCCGTCAAACGTGCAAAGGCGCCCCGCCGCACAGAGGAAATATCCGTCCTTCTCCTGCGATGCGGAAAACGTTTTGCCGTCCGCCGCCGCCCCGCTGCAGGCCTGCTTGCCGGGCTCTGGGAATTCCCGACAGTGAATGGTTCCCTCTCTCCCGAAGAAGTTCTGGCCTTTGCCGCCGGGCAGGGTCTTCCGGTTATCCGCATCCGCTCCTGCGGATCGGCAAAGCACATCTTTACCCACGTTGAGTGGCACATGACCGGCTACCTGCTGGACTGTGAAACCGAAGCCCCCGGCTTCCTGTGGCGCACGCCGGAAGAAATCCGGGCAACGGTTCCGCTCCCCACCGCATTCCGCCACTGGCAGAAGATGCTTTCAGAATCTAACCACTGTCCGGAATCCGTGTAATTTCGGTGCTGCGCTCATTGCCGGCAATTCAAGAATCAGGGCTGTCTCAGATTGTTCCGCCGCACTCGGCGCTCTGAGACAGCCCTGTTCTTTTTTATGGAAGCCGGATTATTCGATGGTAAACACATTTGTGAATCCGGTTACTTCAAACACTTCCATAACCGGTTCATTTACATGGCAGATGGTCATCTTCCCGGCCTCACTCATGGCCTTCTGCGCGCCAAGCAGCACTCTCAGGCCGGCCGAGGAAAGGTACTCCAGATCCGTGCATTCAAATACAAGCTCTTTTACTCCGTCCAGACTCTCCTTCAGCACTGCTTCCAGCTCAGGCGAGGTCATGGTGTCCAGTCTGCCGTTCAAAGCGAGGGTCAGTTTTTCGCCTTCTGCCTGTTTTGTAATTTCCATTTTGCGTTCCTTTCCTCTCAGAATTGTTTTTCAATGGTCATTTCGACACGGTTACCCCGGATCCCGATCTTGATTTCATCTGCCAGGTTTGCGACTGTGGACTTCTCCAGCTCATCCCAGGCCTCCGCGGCATTCTCCGCTTCCTGAACCTGATCCCGGTACTGAGAGAGCGTCCACATCCCGGTCCCGCTTCCCGTCGAAGAAAACGCACCGAGGCTCCCCAGAGAGGCAACCGACGGGGTCTGGGCATCCTCCGGCTCCAGCAGACTCTCAAACAGACTGCGCAGCTTTCCCGTGATCCCGGATGCGGCAGCATTCCGGTTATCGGTTGCGGCCTCCACCAGGCGGCGACGCTTCTCCGCATACATGGCAGTGTCGGTGCTCAGGTGCAGAGTATAGTGGTTATTCTGTTCTTCGATGCAGTATTCCGCCTCAACCTCACCGGTCAGCCCCTGCAGCATCCCCATCATTTCTTCTGTCAGAAGACGGAGCCTCAGCCTGTCCCGCTCGGAAAGGCCTTTTACTTCGGCAATCTTCTCCGTCTGGGTCAGTGCTTCCTGCACACCGCTTCCGGACGCATTCACAGGGATGATATCGGACTTCATTTCGTCAGCCTCCTTGCTGTTTCATACTGCAACTATACCCCATCAGAACGGCAAAATCAAGAGCGTCCTGTTTCAGCCCTTCGGTTTCCAGAGCTCGTTCTTCCAGCGGCCCTCCAGCAGATCCAGCAGCCAGCCTATGGCGGCACCGGCCAGGACGGCTCTCAGCGTGCGGTGCTTTTTTCTGGTTTTTGCCGGTTTTGGCCGCCTTGACGGCTTCCCGCCCAGCAGCATCCGGATGGTTTTCAGCCGCTTCATGCTTCAGCTCCCGTTCCCCTGTCCGCTTCAAAAAAGAAATCTCCGCTCTTCCCTCCGTGCTTTTCCACCAGGTGAATCTCCTTCAGCACCATGCGCTTGTCGATGGCCTTGCACATATCGTAGATGGTCAGCAGCGCCACGGAGACGCCTGTCAGCGCTTCCATCTCCACACCGGTCCTGCCTTCGGTTTTCACCGTGCAGAGAGCGCGGATTTCACAGGATTCCGGCAGCAGCTCAAAGGTCAGCGTTGCATTTGTGAGGTTCAGCAGATGGCACATGGGGATCAGCTCCGCCGTCCGCTTGCAGCCGAGAATCCCGGCGACCTGTGCCACCGTCAGCACATCGCCTTTTTTTACCGTCTTCTGCCGGACCGCCTCGAAGACCTCCGCACTTACCTGAATGCGGCCTTCGGCAGTCGCCGTCCGGGCAGTAACGGATTTCTCCGAGACATCCACCATTCTGGCGTTTCCCCGTTCATCAAAATGTGTCAGTTCCATCTGTCCGGAAACCTCCCTGCCCGGAGGACTTTGCCCGCGGCTTCCTCCGGATTCTGTGTCCTCATTATACCAATGACCCCGGCGCTTTTCAACCGCATTTGACCGGCAGATGTTGAAATTCCCCGCTTTTTCGGTATAATAGGAAAAAATGGATTTTTTGCCGTCTCCGGCACGATGCCGGGGCGGCGGGAACGGAGGCCAGAGTGAATGTTATGAGTGAGTACCGCGCGAAGCTGCGCACGGCGGCGGAGGCGGTAAAGGTGGTTAAAAATGGCGACTGGGTTGATTACGGCACCAACAACTCCTATCCCGCCGCACTGGATGCGGCGCTGGCACAGCGGAGGGATGAGCTGCACGGTGTGCGGGTGCAGGGAAACCTCCTGCGCGGCCCCCTCGCCGTTGTGGAGTGTGATCCCGAGGCGGAACACTTTATATATAACACCTGGCACTGCACGGCGTACGAGCGCCGCCTCTGCGACCGTGGCCGGGCTTTCTTCACGCCGATGGTTTTCCGCAATCTGGACTGGTACTATAAGAGCTTTCTGTCTGTTGACGTTGCAATGATCTCCGTTGCCCCGATGGATGAGGACGGCAATTTCAATCTCTCCACAACGGTCGGGGTCACCCGCACCATTGCCGACTGCGCCAGGCACCTGATCGTGGAGATAAACCCCGCTCTGCCGCATATCAGCGGCGAGGCCTGCAAACTTCCGCTTTCCGCTGTGGATGCCGTGGTCGAGGGTCCGGCGATCCCCCTGTGGGAGATGACGAACCCGCCGCCCAGTGAACTGGAACGGCAGATCGCTTCCCATGTTTTTCCGTATATCCGGGACGGCGCAACGGTCCAGCTCGGCATCGGTGGTATTCCGAACGCCATCGGCGAACTGATTGCAGAGTCCGATCTGAAAGATCTCGGGATGCATACCGAGCTTGCCTCTGACGGGTATCTCGCTCTGCATAACGCCGGAAAGCTGACCAACCGCTGCAAAACACTGCACCCCGGCATCGGCGTGTTCGGCCTTGCGGGTGGCTCCAGTGAGTTTTATGACTGGCTGGACCGAAACCCGGAGGTAATGGGCTTTCCGCTGAACTACGTGAACAGCATTTCCACCATTGCGCAGAATGACAATATGGTTTCCATTAACGGCTGCCTTGCGGCGGATCTCTACGGTCAGGTCTGCTCAGAGAGCGTCGGCACACGGCAAATCAGCGGCACAGGCGGCCAGCTGGACTTCGTCAACGGCGCAACCGCAGCAAAGGGCGGTCTCTCTTTCCTGTGCATGAGTTCCAGTTTTACCGACAGGGACGGCGTGCGCCGCTCCCGCATTCAGCCGAAGTTCTGCGGCGACATTGTTACAACGCCGCGCAGTGAGGTTTTCTTCATTGCCACCGAATACGGCGCTGTCAACCTCGCCGGCAGAAGCAGCTGGGAGCGGGCCGAGGCGCTGATTTCCATTGCACATCCGGACTTCCGTGAGGAGCTGATCCGTGCGGCGGAAGCGCAGAAAATCTGGCTTCCCCACAACAAGCGCTGACGCAGCAAAACAGCATACCGCAAAGAAGAGG
>CAZBXX010000137.1:0-6050 GCA_964495965.1 uncultured Oscillospiraceae bacterium | reverse complement strand
CAACCAAGTTAGATACCAGTTTTTCAATAAAACTGTTTTATGACAGCCGCCCGGACGGCCGGTTTTGTTCGTTTTGTGTTATTCGTCACTCTTCGGATCAGAAGTCAGGTAGCTTGTACCCATATAGCCCCGCAGACCCTTGACCTCCACATAGGTGTAATATTTGCCCTTCTTCAGGACGGTCACCTTGGTGCCCCCGCGGAAAGAGGCGATGATCTCGCTGCTGCTGTCCGGGGACTCCCGGAGGTTCAGCTTGATTCCTTTCTTCACATACATGGTGGAATCGGAGGATTTGGACTCCTTGGAGGAAGCGCCGGAGGATTTGGAGCTGTCCTTTTTCTCCTCGGTTTTGTATCTTCCGTATGCCAGGAGGTTGGTTTTCATATAGCCTGTTTTGCTGTGAACCTTAACCTTGGTCCATTCATCCCCCTTTTTCAGGATGGTGACCTTGGTTCCCCGGGGATAGGCGTCCAGGACCTTGCCCTTTTCCGAAGGGGTTTCCCGCAGCCGGAGCAGGTAGGCTGCCACCTTCGTGGTTTCCGCCAGGGCGGAAACACAGGGCAGCAGGACGGTCATGCAAAGCAGCAGGCATACAAAACGGGTGAAGGCCTTGGAAGTCACGCTGCAATTCACTCCTTTTTCACTGATGCAAAATAAAACCCTCTGGTGGGCCGCGCCGGATCTTTCGGGTATTGTTACGTGGACCCTGAAAGCTTTTATTTAGTGGTAATATAATCTGTTAAACCATTTTTTGTCAACATCAAGTGTGAAGTGATTATTTCCCTTTTCTTAAATTAATATTACAGCGGCGTATTCAGTGCTGTTTTTGTGGTTTTTTGCGGTTTGCATTACTTCTCTTTCCGGATTCTCTCCATAATCCTGTCACTGATAAACTGTTTGAAGGGCGGAAGGGATTTCGTCACCGGCGCGGCGCCGCTGCCGAGGAACTGCATGGTGCAGGGTTCCTGTTCGGACCAGGGCTCCCAGGCCGGCAGGGCCTCCCCGTTCAGGTCCTTCCCGTTCGGGTTGCCGTTTACGTCACGGTTGCGTCTCTCCTCCCGGTCTGGATTCTGCTCCAGCCCCGTGACTACCTGAGCTCCTTCCTGCTCTATGGTATGATGATCATCGCGCTCGTCTCCATCATCGGCGGCTCCTTCACCGGCGCTGCCACCATGGAAGGCCCCGCCTTCTACGGCTGGAAGAACCCGGCCGGCCAGCCCCTGTTCCCGTTCCTGTTCATCACGGTTGCCTGCGGCGCCTGCTCCGGCTTCCACTCTCTGATCAGCTCCGGTACTTCCTCCAAGCAGATCAACAATGAGAAGGATGCCCAGATCATCGGCTACGGCTCCATGATCGTTGAGTCCGCCCTGGGTGTCATCTCCCTGATCGCTGTCATGGTCGTGTGGAGCCAGACCTCCGCAGGCGGCGGCGAGAAGTTCCTGCTGAGCGCACCTCCCACCATCTTCGCCGGCGGTATTGCCACCATGTTTGCTTCCTTCGCAGGCGAGGGAACCTACGCCACCATCTACAACCTGTTCACCCTGGCGGTATCCGTCTTTGCGCTGACCTCTCTGGACTCCGCAACCCGTCTCTGCCGCTATCTGTTTGCTGAGCTCCTCACTCCGGAAGGAAAGACCCACGAGGATCTGACCGGTGCTGCGAAGTTCTTCACCACCCCGATCGTCTCCACCCTGATCATGGTCATCATCGGCTGCGGCATGGGCTTCATGGGCCTGTCCCAGATCTGGAGCGTGTTCGGTTCCGCCAACCAGCTGCTCGCCGGCGTTGCAATGCTCGCTGTCTGCACCTGGCTCGGCAAGATCGGCCGCAACAACAAGATGTTCTTCTTCCCGATGGTCTTCATGCTCTGCGCCACCATCACCGCGCTTTGCTTCACCATCATCAACGGCTTCAAGACCATCGCCGCCGGCGCCCAGTGGGGCACCTACTTCCAGGTGATCTGGTCCATCGTTCTGGTTGTCCTGGCCGTCATCCTGGCCATCACCGCTTTCAAGACCCTGTCCGAGCAGGCCAAGAAGAAAGCCTGAGGAGAGAGATCGTCTCCTTTGCCTGAGTGATCACTGAGTCGCTCAGAAGAGACAAACAAACAAGAGCTCACCCCGGAAACGGGGTGAGCTTTTCTAATCTGTCTTTCCGGGCGCTGGCCGCTGACGCTTAGAGGGGACCCGCCCCGCGTTGCGCCTCAGCGCAGACCCGGGTGGAACTTGGCGTTGTGCTCTTTTTTAGCGCGGTCCAGGGAATAGATCATGCCCATGTGGACGGTCTTCCCGCAGGCCTCGCAGTAAAAGGCGGAGACGAACTTCTCCCGCTTGGACTGGTCGCGGGACACGCCGCCGATCACATTCTCCAGGGCGCTGTCATCCAGCATCATGCTGCCGGGGATGGATTTGCTGTTCATCGTATCGATACCTCCGGTTTCGGTTTATTACAGTAAGGGGAAACACATAACCCGGCGATTCGGTCAGAGAGTCGAAGCGCCGGAATCCCTGCCGGGAGCTCAGAGCGGGATTTCCACCTGCTCGGCCAGCTCTTTCAGGCGCTTTTCAATCTGCGCCGAAATATCCCGGCTCATCCGGCTGTTGAGGGCCTCAAGGTCCTCGTTGCCGGCGCTGTTGAGCAGTTTTTCATAATTCTGGCGGATGCGGGCGCGGATGGCCTGCATGCGCCGTTCGGAGATGTCACCGGATTTGTCCCAGCTCAGGCGGGGCAGCAGGTGACGTTTTTTTACGGATGCTGAACCGGAACCAGAAGCGTCGTCCCGGCCGGTACCGTTGCCTGAAAACAGCGTGCCGAGCGAGCCGGACTTCAGCGTGTCGCCGAGGCCCAGGTTCGGCCCCTCGATCTTCGGCAGGGAGGCGGACAGCGCCATCCTGCGAATGGGAAGAGGAAGATTTACCGTCATGAGCTTTTCATCCAGTGCCTTCTTGCCCATGGCGTGGCTGACCATCAGCACCAGGAAGGAGAGCAGAAAGCCGATAAGCATTCCGGCAGGACCCTCCGCAACCAGCACCACGCCGCTGCCGCCGCAGAGCATGGCGATGAGGATGGAGATGATGGATTCCACAAAAACAGCCGTCCAGGTCAGTGTATCTCCGGCAAGAACATCCTTTGCCTCCAGTTTTTCCAGAAGGCTGAAGTCGCTGGCGGTCAGCGCCGAGGAGATCTCCAGCGAGCGATCCGGCACATGATAGCGGCGGCAGATTTCGGAGGTGTACTGTTCCAGCTCCTCCGAGACGCTCAGCAGCCAGTCGGTAACCGGCTGATAAAGGCTCTGTTTGGCTTCTTCGGAGTAGAGGTAAACCTTGATGCGCTCCTGCAGGATGGTCTCCATATCGCAGAGGCGCTCGATCTTCCCGGTCTTCCAGTCCAGCAGCACCGGCTTGACGGCATGGTCCAGCAGCGGGTCCAGAAGGTGATTCAGGGCGGTACGGTAGAGTTCATTCAGCCGGCCGGAGACCAGCGCTTCCACCGTGTTGGAGGAAATCAGTTCGTCCACATCCGCCCGGAAGCGCATCAGCTCATCATCAATGCGGCCGCACCAGGCAAGGCCTCTGGCCACACTGAATTCCGGTTCCCGGTCGGTGTAGATGACGGCATCGGGGAACACCTCCTGGCACCAGCTCCGGATCTCCTCCATGCGCGAGACGCCGCCGGTGAGAAACAGCAGCTCCGGCTGCTCCGCTCCGATGCTGTCGCGCACCTCTTTCAGACCGGCTGTGAAGACAGCGCGGAAGGACTTTCCGCCAAGCTGAGGGCAGGGGCGGTCGGTCAGCGTGCGGGACATGTCCGCATCCATCCTGAGGTCCAGAATCAGCGGGTCATCATAGGTGACGAGCAGGGATTCTGCGCACTCCTGTTCCGCTCTCTCCTCTGCGGGCATGGAGTAGTAATGCTCCTTCAGGTGGCGGGCATGAAGCTCGCAGTCCACGCGCCAGCTTTCGCTCTCATCCAGCACCTTTTTCAGGGCGGAACTGTTGGGGGAGTGGGCAATGCAGGCATTCAGCAGCACCTCATCCATGACGCCGCCGCCGAGGGCGACTTCGCCGCCGGTGCGGATTTCGGCCTCCTTGCCCTTGTTGATATAGGCAAAGTCGGTGGTGGAAGAACCAATATCGATGACCAGTACGGTTTTGGAGCGCAGGTCGACGGAGTCGCGCACGGAGTTGGACTGAATGGCGCCAACCATGACGGCGCGGGACTCTGATACCACATGGGGCGTCGGAAAACCGATGGTCTCAAAAATCCGCTGATAGCGCTCCCGGGCTTCCGCGTTCCAGCCGGCAGGACAGCCGACATAGACACTGTTGCTTTTCTCACCGCCCTTGAGTTCACCGCTGCCGCGCAGGGACTCAAAGACCCGGGCCGAGAAGTCCCGGATTAGGGCGGCACTGTCCGACTGCGCGTTCAGAAAGCGGCGTTTGAAGCGCGCCGCGCTGCGCACCGCGGCGGCAGCCGAACGTGCGGCGTAGTCGCCAATGCGCACCTCACCGTCGCGCATGATGGCCCAGACGGTGATGATAACCTTATTTCCTTCCACCTCAACGATTTCGGGGAAGTTTTTACCCTCACTGCTGACCCGGGCCAGTGTGCTTTCGCCGTCGCCCAGATCAAAGCCCCAGTACTGCACGGAAGAACCCTCCCTCCGGAAAAAGTATAATCAAAGGAAAACCGACTGTAAAGTGAAATGTACGTCACACGTGGGGAAAGCCGACTTCATCAGCCTTCCGCCGTCTCCGTAGCCCGTCCGACCAGGAGCAGTTTCTCCCCGGATACCAGCGCGGGGCGCAGGGTGGCGGAGCCTTTTTTAGAGGGCAGGAGCTCAAAGAGCTCCGCCGTCTCCGGACTGTAGTCCTTCAGTTCAATGCCCTTCCTGCGCAGCCAGGGACGCAGCTGTTTCAGCTGCCGGAGGGCGTAATCACCGTTTTCTGCGTACAGGGCTTCCAGCAGGCTGCCCAGAAGCTTCAGGCTTTCATCATCCGGTTCGCCGGCTCCGCCGCGGCCCGCCGCGGAGGCCTTTTCAGCCGCTTCCTGCTGCCAGCCCCGGGAAAGGCTGAGGAACTCTTCGGTTTTCCGGTCAACGGTGTCGGCGGTCTTCTTCAGTGTGCGCCAGACCGCATCCGGATCCAGACCTGCACGGACACGCACTTCGCGCTCCCCATACCAGAGCCTGCCGGCAAGAAAACCGGCAAAAGCTGCCAGCGCCGCAAAAACACAGCCAACCGGGTAATACTCCCGGACCAGCAGCGCCGCAATCAGCAGGCAGATGACAGCGACCAGCAGAGAGATCACACCGCCCATCCGAAAACGCCGCTTGGAGATCTCCTTCTGTGCCGTGCCTGCTGTCAGCAGATCCAGCATATCCCGCAGGGCGGCGATTTCACTGTCGGCCAACGCCTGCCGCATCGGGTCGTCCGTGCAGGCGGCGTTGTACCGCAACAGCATTTTGCTGAAAGTCTCGTCCAGGCGGACAGCGCTCTGCTTCCGGTTTTTGTCAAAGGCGTCGTCCGCTTTCAGCTCGTTGCGGATTTTATCTTCATCTGCCTTCAGCAGACCGCTCAACGTGACAGGATTCATCCAGACAGCACCTCGCGATTCATGGTTTCAATGATACAAACCCACAGTTATCTTACACCATTTTCGGCTTTCTTACAACAGGAAAGTTCCATGCCCGGAAGCCTGGCCGCTTCGGCATCATGAAAAAAGAATCCACAGGCTTTCGCCTGTGGAAAGACAGGAGATTTCCCGGCTTCAGGAGCCGAAGCGGGCACGCAGCTCCTCCATGAGCGCCGCCCGGCCGCAGCCTGCACGGTAGAACACCGGCGTGTCGCCCAGCGGGGCGGGCACCGTGCAGTCGCCTTTTCCGTATTCCCGGCCGGTCCAGAGGTGGATCCAGCTTCCTTCCGGCAGATAGACCTGCCGCTCTGTCTGCCCGGCCTGCCAGACCGGGGCTACCAGCACATCCGGTCCCAGCAGGTATTCAAACTGCTCGGTCAGGCAGCGGGGGTCGTCTTCGTGATGCAGGAAGAGCG
>CAZBXX010000136.1:0-6139 GCA_964495965.1 uncultured Oscillospiraceae bacterium | reverse complement strand
TGACCAAGGAAGGAAAATCCATCCTCATGGTCTCCTCCGACATGGAAGAGTTGCTGGGCATGTCGGAACGCATCGTGGTCCTCCACGAGGGCGAGCAGACCGGCACCATCGAAAAAACCGATTTCTCCCAGGAGCGCGTGCTGGCGCTCGCCTCCGGGATTGCTTAAGGAGAGAGTATCATGGAACAGAAAACAAAGAAATCTTTCGGACAGATCGTTTCCAATTTCTCGATGCCGATCCTGCTGGGCCTGCTGGTGCTGGTTTTCAGCATCCTGTCGGACAAATTCTTCACCCCGCTCAACCTCACCAACATCCTCGTGCAGAACGTGCACATTGCCATCTGCGCGACGGGCGTGTTCATGATCATGGTCTCCGGTGGCTGCGACCTGTCCATCGGCTATCAGATGTCCGTGGCGGCCGTGCTGGTGGCCAAGCTCCTCTCCAACGGTGTGATGGGCGTCTTTCCAGCGATCGTGCTCGGCATCCTGATCTGTGTGGCACTGGGCTGCTTCAACGGCGTGATGTCCATCGCCCTCAACAGCCAGCCGATGATCGTCACCCTCGGCACGATGGCGATCTTCCAGGGCATCTCCTTCCTTATCTCCGGCTCGAAGACTTACCACAACCTGCCTCGCTCTTTCATGTTCCTCGGCCAGGGAAAAGTCCTTGGCGGCATCCCGCTCAACGCGCTGATCGCGCTGGTGGTCATCGTTTTTGTGGGCGTCATCCTCAGCCGCACGCATATCGGCCGCAAGATCTACGCCGTGGGTGACAACCCCGAGGCTGCAAAGCTCGCCGGTCTGAACGTGGCCAAGATCAAGATCCTGGTCTTCACCTGCGCTGGCATCCTCGTCGGCATCTCTGCAATCCTGCTGGCTGCCCGCTCCGGATCGGCCGACTCGAACACCGGTACCGGCATCGAGTTCACCGGCATCATCGCCTGCGTCCTCTCGGGCGTCGCGCTCAAGGGCGGCGAAGGCACGCTCTGGAAGGCGATCGTGGCTGTGTTCATCTTGGGCGTCCTCTCCAACGGCATGCAGCTGATCAACCTCGGCACCTATCCGCAGTATATCGCCAAGGGTATCATCATGCTGGTGTCCCTGTACCTCTCGAACAAGACCGCCAAGACGGCCTGAATTCTGTTGACATTTATGGAAAAGCCGTAAATGACATATATGCAAAACAATCAAATCAAAAAATGGAGGAAAACAACATGAAAAAGATCCTTGCTCTGATCCTCGCACTCGCCATGGTCTTCGCCCTGGCCGCCTGCGGACAGCAGGCCGCTCCTGCCGCATCCGAAGATAAACCCGCTTCCGATGCCCCCGCTGCGTCTTCCGACAAGAAGCCCTCCGTTGGCTTCGTGACCTTCGGCCTCGGCGGCGACTTCTTCCAGGCGCTGGCCGACTGCTTCGTTGCCACGATGGAAGCCGAAGGCTGGGAAGCCAGCTACGTTGATGGCGAGTTCAATCCCACCAGCCAGATCGCCGCGATGGAGAACTACATCGCCCAGGGCGTCGATGAGATCATCGTCTGGTCCGTCGCTCCCGAGGCCATGGGCGCTGTCGTCGACCAGGCCAAGGCTGCCGGCATCAAGGTCATCGCCTTCGTCGCACCGATCGAGACTGCCGACGCCTGCATGCTGGCCGAGGACGCCAAGCTCGCCGACGCACTGAATATGCTTGCTGCCAAGTGGATCGACGAGACCTATGCCTCCGAGCCCGACCACTCCGTCCCCGTCGCAGTCTTCTCCTGCCGCACCGCCCAGACCGGCGTGACCCAGGCCGACGAGCTCATCAAGATCGCCGAGTACTCCCAGAAGGCCGGCGAAGTGAAGGAAATCGAGCTCCAGGATGAGAACGCCGACACCGGCATGGCCGCCGCCGAGAACCTCTACACCACCAATCCCGAGATCAAGGTCTTCCTGTCCGCGCACAACGGCCTCGCGCTCGGCATCAACAACTATTACACCGGCATCGGCTCTCCCGTCACCGACTATACCGGCATGGGCATCTTCTGCGTCAACGGAAACGAGACCCACGGCCAGCTGATCAAGGATGAAGGTCCTTTCCGCGGCATGGTGCTGACCGGCGGCGTGCAGGACACCTGCGACGAGATGAAGGGCGTGATTGTCGGCCTGTATGACGGCAGCATCCCAAGCGGCACCGTCACCAACGCCACGACCGTGTTCGTCAACGAGGCCACCGCCGACGAGTACCTCACCGCCGGCAAGACCTCCATCACCGAGGACAGCCTCAAGTAATCCATCCACTCCAAGCCCTTCGGATAGGCGTCATGGCTGACGCCTATCCGAAATCAAATAAGGAGAGAGCGTATGTATCATTACGACAAAACCGGCCCCAAGCGCGGCGTCGCGCTCTACAGCTACTCAGCCGAGTTCGGCTTTGAAAAAACCCTCGAGGACTGCTTTGAAGAGCTCAAGGACATGGGTGCGCACGGCATTGAGATCCTGGCCAACACCCATATCGAAAACTATCCCTATCCCACCGACGCATGGGTGGACAAGTGGTTCGCCCTCTGCGAAAAGTACGAGGTAGAGCCTGTTGAATACGGCCACTGGATCGACTGCCGCGTGCTGCAGGACCGTATGCTCACGACCGAAGAGACCGTCGATCGCCTTGAACAGGATCTGCGACTAGCCCACCGTCTGGGCTTCCGCATACTGCGCACCAAGATGAGCGTCATCAACGATGCCCTTGATCCGGTGGAAAACTGGCGCGACATCATCCGCGGCGCGCTGCCCCTGGCCGAGAAGCTGGGGCTCACGATGTGTCCTGAAATCCACATCCCCACCAATCTCAAGAGCCAGATGATCCGCGACTACATTGATTTTATTGAAGAGACCGGCACGAAGAGCTTCGGCCTCAACATTGACTTCTCCGTCTTCCGCCACAAATTCGATGAGGGCGAGTTTGTCGACCCGCACTTCATCCCCAACGAACCGGAGGATATTATCCCCCTGCTGCCCTATATTTACTGCTGCCATGCCAAGTTCATCCACATGAACGACGACTTTGAGGAGACCACGATCCCGTATAAGGAAGTGCTGACCACCCTCAGGGAACGCGGCTGGAACGGCTATCTGCTGAGCGAGTATGAGGGCGCGGATAAATACGATCAGGGTTATGAGGTGGGCCAGACGCTACGCCGTCACCACATCATGATGAAGAACATTCTGGGTTATTAAGGAGGCTGCACAATGGATAAACAGGTCATTCAATCGGTCGGCTTCCGTAATATCGAGGAAAACGGCGTGATCACCGGCTTCCAGCTCAAGATCCGCCTGCCCTACTACAGGGGCGTGTATCTCAGCCAGATCCGGCCCGGCCACCTGATTGTAGACGGCGAGACTTTCGGAGCTGACGAGATCCTGTGGCGTGTGAACGGCGAGGACTTTACTTACGCCGAGATGCGCGCCGACTGCAAGCGCCACTGGCATCCCATGGAGCCCGCCACCCTGATCGTCAAAAAGCCCGGCGGCCTTTCCCAGGGCTTCCACGAGATCACCTACGGCTTCTGCTGCACACACTCTTACATGCCGCCGTTCATGGAGGCGCTGGAGGATCCGGACAAGCCCGCGGTTATCTACTTCCGCGAGTTCGGAGAGAATCAGCATCACAGACGGCTTTTGATCGTATAAGGAGGATCTGACTATGCTGAAAATCGGAATTCTGGGCTGCGGCAAGATCGCCCAGGTCCGGCACATCCCCGAGTACGCCGACAATCCCGACTGCAAGCTCATCGGTTTTTACAATCCCACCAAGTCCCGCGCCGAGGACATGGCCGCGAAATACGGCGGCAGGGCTTACGACACAGCAGAGGAACTGTTGGCCGATCCCGAGATCGACGCAGTCTCGGTCTGTGCGGCGAACTACGCACACGCAGAACTGACCATCAAAGCGCTGAAAGCCGGCAAGCACGTCCTGTGCGAAAAGCCGATGGCAATCTCCCTCGCTGACTGTGAGGAGATGGTCAAGGTCGCCAGGGAAAACGGAAAGTTGCTGATGATCGGCCAGAACCAGCGCCTGACCAAGGCGCACGAGCTGGCGAAGAAAATGATTGCGGA
This sequence comes from uncultured Oscillospiraceae bacterium, assembly GCA_964495965.1. Classification (GTDB taxonomy): domain Bacteria; phylum Bacillota; class Clostridia; order Oscillospirales; family Oscillospiraceae; genus Limivicinus. The sequence continues at coordinate 2,052 of CAZBXX010000136.1, read as the reverse complement.
CGGCGAGATCGGCAAGGTCATCACCTTCCGCACTGCCTTTGGCCACGGCGGTCCCGAGACCTGGAGCATCACCCCGGGCAAGAACACATGGTTCTTTGACAAAACCAAAGCCGCTATGGGAGCCATGGCCGACCTCGGCATTCACAAGACCGACCTCATCCAGTTTCTGCTGGGCGAGAACGTGGTTCGCACCACGGCCAAGCTCACCACTCTGGATAAACGCGGCGCGGACGGGAATCTGATCGGTGTGGACGACAACGCGATCTGCATCTATGAGATGAAGAGCGGTGTCATCGGCACCATGACCGCGAGCTGGACCTACTACGCCGCCGAGGACAACTCCACCGTTATCTACGGCACCGAGGGCGAGATGCGCATCTATGACGACCCCGCACACTCCGTAGTCCTGAAGAAGAAGGGCGAGGAACCGAAGTACTTCGACGTTGAACAGATCCAGACCAACGACAACCAGACCAAGTCCGGTATCATTGACCTGTGGGTGGAGTGCCTGAAAGAAGGAAAAGAATCCCCCATCTCCGGCGAGAGCGTGCTGAGCGCCATGCGTGCGGTCTTCGCCAGCATGGAGAGCAGCGAGACCGGAAAGGCCGTAGAAATCCCGGCCAACCGTTAAGGAGGAACAAACATGATTCATTTCGGACTTCTGACCGCCATTCTGGACGGATGGAACTTTGAAGAAGCCGTTGACACCGCGGCAGAAATGGGCTTTGAATGCCTCGAGGTCGCCTGCTGGCCTGCGGGTAAGGCCGAGCGCCGCTATGCCGGCGTCAGCCATATCGACGCCGAGCGAGTCCTCGAAGACGATGAATATGCCAAGTATGTCACCGCCTATGTGCCGTCCAAGGGCATGCACATCTCCTCCCTGGCCTACTATCCCAACACCATGGACCCGGATCCGGCGAAGAGAGAAGCCGCCATCGAGCACCTGAAGGCCCTCATTAAGGCCTCCGCGAAGCTGGGCGTCGGCATGGTCACCACCTTCATCGGCCGTGATCAGCACAAGACTGTGGAAGAGAACATTGCTCTGTTCAGGGAAATCTGGCCGCCCATCATCAAACTGGCGGAAGAGAACGGCGTAAAGGTTGCCATCGAAAACTGCCCGATGCTCTTCGGGCCGGACCAGTGGCCCGGTGGGCAGAACCTGATGTGCACTCCGGCAATCTTCCGGAAGCTTTTTGAGATTATCCCGTCCCCGAACTTCGGCCTGAACTTCGACCCCAGCCACTACGTCTGGCAGGGCCTTGACTATCTGCAGACCGTGTACGAGTTCCGTGACAAGCTCTTCCACATCCACTTCAAGGATATCAAACTCTATCCCGAGAAGCTCCGTGAGGTCGGCGTGCTGGCCTATCCGCTTGACTATATGTCTCCAAAGATCCCGGGACTCGGCGATGTCGATTGGGGCGCCTTTGTCTCCGCACTCAACGACATTCGCTACGATGGCGATGCGGTCATCGAGGTCGAGGACAAGGCATTCGAGAGCTGCCGCGAGGATGTGCTCAAGTCCATCCGCCTGTCGAAACGCTATCTTGACAACTACATCATTTAAAAGAATCAGATCATGGGGCACTCTGCCTCATGATCTGATTTTCATCTCAAGGAGTTCCTTATGAGAATTGTGAAACGGAAACGAAGGGAAGACCGTGAGGATCTCTGCTGCACCTTCATCCGCACGCGTTTCGGCTCAGCTACGCTTCCGCACGAATTGATGCCGGAGTTAATGAGGTAGCCCTATCTGGCACCTTGGGACATTCTAAACCGTCTACTTCAAAAAAATTTAAAGAGCCGGTTTCTGATCGAAACCGGCTGCTTTTGTGCCTTGTGCGCCCAAAAAAGATATCCGTCAAACTTGCCTTTTTCTCCTCGTTTTCAACGGAAAAAACGAGGGTTTTTTCTTGCTCAAGCGCACTTTTTGAGTTCGCCCGAAAAAGATATCAAATGACTTCTCTGTTTCTACTGAGGTCACGCATATGACTCTCGGTGAATATACCGGTGCGCTGAAAGCGCTAGTCCGGACAACTGGAAAGCACAGGT
>CAZBXX010000135.1:0-6255 GCA_964495965.1 uncultured Oscillospiraceae bacterium | reverse complement strand
GTCGTTTCCCTTCCCCGTGCAGCCGTGCACGATGGCGTCGGCGCTTTCCTTCAGGGCGATGTCCACCAGACCCTTGGCGATGCAGGGGCGGGCGTGGCTGGTGCCCAGCAGGTAGTCCTCATAGACGGCGCCGGCCTTCATGCAGGGGATGATATAGTTGTCCACATAGTCATCCGTCAGATCCAGCACGTAGAGCTTCGAGGCGCCGGTCTTCAGTGCCTTTTCCTCCAGACCCTCCAGCTCATCCGCCTGGCCAACGTTTCCGGAGACGGCGATGATTTCGCAGTTGTTGTAGTTCTCCTTCAGCCAGGGAATAATGACGGAGGTATCCAGGCCGCCGGAATAGGCGAGAACAACTTTTTTAATGTTATCTTTATTCATGATTATTACTCCTTATTGAATATTTATGCATGAATTATAGGGTCAGCACGCATAAAAGTCAACAGAATATTTATTCTTTATGCATACTCTCAATGTCCGCGCTTCCCTGTCCCGCGCTTCTTATGCAAAACGCCCAATGAACCGCGCGGCGGAGAGAGGACGCAGCTCATTGTTGTCTGTTTGTTCACGATTCAGCGGTTGACGCTATTCACTTTCTGTGGTATAATTTCATTAGTTCAGAATGTGAAAGCATTTTGTTGTACGACAGGAATCAGAAAGGAGAATTATCATGAACTTCAGAAGCATGACCGTGAAAGAGTGCTTTGATAATCCGGCCTGCACGGCGATTATCAAGGAGAAGGCCCCCAACCTGATGAAATATCCCATCAAGCTGTTCAACAAGAAGACTTGCGGTGAGATTTTCGATCTGGTAGTCTCCAAGAAGATTGTTCCGGAGAACGTGGCCAAGGAGATTGAGGCCGCCATTAACGCACTCTGATTCCGTAACTGTAAACCGCCGTCCAGCCCGGACGGCGGCTTTTTTATTTTCTTCGTTTTGTCAGCTTCATTTAAAGAATATGGTGTTCCGGAGCTCTCCCCGTCAGCAGAATGCTGATGGCGTCCTCATTCAGATCCATACCGATAACCGTGACGGCTCCCCGGTTTTGGGGCACAGCCTCAATCTTCAGTTCCTTCGGGGTTGCATTCATTTCATACCACTTCCCTGCTTCCGCCAGAAAGCCTTTTACACGCAGAACTTTGCCTAAACCCCGGTCGGCGAAAAGCATGCGCGTTTTTTCTTCCATCAACTGCCGGCTCAGCTGCAGGTCCAGAAACGAAAGGGACTGAAAAGAACTTCCGCCCCCGGCAATGAGTTTTACAAAATCACTCTTCCCGGATCCACAGCCGGTCAGGCGGATATAGTCCTCATCGCTTAGTTTTTCCCAGTCTTTTGCCAGTACCCGTTCCCGTATTCCGCTCTCACCGTCGCCTGAGAGGGAGATTGCCCTGATGGCCCGCTCCAGGTGACGCAGGCTGCTCTCTGCCTCCTCCGGAGTCGCCAGCTGGATCCGGCTCAGAAGAATGCAGCCTGCTCCCAGCGCCTGGGAGGCAAGAAAGTAATCCTCTTCCGGGCTCATCGTCTCATCCAGCTTCGCATCCACCACGGCGATCACGCTGCCCGGTTCAAACCAGCGGTCCAGCGGGCTTTCGTTCAGCGTGTCAAAGTATTCATCCATGTCGAACACGCCGGAAGGCTCAATCAGGATCCGGTCGAAGCCCCGCATACCGAGCGAGATCAGCTTGGTGCGGAAGCGCCGTTTATGACAGTCGGGGTCGCAGGCGCCTGCCAGCATTTCCAGCTCGCACTGTTCTCCCTGCAGGGCCTGCAGCAGCGGCATATCCACATTCACGGCCCCGTGGTCATAGACCAGGATGGCGAGGCGAAGGCCCCTGTCCATCAGCCACCGGGCATAGTGCATCAGAAAGGTCGTTTTTCCGGCTCCCAGGAAGCCGGTGATCAGATCCACTTTGGTCATGGTATTTTACAGATCCTCCACGTCAACAACGCTGAAGCCGTTTATCATCAGCAGTTCTGCCGTTACCCCGGGCGCGTCCGTCAGCGTCCCGGAGAAGGTCCCGTCATATCTCTGCTTCACACCGCAGCTGGGGCTTCTGGACTGCAGGATAATCAGATCCGGTTTCTCCCTTTCCGCGATCCTCAGCGCCTTTTCCGCACCGAGGCGGAACTCCGCGTCAACTGAGCTCCCCGCCTGATTGGTCACGGTGCCGTTGACGATCTCTGCCGGAATACGCGGCACGGGCAGTCCGCCCATCACTTCGGGGCACACCGGTATGAGCTCATTCTCCGCAGCCAGCGCCGTCACTTTCGCATTCCGGTTGCTGCTGCCGTTATATTTGCAGTTTTCGCCTGTCAGGCAGGCGCTGACCATGATTTTCATAGTTGATTATTCTCCCTTTCCCCGGAACGGGTGAGGTTCCGCTTCCCTGCCCGTTTACTGTGATCCGGGATTCATTGCCTCGGGACGCTCACAGGTGGTTTCAAGAACCTGCTTCTCACCTGTTTCGGCAGATCTGATCAGCTTTACAATCGCGTCAAGCGTATGGAGTGCGATCTCCCCGTTTGCATGGTTCATACGGCCTTCTGTGATCGCTCTGGCCATCTCCGCGACTCCCGTACCCCTGGTATAATTTGAAACGCTTCTGTAGACATCCGGAGCCGGCACAGTGTGAACGTTGCTGCCGGTTTTTTTCAGTTCGTCGTCCCGCCGGAAGATCTTTACCTTGCCGGAGGTCATATTGGGGTCTGGTATCATCACGGTCCCCTCCGTACAGTAGACCTCCAGCATCGGCAGCGTCGATTTGTAGATATCAAAAGTCATGTTCAAGCTGACAATTACGCCGTTTGCCATTGTAATCACGCCGGAATAGTGGGTAGGCACTTCAACGTCAATGTATTCTCCCTTATGTGGTTCCGATGAGATCAGCCGTTTTTGATATCCTGTTGCGCCAACCGCGTAAACCTCTTTCATGGGTCCAAACAGATTGATCAGTGCGGAAAGATAGTATGGCGCCATATCGTAAAGCGGCCCTCCGCCGAATCTGTAATAGAAAAACGGATTTGCGTGCCAGTGCTCTATACCGTGCCGGATCATAATGGCTGTCGCATACATGGGTCTTCCGACCATGTTGCTGTCGAGCGCAAGTCTGGCGTTCTGCTGGGGAGCAGTAAGGAAAACATCCGGAGCGGCACCGATATAAAGATTGGCATCCCTGGCAAATGAAATGACCTCTTTGGCTTCATGGAGATATAACGCGAACGGTTTTTCCGTAAAGAGGTGTTTGCCGGCTTTCAAAATCTTCATGTTGACCCTGTAGTGCTGATCGGGGGGCGTGAGATTGATCACAAGCCTGATCTCCTCATTGGCCAGCAGTTCGTCAGGCGTGCACGCCACAGGAATTTTATACTTGTTTGCAGCCCTGACTGCGTTTTCAATGTGTCCGGCTGCTACTGCCTTGATGAAGAGCGTATCCGAATGCAGCCTTCTGATCTCCCTGATATAGGTGTTGCTGATTACCCCGCAGCCAATAATACCAATTGTCATTGCCATCACATTTCCTCCTGCTGTTCATAGACCGCATTTACCGGTTTGCCGCCGATGTACGCCTTCAGGTTACCAACGCTGCAACTGCTCTATGGATTTTCTCAGCATATAATTATTTTGCGTTTTTCGCAATATATAATTTGGTTTTTCCGCGACTTTTGCTTTCCGTCTTTCGTCTTTCTGACAGGGCTATACGGAAGGCCATGGCGGAATCCCGGCCCTTCAGATCCGGCTGTGTTGTTACTGTCCCCCCTCGATACACGCTTGACTTTGGCGGCGGCAGTGATAGTATAGATTATGATAAACGCGCAAATGCATTCTGATAAAGGAGGAGTATTCTGTGAACAACAGCTTCAGCATCAATCATCCTCTGCTGTTTCTGCTTGCGGGCGCCGCGGTTCTGGTAGTGGCGCTGCAATCGGTCGTCTTTCTGCGCAAGGCGTGGAAGCGGGCTGTGGAACTCGGTTTTTCTCAGGAAAAGCTGAAGAAGATTGCCGTCTCGTCGGCAGTGTTTTCCATCGCGCCGGCAATCGCGGTCGGCATCGGCGTGATCACGCTCTCCGGCGCGCTCGGTCTGCCGCTGCCCTGGCTGCGGTTGTCCGTGGTTGGCGCAATTATGTATGAGCTCTCCGCGGCCGAGACTGCCGCAACCGCATTAGGGATCTCTCTTTCCGACACGCTGACGGCCACACAGTTTTCGACCATCGCCTGGACCATGACCGTGGGAATCACGACCGGTCTGATCCTGATCCCGGCCTTCTGTGAAAAGACCACCAACGGAGTTGCCCAGATCGGGATGAAGGACAGAAAATGGGGCGAGCACTTCACGAACGCGCTGTTCTTCGCTCTGATTGCCACCTTCGTCGGCAATGGGCTTGCGGATGTCACAAAGGGCGGTGCCGGCCTTGTCACGGCTCTGGTTCTGCTGGTGTCGGCGGCCCTGATGGTCCTCTGCGGTGCACTGCGCGGGAAGCTGGGCTGGAAGTGGATGGATGACTACGCCGTGCCGATCTGCATGGTGCTGTCCATGCTGGCCGCCATCCCGCTGAGCGCCTGGATTGCGTGAGAAAGGAGCCATATCATGAGTGATTATACCCGGAAAATTCACAAGTCCGGCAGACGCTGGTTTGTCTTCGTCTATCTGTTCATCTACCTGTTCCCGGTAGTCACCTCGGTCTATTTCGATGCGTGGCCGACCTGGCAGCAGTTTCTGGCCGCGGCGGTCGGCGTGGTGCCGATCTATTGGACGGTCGGCATCGTGGAGGCCTTTTCGTACATGCCCATGCTCGGACCGGGGGGCAGCTACCTTGGCTTCATCACCGGGAATATGTCTAACATGAAGGTCCCTGTCGCGCTCAACGCCATGGAATCGCTCGGCGTGCAGCAGAACAGCGAGGAGGGAGACGTGATCTCCACCATCGCGATCGCGGTGAGCTCGCTCGTGACGCTGGTCATCATCCTGGCATTTCTGGTGCTGATGGTGCCGCTGACCCCAGTGTTTGCCAGCGAAGCGCTCCAACCCGCATTCAACAACGTGGTTCCTGCTCTGTTCGGCGGTCTGATGGTCGCCTTCATCTCCCGGACGCCGAAGGTCGCCGTGCCGGTGATGTTGATCACGGCCGCGCTCTTCATCGCGGTGCCCGCGCTCAAGGGTATTTACCCGCTCGTGCTGCCGGTGGTAGCCGTGGCGGCAATTGCCTATTCAAGAATGCTCTATAAGAAAGGAAAAATCTGATTCTGCCGGGATGAATACTGCTTCCGGATCTATGCTTAATACCTTCCTTTCCAGCTCCACACACCGCCCTTTCCGCATCCCATCCGGTTTGATTCCGGGTGTAACCGCCATTCAACCATAAAACACAATATGTAGTGCAATTTCATTGGTTTAGTCACGAAATGTTGTTGAATTGCCACCAAAATACTGGTACAATAATGGTAGAAAAAATCTTCAGAAAGGGTGGTCCGCATCATGAAAAAAGTAGTTCTCTTTGTCCTGTTTCTTGCCGTTCTGGTCCTGGTTTTCATGCAGCCGGTTGTGGATGCTCCGGCGGCCCCGTCACATCCCCTGCCCCTGTGGTCCATCCTCTGCTATCTCGCAGTGGTGGCGCTCGGCGCGGTTGTCACTGCCCTTCTGGCTGCGGGCAAACGTCCAGCGGTCAGGCCGGAAAGAATCTGTCTGAATGAGCGACCGGGAGCGTGACCGCTCCCGGTTTTTCCGCTCAAAATTATTCATCCGGGCAGGGGGCACACCCCTGCCTTTTTTTGCATTTACGACAGAAAGCCGTCGTCATCCCCGTCATCACCGCATCCGGCAAACTTCTTGCCGTCCAGTTTCCGGGTGTATTTTAATGGGATTGTGGTAATTTCAGTGGTAATGTCGGTTTTTGCAAAAAATCCGGAAAAATTATTTCCACGATTTTGTTACCTGAAATGCAAAAACTGGGCCGGTACCAGAGTGCGAAAGCACCTGGTACCGGCCCTTGTGCTGCCCTGCGTTATACGTCACGCGCCGATATACCCGTCGGAGATCATAATACCGCGACGATGGTTACAGCGGAGCAAATCAGCCCGATGTGCGTGGCACTGTTCATATACGCTGTAGACAGGAAGAAAGAACTGTGTTATAGTCAGGCTGAAACAACATTACATTTCGTAATGGATGAGAGCAGGAGGAAGGCCGACCGGATCAGCAAGAAAGGAGCACTCACATGAAAACAGGAAAAATCATACTGTCTCTGCTTCTCACGGC
>CAZBXX010000134.1:0-6299 GCA_964495965.1 uncultured Oscillospiraceae bacterium | reverse complement strand
TCATTTGACGCTTCGGCGTCCTTCTTTACGGCTTTGGCGGAAGATTTGGCCTTTTTTGCTTTTTGTGTCGGCTCTGCCTCAGGGGCGTCCTCTTCGGTCTCTTCCATGCCATCTTTGAAGTTCTTCACGCTCTTTCCGAACATTTTGGTGAGCTTGGGGATCTGCGTTGGCCCAAAGATGAGAATGACGATCACCAGGATAATGATCAGTTCTGTTGTTCCGATTTTCATGCTGTTCCTCCACTTTCATTATCGTTCGTCTTCCGCGGCCGGATCTGATGCCGGTTCCACGGGAAGGGGTTCATTCTGTCCGGCCGAAGCCATTTCAGGCGTTTCCGCCGGTTCTGCGGCGGCCTCCGTCTCTGCAGCCGGCGCCGTTTCTGTGGATTCTGCGGCCCCGTCTTTTGACTTCGGCTTTTCTTTCCCGATGTTCTTCAGGTCCTTTTCAACACCCCTGACATTGGCGCGGACCTCACGGTCCAGTTCCTCCAACGGTTCCATGGCTTCGCGAAGGGGACGCTGAGCTTCTTCCAGGGGGTCAATAACGCTTTCACGGATATCCTCCGTCATGTCGGCGGAGGCTTTTCGGAACTCCCGCATTGCGTTGCCGAACTTGCGTGCATAAGCCGGAAGCTTGTCCGGCCCGATGATCAGCAGGGCAACCACAAAAATGACGAGTATTTCCATAAAACCGATCTTCATTTGTCGTTTCCTCCTTCCCGGAGATACCGGTTGATTCGGCGATGGAGGCAGATAGAACAATAAATATGATACACGTTTCCTCCGCTCCCGTCAAGCGCGAAACGGGCCACGGCCGTAAAATCGGTTTTCAGAAAAAAGGAATAACATCTGAAAAAGCATCTTGACAAACCCGGAAGTCACGATTATAATAGCGCAGCAAAACAAAGAAGGAGGGTTCCGTCTCTCCTCACCCGGCGCCAAGGGCAGCTGCGGTTAACATGGTTCCGTCCCCTTTTCACAGGGGCGTGCTGTGCGGCGCTGCATGTTTTGCAGCCCGTTTTTTTGTCCAAATACCCCAACTTTCCCGGAGGTGTTTTCCATCGCCACGACAAACCACGAAATCAATGAGCAGATTCGCGACGCACAGGTTCGGCTGATTTCCGAATCCGGAGAACAGCTTGGCATTGTGTCATCGGAGGAGGCCCTGCGGATTGCAACGGAAGCCGGTTATGACCTGGTAAAGATCGCACCGAATTCCAACCCGCCTGTATGCCGGATTATGGACTATGGCAAGTTCCGGTTTGAACAGACGAAGAAGGAAAAGGAAGCGAAGAAGAGCCAGCGGGTGATTGAAATCAAGGAAATCCGCATGTCTCCCGGCATTGACACCAATGACTTCAATACGAAGCTCAAGAATGCCCTGAAGTTCCTGGCGGATGGTGACAGGGTCAAGGTTTCGGTGCGCTTCCGTGGCCGTGAGATGGCGCATACCGAGATTGGCGCAACGCTCCTGAAGGATTTTGCAGCCAAATGTGCGGAAATCGCCAACATGGATAAGGCGCCGAAGCTGGAGGGAAGGAATATGTCGATGTTCCTGTCTCCCAAGCCGGTGACGCCGCCCAAAAAGCCGGGGAAGCCCAAACAGCCCAAACCCTCACCGGCCGAAGTGCCGGATGAGGTGAAGCCCGCTGAAGCACCAGCTGCCGAGGCGGAATAAAGAAGAATCAGAAAAACCTGCTAACTGCAGAGAACGGGATCAGCCCGGTCAGGAAGGAGAACTGTCATGCCCAAACTGAAGACCCACAGCGGCGCCAAGAAGCGCTTTAAGATCACCGGTAGCGGTAAGGTCAAACGCGCCCACGCGTATAAGAGCCATATCCTCACCAAGAAGGACACCAAGCGGTGCCGTCGTCTGCGTTCCGAAGCGTACGCGGATGTTACGAATGTTGCCACCATCAAGAAAATGATCCCTTACAAATAAGGGCCGACGGATATCAGGAGGATTTGAATTATGGCAAGAGTTAAAGGCGCAATGATGACCCGCAAGCACCGCAGCAAGGTGCTGGGGCTTGCAAAAGGATACTGGGGCAACAAGTCCCGCCACTTCAAGATGGCGAATGAGCAGATGATGAAGTCCGGCCGTTATGCCTACATCGGCCGCAAGCAGAAAAAGCGTGACTTCCGTCAGCTCTGGATTACCCGCATCAGCGCGGGCTGCAAGATGAACGGCATGAACTATTCCACCTTCATGCATGGGCTGAAGCTTGCCGGTGTGGACATGAACCGCAAGATGCTCTCTGAGACGGCGCTTCATGATCCCGCTGCGTTCACCGCTCTTTGCAATCTGGCAAAGCAGGCCATCGCCTGATCAGCCAGGAAGGCAGTCAGAATAAGACAGGAGACCGGCAGCCTCTGAGCAGCCCTCATTGCGAGCCAGTCCGCAGACTGGCGTGGCAATCCGTACCGGTTGAAAAGACCTGCGGAGAATCACGCCATCGGTCAGCGGGCTGGCTTCCTCTTTTCAGGAACAGGAATCGGACAGACAGATGATGAACAAACGATTTTACAGCTTGATCACCGCGCCCTTTACCTCCTGCCCCGGCAGGATGGTTCTGCTGTGCGTCTCGGGTGTTCTTGTGATTTTGCAGCGGGCGCTGCGCTGGAACAAGACTCTTATGCGGGCGCTGTCGGCAAACGTGGTGCGGCCGCTTCACCGCTTTCTGGCGGAACTGACGGACAGGGTTCCGTTTTCCGTTGCCGAAGTTCTGATTCTCCTTGCAGGTGTGCTGTTCATCTGGCTGACGCTGCGCACGCTCTGGCGGCTGATCCGGCGGAAGGGGAGAGCGGGAACCCTGGGACGCTACTTCGTCACTGTAGGCAGTATCGGCCTTGCGGTATATGCCGGCTTCTGCCTGCTGTGGGGCGTGTTTTATTACGGGGATGACTTTATGGAACGCTCCGGCTTTGAAACCCGCGAAATCTCCGTTGAGGAGCTGGAGCGGGTGACCGTTTACTTTGCCGACCTCACGAACGGGTATTCTTCCCAGGTTCCCCGTAACGGTGAGGGCGTCTGTGCAACGGACCGAAGTGCGGTCCTGAAAAAGTCCCGGATTCTTTACCGGGCTGCCGTGCAGGCCTGTCCGGAACTGTGGGGGCCTGAGGTCGGGGCAAAGCCTTTTACCTTCTCAAAACTTCTGAGCCTGACGGATTTTACCGGGTTCTTTTTCCCTTTTACCGCGGAAGCCAATGTCAACACCGATGCGCCTGCCTCTGAGTTCGCGGCGACGGTTGCCCACGAGCTGGCGCACCAGCGCGGGGTGGCGAAGGAACAGGAGGCCAACTTCTGTGCTGTGTATGCAAGCCTCCTGGACGGAGATCCGGATTACTGTTATTCCGCCTGCCTGATGGCCTACACCTATCTCGGCAACGCCCTGTATGCCGCCGACGGGGAAGCCTGGGAAAGGGTCTGGAATGGGCTGAATGAAGATGTAAAGCGGGATCTCGCCTTCAGCCGGTCCTACTGGCAGCGGTATGATACTCCTGTGCAGGATCTCTCCAATACGGTTTATGAGGGATTTCTCTACAGCTATGACCAGCAGCTGGGCCTCAGGAGCTACGGCGCCTGTGTGGACCTGCTGGTGTGCTACTACCTGGATCAGTGCTGAAAGAAGGGACAAGCCTTATTTTTGCCTCGAGAAAATCAAAAACCTGTAAAAAAGCTGTTGACAGGGGAAAATAATTGTGTTATTGTATTAGCAGCTTAAGACAGTAACACAATAATACAGAAGCAGATCAAACGGAAGGAGGTGCGGGATGGTCTGGAATTTCCGCAGTGATCTGCCGATCTACGCTCAGCTGGTAGAGCAGATCAGGCTTAGAATTGTGTCCGGGAGTTTTCTGCCCGGAGAGCGGCTCCAGTCGGTGCGGGATATGGCCGCGGAAGCAGGCGTCAACCCCAATACCATGCAACGCGCGCTGCAGGAGCTGGAGAGAGAAGGAATGGTTTATTCTCAGAGGACGGCAGGACGCTTCGTTACGGAGAATATGAGTGTGATTGAGCAGGCAAAGCACCGCTTTGCGGAAGAGCAGATCCGCAGTTTTCTCCAGGCAATGGGAAAACTCGGATATCAACGCGGGGAGATCCTCGCAATGCTGGAGGAAAGGGAGAGAGAAGAACATGCCGATACTGGAATGTAAAGACCTGTCCAAGCGCTTTGGGAATGCCCAGGCGCTGGATACGGTAAACCTGAGCATCGAACCCGGCCGTGTGATCGGCTTGCTGGGCCCGAACGGCAGCGGGAAGACGACGCTGCTGAAGCTGGCAAACGGCCTGCTGACGCCGACGGACGGGGAAATCCTGATTGACGGAAAGGCGCCCGGAAAAGAGAGCCGCAGCCTGGTGAGTTATCTGCCGGATAAGCCTTATCTGGCGGACTGGATGAAGGTCCGGCAGCTGCTGGACTTTTTTGAAGACTTTTACGACGACTTTGATCGTGACCGCGCGATGGAGATGCTGCTGCGGCTGAACATAGGGGAAGACATGCGCATCAGGGAAATGTCCAAAGGCACGCGGGAGAAGACCCAGCTGATTCTGGTCATGAGCCGGAAGGCAAAGCTCTACCTGCTGGACGAGCCCATCGGCGGCGTGGACCCCGCGACAAGGGATTACATCCTCGACACCATCATCCGCAACTACAACCCTGAAGCGGCAGTTGTGATTTCGACGCATCTGATCGCGGATGTGGAGCAGGTGCTCGACGATGTGATCTTTATTGACAGGGGGAAGATTGTGCTGCAGTCCTCGGTGGACGACATCCGTGAAGAACGCGGCATGAGTGTGGACCAGTATTTCCGGGAGGTGTTCAGATGCTAGGCAAACTGTTAAAGCATGAATTCCGGGCGACCGGACGAATCATGCTGCCCATGATGGGCGCTCTGCTGGCGCTGGCGTTGATGGCAAACCTGTCCATCCGCGGGCTGTCGGGCAGCCTTTCCGATATTCCGGCGCTGCGGATCCTCTTTATTCTGATTCTGGTCTTTTACGGTATGGGCATTGTTGCAATCGGCGTCATGGCGCTGGTCGTGATGGTGACCCGCTTCTACCGGAACCTTCTGAAAAGCGAAGGTTACCTGATGTTTACCCTGCCGGTGAGCGTTCACGAGCTCATCTGGTCGAAGCTGATCGTATCCCTGGTGTGGTTCTTTCTGACGGCGCTGTTTGTTCTCCTGATCCTTTTCCTCACAGGGCTGAATCTGGCGGGAACCAATCTGGAGATGATTTTCTCCGAGTTTCCGAGCTGGAGTGAAGTGATGCAGATGCTGAATGAACTGCAGATTCGGGGTGCGCTGACTCAGCTGATAGTGTGGTCGGCACTGATTACGCTGCTGGGTGCGATCGTCAGCTGCCTCCACTTTTACGGGGCCATGGCGCTGGGCCATATGTTCTCAAAGAACAAGGTGCTGCTGAGCGTTGTATTCTTCATTCTCATCAGCTTTGCCTTTAATACCATGGAAATGGGCTACGGCGCAACGGGTATTGTTTTTGATGTGAACGCAATTGAACTGGAAACGGTACAGGATACCCTCCGCTTTGTCCTTCGGGTTCTGCACAGCGCCTGCCTGATCCAGTTTGTCCAGGCGGCGGTGCTGTACCTTGCGACTGCCCTGGGCCTGAAGCGTGGTCTGAACCTGGAATAAGAAATACGCGCCCGGCGAAAGCGGAGAAAAACGCTTTCCAATGCTGAAACGCAGAATCCCTGAGCAACCGCATGAAGCGATGCGGCTGTTCAGGGATTTTTTATGTCCGGAGATTCAGAAACAGAGGACTCAGTTTCTCAGGCTGTGCAGCGGTGCGGGAATGCGCCCGCCGCGGGCCACAAACTCGGCGGCGGAACCGGGGTGAAGCGGCATTACCGGGGCTGACCCCAGCAGCCCGCCGAAGTCCACCCGGTCGCCGACTGATTTGCCCACTGCCGGAATCAGACGTACGGCGGTGGTCTTGTTGTTGATCATTCCGATGGCGGCCTCGTCCGCAATGATGGCAGAGAGCGTGTCGGCCGTGGTGTCGCCGGGGACGGCGATCATATCCAGACCCACCGAGCAGACGCAGGTCATGGCTTCCAGCTTGTCAATGGTGAGCGCACCCTCTTCCGCGGCGCGGATCATGCCCGCGTCTTCCGACACCGGGATGAAGGCACCGGATAGCCCGCCCACATGGCCGCTTGCCATGACGCCGCCCTTCTTGACAGCGTCATTCAGTAGGGCAAGGGCAGCGGTGGTGCCGTGGGTGCCGCAGCGCTCCAGGCCCATCAGCTCCAGGCTTTCGGCCACGCGGGCGCC
>CAZBXX010000133.1:0-6316 GCA_964495965.1 uncultured Oscillospiraceae bacterium | reverse complement strand
CGGTGGACGGCCTGAATATGACCGTGCCCGTGGGCGCCATCTACGGCTTCATCGGTGAAAACGGCAGCGGCAAATCCACCACGGAAAAGCTGATCTGCGGCCACCTGGTGCCGAGCGGAGGCAAGATCAAGATTTTCGGCAAGAGCTACCGGGACGCGGGCGTCCGGGCGCACGTCGGCGCGCTGATCGAAAGCACCGGCTGCTTTCCTAATTCGAGTGTCTATCAAAACTTGAAGATGCAGTGCATCAACTTGGGGATCGCAGATCCCGACGCGGAGATCGACCGGGTGCTGGCAATCGTCCGCATGGAGGACTCCAAAAACCTCAAGTTCAAAAAATGCTCTCTCGGCATGAAGCAGCGCATCGGCATCGCCATGGCCCTGCTGGGCGACCCGGCCCTGCTGATCCTGGATGAGCCCATCAACGGTCTCGATGCCGACGGTATGCGCATCATGCGGGAGATCCTGGTGGACATCACGAAAAACTACGGCGCTACGGTGCTGATCTCCTCCCACATTCTCGGCGAGCTGGAGAAGATCGCCACCCACTACGGCATCATCCGCCAGGGAAAGATGATCCAGGAGCTGACAGCGGAGGAGATGGAAAACCGCTGCCAGACCTACACCACGCTGAAGAGCCCGGATATGAAATCCGCTTTTGGCCTGCTGCGTAAGCAGTACGACGACGTGCGCGTGGAGAACGGCGCGATCCGCATCTACGACGTGAACGACACCGAGGGTATCGTGAACTTCCTCATGCAAAACGGCCACCCGGTCAGCGAGATCAAGAAGAATCGCATCGGCCTGGAGGAATACTACATCGAGCTCATGAGCCGGAAGGAGGACAAATAAGATGACGACCAGACTGGAACCAAGATTCGCATCCCCCAGCTTCGCAGAAAGGCTCCGTGGGATGCTGGGCGTGGACTTCTACCGTCTGTTCCATACCCCGTTGTTTTACATCATGCTGGCCATCTCCGGCATGATCCCGGCCCTGGTACTGACCATGGGCGGCGATGGTGCCGCCATGTACACCAACACCTGGAACATCATCGCTGCCGACACGCCGCTCTATGTAGTGCGGAATATCGGCGACTACGCCAACATGAACATGGTGTTCATCTTCGGCGGCATCATGGTCTCCATCTTCATCGGCCATGACTATTCCAGCGGCTATGTGAAGCAGCTCTTCACTACCCACGCCAAGAAGGTGGACTACATGCTGTCCAAGTCCATTGTCTGCGCCTTCGGCATGGCCTGCATGTGCCTCGTGTATCTGATCGTCAGTGCCGGCGCGGGGCTCTTTACCGGTATCTCGATGAAGGTAAACGTCAGCTCGCTTCTGCTGGCCTTTCTCGGCAAGGCGGTCATGAGCCTTGGCTGGGCCAGCCTCTACACCTTCCTGAACACGGTGTTCCGCCGTTACTTCGGCATCTCCATCGCCTCCAGCTTTTTCATCGGCACCGGCATCCCCATCATCGGGGCCGCGGCCCTGCTGGGCAACACCCCGGCGCTGAATATCTTCCTGTACGGCTCCTCGGTCAACGCCTGCCTCTCGAGCAACATTGGCACCCTGCTGACCTGCCTTGTGGTCTCCGTGGCCTGGAGCGTACTCTACAACCTGCTCGGAACGCTTGTTCTGGAGCGCAGCGACGTGTATTAAGGAGGCGCAACCATGAATGCAATTGAGATAAGAAACCTGTCGAAGAACTTCGGCAAGAAACAGGCTGTAAACGGCCTAAATATGACCGTTCCCGAAGGCGCGATCTATGGCTTCATCGGCGAAAACGGCAGCGGCAAGTCCACCACCGAGAAGATGATCTGCGGCTTGATCCACCCCAGCGCTGGAAATATCAAGCTCTATGGCCGAGACTACACCGATCCCGACGTGTGTGCAAAGATCGGGGTGCTGATCGAAGCGCCGGGCTGTTTCCCGAACCTGAGTGTTTGGAACAACATGCAGATCCAGGCGGCAAACCTGGGCATCAAAAACGCGGACGACGAGATCGCCAGAGTGCTGAAACTGGTGCGCATGGAGGGCGCGGCCTCCAACAAATTCAAAAACTGCTCCCTCGGCATGAAGCAGCGTATCGGCATCGCCTTCTCCCTGTTGGGTGATCCGAAGCTGCTGGTGCTGGATGAGCCGATCAACGGCCTGGACGCTGACGGCATGCGCATCATGCGCGAGGTGCTGACCGAGATCACGAAAAATGGCAGCACCGTACTGATCTCCTCCCATATCTTAGGCGAGCTGGAGAAGATCGCCACCCATTACGGCATCATCCGCAAGGGGCGGATGATCGCGGAAATGACCGCCGAAGAGCTGGAAGCCAGCTGCCGCACCTACATCGCCCTGCGGACGAAGAACCAGGGCCAGACCAAGCGGCTGCTGCAGAGCAAGCTCTCCCGCGTGGAGGAGGACGAAAGCGGCGCGCTGCGGGTCTATGATCCGGTGCGCCCGGAGCAGGTCACGGGCTATCTGTACCGGAACGGCGTCACCGTCAGCGAGATTCAGACGGCCAAGATCGGCCTGGAGGAATACTACATCGACCTGATGCAAGAGAAGGAGGGGCGCTGAAATGAAAAGAAAAACGAATACCGCCTTTGACCACAAGAACTTTTCCCAGCGACTGAACAGTATGCTGCGGGTAGACTTCCGCCGGATGTTTAGTTCTTCGATGCTTTGGATCATGCTGGGCTGTGCGCTCGTCATTCCGATCCTGATTCTCGTCATGGCCACAGGATTCACCGGGACGACGGTAGCCGATCCCAATACCGGCATAGAGACTACGATGGAGGCCTTCACCAACACCTGGCAGATCATCGCTTCTGACAGCGGCAGCATGAACATGATGGACATGACCGCCATGATGAACATTAACCTGATGTATTTCCTGGCAGGCATCTTCATGTGCCTCTTTGTGGGTGAAGATTTCCGCAGCGGCTACGCCAAGAACCTGTTCACAGTCCGCTCACTGAAGGGCGACTATGTGGCCTCCAAGACCATCGCCGGCTTTGTGGCCGGGGCTCTGATGTTGATCGCATTCTTCATCGGCGCGTTGCTCGGCGGCTCCTTCGCGGGCCTGTCCTTTGATCTCGGAACGGCAGGCGTGTTTGGCGTGGTGATGTGTATGCTGGCGAAAATCTCTCTCATGCTGGTGTTCGTGGCCATCTTCCTTCTGATGAGCGTGTTTGCCAAGCAGCGCACCTGGCTTTCCATTCTGTTGGCCCTCTTCGGCGGAATGCTGCTATTCATGATGATCCCGATGATGACCCCGCTGAACTCCGGCATCGGCAACCTCTTTATGTGCCTTGTCGGCGGCGCGATCTTCGCGGTAGGCATTGGCCAGGGCAGCAGGCTCATTCTGCAAAAGACCAGCTTGGTGTAAATCCCTGTTATCCCGCGCAAGTTGCGCGGGATTTTTTATTTCATCTCCAATTTTAACATCTCTTTAACATTGCTGTGCTATATGTTATGATTAGAAAAAAGGAAGGATGGAAGGTAGCATGTTCAAAATACTGGTAGTGGAGGACGATCGGGAGCTCAACCGCTCGGTCTGCGCCTTCCTGGGGCGCAACGGCTACGAGGCGGTGGGCTGCCTGGGGGCCAATGAGGCCTACGATGCCATGTACGGCGGTACGGTCTTTGACATCATCATCTCGGATATCATGATGCCCGGGATCGACGGCTTTGAGTTTGCCGAGACCGTGCGCGAACTGGACAAGAATATCCCCATCCTCTTTATGACGGCCCGGGACGACTTCGCCGCCAAGCAGCGTGGCTTCCGGCTTGGCATCGACGACTATCTGACCAAGCCCATCGACCTGGAGGAACTGCTGCTGCATGTGATGGCGCTGCTTCGACGGGCGGGCGTCGCCACCAGTCACAAGCTGGAGATCGGCTCCTTGACCCTGGATGCGGACGAGCACACCGCCTATGTGGAAGGGGAAGAAATCTCGCTCACAGTTCGGGAGTTTAATCTTCTGTACAAGCTGCTCTCCTACCCCAAGAAAGCCTTCACCCGCAGCCAGTTGATGGACGAGTTCTGGGACGGGGAAACCGGCTCCGGCCCCCGCACGGTGGACGTGTATATGACCAAGCTCCGGCAGAAGTTTGCCGATTGCGAGGATTTTGAGATCGTCACGGTCCACGGCCTCGGCTACAAGGCGGTGCTCAAATGAACGGCGGCGGCAAAAAACGCTGGCTGTACTTCCTGCGCATTTTCTGTACCTTTTTTCTGTTGATCTCCTTTGTGCTGACAAGCTCCATGGTCCTGTTTCTGACCTATCTGCGGCAGAGCACGGGTCTGGAGCTGACGAGGCAGAACATCGGGCTTGCTGCCATGATGACCTTTGGCAACGTGTTTATGCTGAGTCTTGTCTGCGCCGGGGTGGACATGCTGCGGCGCTATCTCACCATCGAGCGGTCCATCCGGCGCATCGCCGAGGGGGCGGAAAAAATCATCGCCGGGGACTTTACGACCCGGATCGCCTCGGTCAAGGGCCTTGACAGTGTGGACGGCTTTTCGGAGATCATCGAGTGCTTCAACCGCATGGCCCAGGAGTTGGGCGGCATGGAGACCCTGCGCACAGACTTCATCGCCAACGTGTCCCACGAGCTGAAAACACCGCTGGCGGTGATCCGCAACTACGGCGTGATGCTGCAGCATCCGGGCATCACGGAGGCGGAGCGGCAGGAGTACGGCCAGGCCATCAGCAATGCATCCCAGCGTCTTGCGGACATGATCACCAACATCCTCAAGCTCAACAAGCTGGAAAACCAGCAGATCTACCCCGATAAAAAAATCTACGATCTCTCCGAGCAGCTGTGCGGGTGCCTGCTGGCCTTTGAAAGCGCATGGGAGGACAAGGAACTGGAGATCGAGACGGAAATCGAGGACGGCATCCAGGTGGAAAGCGACCCGGAGCTCTTGAGCCTCGTGTGGAACAATCTCTTCTCCAACGCCATAAAGTTCACCGAGCCGGGCGGCACAGTTTCCCTGACCGTGAAATCTGAGGGTAAGCAGGCGGTGGTCTCAATTTCCGACACTGGCTTCGGCATCAGCAGCGAGGTGGGCGCGCATATCTTTGAGAAGTTCTATCAGGGCGACACTTCCCACGCCACCCAGGGCAACGGCCTGGGACTGGCGCTGGTAAAGCGGGTGGTGGACATCGTCGGCGGTGAGATCGACGTGTCGAGCGAGGTCGGCGTCGGCAGTACTTTCACAGTCAAACTTCGGAGGGCTAAGGGATGAAGAAAGGAAAATCCCCTGTTTTCTTCCTTCCTGCTGGCCCAACGCTTTTGATCATTGCAGTTGCAGCGGCATTGCTCGTCTTCGTGTTTTCAACCGGAACCGAAGGATCGCTTGCTTACATTTCTTACCTGCTTTCGACCTACGCTCTGATCGTCGGCGTATCCGGCCTTTGCCGACTGTTTCCATGGATAGGGCAACGGTTCAAATCTTCCAGGCTGATGACAAAGCTGCACGAGAATGAGCGTCTCGCGCGATATCTGGACGATCCGGTTTACCGTACACAGCTCACACTTTTTTTCAGTGTTGTCGTCAATGCGGTCTATATCGGCATCAAGCTCATATCCGGCATCTATGCCCGCTCAAACTGGCTGATTGCCTTTGCTCTGTACTATGCCGTTCTGACCGCGCTGCGCGTGTCTCTGATGAACTACGTGCGGCGGCACAAAATCGGTGAGGATATCACGGCGGAGTATCGCCGGTACCGCTGGATCGGGATCCTTCTGCTGGCCATGAATCTGGTGCTGAGTATCATCATCGCCCGCATGGTCGGGCACAATGACGCCTATGTCTATCCCGGCGTGCTGATCTACGCCATGGCCGCCTACACTTTTTATGCGATCATTCTTGCCACTGTCAACGTGTTCCGTTTTCGCAGACACGGGAGCCCGGTGCTCTCCGCTATCAAGGTGGTGAGCCTGACGGCCGTCATGGTGGCGATGCTCTCGCTGGAGGCCGCGATGCTTGCCCAATTCGGTGTCGATGACGACCCAACGTTTCGGGGAACGATGCTCGGCATCAGCGGGCTGGTCGTCAGCCTGATCATCCTCGGCATGGCTGTCTATATGATCGTCAACGCAACTAAGAAAATGAAATCCCGGGAGGCTGAAACAAATGAGTGAGAATTTCAACTACAGCTATTCCGCCGAGCGGCAGGCAGAGGTGGAGGCGATCCGCAAAAAATACCTGCCCCAGCAGGAGCAGGAGGACAAGCTGGCGCAGCTTCGCATGCTGGACGCGAGTGTCGGGGCACCCGCTATGATCGCTTCGCTGGCGCTGGGCATC
>CAZBXX010000132.1:0-6387 GCA_964495965.1 uncultured Oscillospiraceae bacterium | reverse complement strand
GCTCCAGTCCGCTCCGCTCCGGGAAAGAACGCTCTCCCTCAGCTCGCCTCCGGCCGTTCCGGTTCCGCTTTGCTTCCTTCCTCTTCGCCGCCTGCGCGCGAAGGCTTCAGCGTCCCGCTTCCGCCTGGCGCTTCGGCGTCTCTGTTCCAGTCCGCGCCGCTCCACCGGAACGACCTCCGGCTCGTGCTTTGCCCACCTGGTCCTGCCTCCGCCTCACTTGCTCCGCGGGCACCCGACCGTTGCTCGCTTTGCTCGCTGTGCCCGGGCGCGCTCCGCTGCGCTTCGTCTCCGGCAGGACCGCGGGCAGGCTGTTCGCCTCCGGCCAACCCGGCTCCCGCATCGCTTGCTCCCTCCGGCGCTTCGGCAGGCACGCAGGGTATCGTTCCTCGCCCCTTGCGCTGCACCTCAGCCGCTGTCCCTCGCTGCGCTCCGCTCCCGCCGGATTGACCTCCGGCTCGGTTTCCGCTCCGGCCTTCGCGCCGCTTCGGCACAGCTCCTCTTCGGCTGGCAGACACATCCGCGGGCTCCGTGACTGCCAGCCTCGTTCCGCTGCAGCCTTCACGCCGGCTCCGTCCTCCGCTTCAGCGGTGTGCTGCTTTGCGGCAGCACGGTTCCGCGCGGGCGACCAGCTATCTTTTTTCTAAGCTGATCCTGGAGGGCATGGGGATGTTCAACCTCCTCGGCGTCCGCTTTTCACTGGCGTTTGCGCTGCTGCTCCTTTTGTTTTTCCCGCGCCTCCGGTCCATGAGCCGCAAGACCGCGGCCGCCGGGGCGGTAATGGGAGGTATGTATTTTCTTGTGGTGGCGTCAGAGCTGAGCGGGCTGAAGCGGATGAGCTCCGGGAACGCCTCTTTTCTCGTCAATACCGCCATTGTGATTGTTCCTCTGCTGCAGGCCCTGATCTCCAGGCGCTTCCCGAAGGGGAAGGTGATCGTCTCAACGCTCCTCTGTATGCTCGGCGTCGCGGTTCTGACCCTGGGCGGCAGCGTGGGCTTCGGTGCGGGGGAGTGCTTCTGCCTGCTGGCGGCGCTGCTGTATGCCTCTACAATTGTGGTCACTGACCGGCTGAGCCACGATGGGATTGATACCCTTGCGGCCGGCGTCGTTCAGGTTGGCGTGATCGGTGCGTTGAGTCTTACCATGAGTTTCCTGACGGAGACGCCCCGGATGCCGAGCGGGACAGGGGAGTGGTTCGGGATTCTGATGCTCGCCGTTGTGTGCAGCTGCTTCGGCTTCACGCTGCAGCCTGTGGCGCAAAGCGGCACCACGGCCGAGCGGGCGGGCATGTTCTGCGCCCTGAATCCGATTGTTGCCGCCACACTGGGGGTTATCTTCCTGCATGAGTCTTTTACGGTAAAAACCGTCATCGGCGGCCTGCTGATCCTTTTCGGGATCCTGCTGGCGGAGCTGCCGGAGCGAAAGAGGGCTGTCGGGAATATGCTGTCTCCATCCCCGCTGAAATAAGAGCCCAATTATCTATAGGGATAACATAGACGCTGGCATTGACCGGCGTGAAGGTTCGGATCTTCGGCAAAACTCGAATCGCCAAAAGGCCCGTGTTTTCGGGCTTTTTCGGCCCTCGGCACCTGAGATTATCATAAAAATCGCACTTTCACAGACTAAAGTTTTCTTCAAAAATGCAGAAACGGACTGTATTTTTACCCCGGGGGTAAACTTTTCAGGCTTTGCCAGAAAGTGGGGTAAAATCGGAAGATGACATGCTACTGTTGCTTCCGATTATCTTTTTGGCCATGTAAATAAGGTATAGACTAAATAAAAAGTGTAGTATATAATGGTCTAAAGATGTGGAGTCAATCGCAAAGACGAATAATCAGATTATGGCAATACGGCCGATAGATATTTAGTCTAAAGTGGTGATAGCATGGGGCAGGAGAGAGAAATACGAATCATTCCAGCAGCAAAGCGAGATCCGCGTGTAACTAAAGTTGGAATCTATGCTCGAGTGAGTACATCACGAGCTGAGCAGCTTCGAAGCCTTGCAGCTCAGGTCTCTATTCTGACGCGCCATGTTTACAAACGGTATGACTGGATATTGAAAGATGTGTACATAGACGTAGGTTCTGCAAAGACCGGTTCTTCACGTCGCGAGTTTACAAGAATGATTGAGGATTGCAGAGCCGGAGATCTGGACTACATCCTAATCAAAAGCCCATCACGTTTGGGACGGGACAGCGTGGAGGTAATCGACGCAGTAAGAGCAATACTGGATTCCGGGGCAAAGTTGTATTTTGAGGAAAATGATCTTCAAATCGATTCGACCAATGACGAGTTACCGCTGGTGATAGCCACCGCTGTTAATCAGGCGGAGAATGAGCAGCGGAGCGAGAACATCAAGCTTGGATTGAAACACCGTGCAGAATCAGGGAAGAGTGGCCTTTATACTAGAGCCTGCTATGGATACAAGAAGAATGAGGGAGGGGAGCTTATCCGGGACGAGGATCAAGCTGTAGTAGTTTCCAGAATCTATGAATCGTACCTGGAGGGAAAAAGCTTCTCTGCAATTATTGAAGAGCTTGCTGCCGATCATATCCCATCACCACGTGGCAGTGAAAGGTGGAGCAAAAAGGCAGTAGAGACAGTTCTGAGAAACACAAAATACACCGGGCACGTTGAAATCCTCAAAACTGATCCATCAAGAACCAGTTACTGTATGTGGGATGCCCATGAGCCGATTGTAGCATTGGATGACTTTGTAGAGGTTCAGAGGCAACTTGCCAAGCGCACAAAGCGTCAGCGGAAGCAGGAGAGCGCAAGCAGTATCTTTGTAAAACAGATGATACTCCGTGGCCGGGCGACTGCGAAAGGCCGAATGAAGGGTGAGGAAAAGTAAAGACTACAAATAGAGGCGCAGAGAACTCAGTCAGTTACTATTCAAATACTGAGGGCTCTGTATGCTGTTCTCATATTAGAACTTAGGGCATTCATCAAAGCGCTTAAACACGGAAAATGACAGACTGGAAAGGAGAATGCTTCATGAATCAACAGATTGCAACATTGCTGATCGTCCTGGGGATGTTCATCCTCTATCTGACAGAACGGCATCCCGTTGCCCTCACGACGGTACTGGGCATGATGGCTATGATCGTGACAGGCGTACTGACATTCAATGCAGCATTCGCCTGTTTCGGGAACACCGCCGTGATGCTGACACTCGGCATGCTGATTATTGTGAACTCCGTTCTGGACTCCGGTGTTGCAGCAAGGACTGAGCGTTTTCTGGAGAAACTTGCAAACAGGTCAGAGAAACGGTTTCTGCTTCTCGTATTCATTTCCGCCGCGCTGCTGTCGCTGTTTACGACGAACTCCGCGCTGGTGGCCGTCTATATGCCGTTTATCACGGCAGTGGCCCTGGCATCAAACGGGCGCATCACCAGAAAGAATCTCTATCTTCCGATGGCAATGGGGTCGCTGATCGGTGGAACGGGATCCCTCACAGGTAGCACTCCACCGCTTCTTGCTAACAATATGCTGGAGCTCAACGGGCAGCCGACCATGCGGTACTTCTCCACATTTCCGATTGCATTCTCGGCAATTACCGTAATCGGCCTGTGCTACTGGCTCTTTCTCTATGATCTTCAGAAGAAATGGTTTGACTTTGAGGAAGTGAAGCCCGAGGACAGGGGAGAGATGGATAACCATGTGCTGGATAAAAGAAAGATGATCATATCACTGGCGGTCTTTCTTACCGTCATTGTTCTTTTCATTATTCAGCCCTTCGGATGGGACCTCGGTTTCATTGCGATCGGCGGCGCAGTGATCCTGATGGTAACAGGATGTGTGGATGGTAATCATGCGCTGACCAATATGCAGTGGCCGGCCCTGGTAACCCTCGGATCCGCGCTGGCGGTAGCGAAGGGATTTGTCAGCTCCGGGGTGGCGGAGACGATTGTGAACTGGATGATCCGGCTCATGGGAGATGTGATTCTGAACCCGAAGATCATGGTGGCGCTGTTTCTGATCCTCGGATGGCTGCTTTCACAGTTCATGGCAAACGGCTCGCTG
The DNA here is from genome assembly GCA_964495965.1 of uncultured Oscillospiraceae bacterium. Classification (GTDB taxonomy): domain Bacteria; phylum Bacillota; class Clostridia; order Oscillospirales; family Oscillospiraceae; genus Limivicinus. The sequence continues at coordinate 2,364 of CAZBXX010000132.1, read as the reverse complement.
GTCACAATGCTCAGTGCTATCGCGATCCCACTGGCACTGGAGGGTGGAGTGAACACCATGGCGGTCGCAATGGCCTGCGTCTTCGGCGCAAGTATGGCAATGGCCACACCGGTTGCGACCACCTCGGTAACCATGGTTCAGGTTGTCGGCTACCGGTTCCGGGATTACTTCAGAATCGGCGGCATTGTCGGGCTGATCGGCGTTGTGACGGCGTGGTTTGCGATCTGCCTGCTGTATGGACTGTTCTGATTATAGAAAGGGGCGGATCGGATAGAAAATGAGGAATACTACGCAGCAGAGCCATAAACTCTCTCTTCCGGGGCAGCGCATTGTCCGTACGATGGCGGCTGTCCTGCTGTGCATGCTGATCTATGAGGCTCGCGGACGAAGAGGCATGCCTATTTTTGCGCTGATTGCGGCGGTGATGTGCATTCAGCCGTATACCCGGGATATCAGGGCGATTGCACAGAGAAGGGTCATCGGGACCCTGATCGGCGCGGGCCTTGGTGTGATCACTCTGCTGCTGGAAGAGTTCCTGCTTGGCATGCCGGAACCGGAAGGCATCGTCCACTATGTGATAGCAGCACTCGGAGCCGGGATTGTCATTTATTTTACGGTCTGGATGAATTACGCAGGCATGGCTCAGTTCGCGGGGATCGTCTTCCTGATCGTTGTCATCACCCAGGCAGGGAGTGAAAATGTTTTTCTCTATGCATACCATAGAGTGATTGATACGCTGATTGGCATCACAGTGGGCGAGTGCGTCAATCGCGTGCATCTGCCAAGGATACACAAAACAGATATACTGTTTGCCTCGGGTATCACCAACACAATATTCGGAGACGGTAGAAAACTGTCCGGATATTCTCTGATTGAACTGAACCGCCTGATTGAGGATGGATGCAAGTTTACAGTGGACACCGTAGAGACACCGGCGTCTGTCCGTGAACTCCTTCACGATGTGGATTTCCGGCTTCCCATCGTTGCGATGGACGGAGCCGTTCTGTATGACATGAAGGAGCGGGAGTACCTGAGGACAGTCTTCATGAAAGAGAATGCTGTTTCCGGGCTCTGCAGTCTGCTGGAAACCCTTGAGGCCGAATATTTTATGACCACTCTGGACCAGCAGATGCTGATCATCCGTCACGGAGCGTTGAAAAACGAGGCAATAAAGGCACACTATGCCAAAAAAAAGGTTTCACCGTTTCGGAATTATGCGAAGAGGATCTGTATTTCAGATTATCTTGACAAGACCGTTTATTTTTTTGTCCTGGACCGAGAAGATATGGTTGAAAGAATCATAGCGGAAATTGAACGCGCTCCATGGACAAAGGAAGTCCGAATTAAACGGGACAAAAGGCAGATCCCGGAGGGATACGGATGCATCCGTGTTTTTCCCTCTGAGGCCACAAAAGAAAAAATGCTTGCCATTTTGCAGGAACTGTCAGGCGCGAAGGAGACAGTGACCTTCGGGAGTGAGAAAGGGCGCTGTGATGTGTTCGTGGAAGATGCGGATAAGGACCTGATGGTGAAGGAGCTCAAACGCCGGTTTGAACCGGTCAATCTAAGGGGTTGGCGAAACATTTTCAGCAGGCATTAACGACAAGTATTAAACTGGCATAAAGATGGAACTAATACGCAAAAGTAAAGACTACATATCACTCGAAAAAAACCGGTTTTGAGAAAGGTGTATATACCGGTTCCCAAGGAAGAATAAGAAGAGCGGCATCTCCCCGCGGTTGATCCCGGTCAGGCGTTCTGTCTGCCGCACGGACAGGCCTTTCCTTTTCGGTTGCCGCAGTGCCGCGTCCCCTGCTTCCCGGCTCATGTTCTGCGACTCGGCGCCGCTTTGTATATGCAGTTCATGAAGGTTGAACTTACTGACGGTTCTGCTAAATTTAATATTGTCAGATAAAAAAGCGGATCTTGCCGGGAAATGCAGATTACAGAATTAACAACGGCCGGTACCCGGTGCATTCGCACTTAGGTACCGGCCCATTCTTTGCGCGCCGATGCGTTCATTTTTTCAGGTTATCCCTGTAGCCTTCCGTGTCAATGGGGCGTCCCGGCCCGGTTGCGGGGGATGTCCCGGCCCGGTTGCGGGGGATGGTCACTGTGGCCGCGTCGGAGTGCTTCCAGCTCTTCTTCCGTGAACGGAGTGTCTTTGCGCCGCCAGAGATAACCTTTGCACGTTTTCAGCCTGTCTCCCGGTTTGGCCGCGGCTGACAGGGCGGACTCTGTCATTTTGTTCAATGTGCGGATCGTTTTATCTTTGCGCCTTTATATGGTATACTGACAAAAACCGCGGTTTCCGCATCTTGCCTGATTTGGGGTGTTGACGATGAAAAAAGCATGGTTGGTATT
>CAZBXX010000131.1:0-6463 GCA_964495965.1 uncultured Oscillospiraceae bacterium | reverse complement strand
GATAGTCCCGGTGCAGCAGTGCCTGCGTCAGCCGGGACTTGAAGAAGTTTTCATAATCGGTTTTCCCGACTTCGTTCAGCCGGCGAACCAGCGCCCGCAGCGTCAGCTGCAGGACCACCAGCAGGATGATCGCGATCATCCACCGCCGGAAGCCGGCGGCATCCCGGGCGACGGCGGCGTCCACAACGTTGCGGGACAGCAGCGCAAAGTACACCCCGGTGGCGCCATGCAGGGCGTCCAGCACCGTCAGCCCGGCCACCAGCAGCTTCAGCCGGGCCGGCACGGCCGACAGCCATTTTAGCGTGCGGTTCTTCACAGGTGCCTCCTGAGCCAGCGGCGGCCCTTCTTCAGGAAGATGCGCAGCCCCTCTGTGCGCAGCCACAGGGACGAATACAGCCGGTAGCCGGGATCGGTGACCCGGTGCTCCCGGCCGTTGTGCACAAAGGCGGTCATCACGCCGACGATATCCGCATCGGTGATGCCGTACTCCCGGCTCAGACAGTTGTCCCCGAGGATGACGTAGTCATCCGGCCGCACTTCCACCACCCGGTGCAGCACGTAGCGGTCCGGCGGACAGCGGTAGAGCACCACGTCCCCAACCCGGCAGCGCCCGGGGCCTTTCTTTTCCAGGGTGAACAGGTCGCGCCCCTGCCGCAGCAGCGGCAGCATGCTGACGCCAACGTTACTGTAGGTGAGGCTTCCGTGTTCGGCCAGGTAGTCCTCAAAGGAAACGGCGCCGTTATTCATCCAGCGCGTGAATCCGCCGCAGCTCATCCAGCAGCGTTTTCACGTCTGCCCGGATGGCCTCTTCCGGCGCGTCGAAGCGCGCCGCCATGGCCGCGACGATGCCTTCCTCGGTGGTCTCCTGCTTCAGCAGCTCCAGCATGGCGCCCATGGTGCGGTTGCCGCGCACCAGACCCGCAAAGGGGGCGTTGCCGGCGGGTACCAGAAGGGACTCTGTCCCGGTGTCGTGGGTGATGAATTCTTTTTTCAGTTTCATGGCGATCTTCAGCCTTTCATGGTGTTGTAGGCAAGTTCTGCCGCGCTCAGGTCCATGTTGCACTGCAGGCGGTAGAAGCGCGGATTCATGCGGTCCAGCAGGGTCATGGTCTTGGAAAGGGCTTCCGGGTCCACGGGGCGGTAGAACTGCAGTATCAGCAGCCTGGGCAGGGCCTCGGCTTTGCTGATCTCCTTAATCCGGTTCTGCTCCCCGCGCTCCAGCAGGCAGACGGCCCGCAGCGGAACTGCGATGTTCCGGCTCAGCCGGTGCTTGCCGTCCCAGGGGCTGCCGTAGGCAATGGTCCCGCCGGACTCCGTCACCCGCAGGAAGGGCTTGTCGTCGTTGACCATCACGGCGCGCTCGCCCAGCAGCTCCCGCCAGAGGCGGGTGTGGGTGCTCTTGCCCGTGCCGCTGAGGGCGGCGAAGAGGTAGGCCTCCCCGTCCACCGCCACAGTGGAACCGTGGGCAAGAAAGGTGTCGTAGAACGGCATCTTCTCGGCAATCTTCCGGTGCACGGCGACGGTCTCCAGATAGGCGTCGGAGAAGGGCTGCTCCGGCAGGCCCTTCGCTTCCCGGATCCGATCGGCAAGCAGGCGCTCCGCCTCGATGTCCGCCTGGGCGGTTTCCACGGAAAAGGCGGGCGCACAGTCCGCATGCTCCGCGTCCCGGTCCGCCCGGTAATCCGCGCACAGGGAGTGAACCTGTTCGTGGATGGAGCGGATTTCAATATTCTGTTCCGCCAGCCTGTAGATGCCGGTCACGGCTTTCACCTCCGCAGTACTGCCTCAAAAAAGGCAGGCAGCCGCAGCCACCTGCCATTAGGCCGGAATAAATTCGATTCTTAGTTAAGCCGGGCGCGGTTCCTGATCAATTTCAGAGGAAGCCGTAGTCACGCCGGCATCTATTGTCAGAATCTCAGCATCAAAGCTGATAACTTCCATTTTCAGGGCTTCATATGTTTCTTTCACGGTTATCAATCCTTTCGTTTGACCATTTGTTGCTACTGTTCTGGAGCGAGTGTAACGGTACCTGTGTTAGCGGACCTCAGCATAAAATCCTGTGTTGTTCCGTTGAGGGGAAGGCCATCATCAGTCTTGATAGACTGATCAAATGAGATGACTTCGATTTTCATGGACTCATACTTTTCCTTCATGATTGATACTCCTTTTCACAATAATTCAGCAATAAAAACTTACAAACAAAATAAAAATGTCTATACAATAATTATATAAAAAGAAGAATGTCGTGTCAAGAGGAAAAGGGGGGGATTTCAATATATTATCAGAAATCTTATAACAGATTCCCGCCGCGGAAGATCAGCCCGACACAACGAATGGGCCGGTCTGGTTATCGGGGCGCGGTTCATCACCGGAGGTAATGATGATCTCTTCTGTTCCAATCTGCGATTCAAAGGAAATGACTTCCATCTTCAGGACTTCATAGGTTTCTTTCATGACGCATCTCCTCAGGTAAGATTTGTTTATAAGATTAAACTAAATTGTCACTAATCTGTTACAATTCGCAGTATACAGATGTAAAACAGAATTGTCAAGAGGAAAATCAGAAAAAATGCTGAAAAACGTCGGGAAAACCGGGAGAATCTGAGAGTACAGGCGCACCTGTCGAAACAGGGGGCGTGAAGCCAGAGCGCGCTTTTTGGAAATAGAGGCAGTTTGTTATCTTGCGCTTTTCGGAAAACCTGTAAAATAGAAGTGAACTTATGAAAAAACGACGTAATCTGAAACGATATTGGGAAGATATTCGCAGAGTTGATGCGTGTTAAGGCCGGGAGGAAACCGATATGAAAGTTACCGAAAAATTAATCTTTTATCGGTTGCACTCAGTCCCCCGCAAGTGTATGATAACAAAGATTATAACTGTAATAAAGTGTGAGAAAACCATTCCCGCAGGAGGACCCCATGGACGAACTGCAACGCAAAGACGATGCGCTGTTTGACGCGCTGAACAAATCAAAAAAGAAAAAACGGATACGCCGCCTGATCACCGTGCTGGTGATTGTGGGGGTGGTGGTGCTCGCCCTCGTGCTGCTGGTGAACAATCTGCGCCGACGGGTGGAGGCCAGCATGGCCGTTGAGGGCGATGAGGTGAAGACCTACGCCGCGGCTTACGGCAGCATCAGCACCCGCGTCAGCGGTTCCGGCATCATAGAGGACCTGGACACCGAGGTGATCACCGTCCCGGACGGGGTCGAGGTGGAGGAGGTGCTTGTCCGCTCCAATGCCAAGCTGCAGGAGGGCGATGTCATTGCCACGCTGGACCTGACCACGGTGCTGAGCGCTATGGCCACCGTGCAGGAGGAGATTGACGCTCTGGACGAGGACCTTCAGGCGGCTGCCGGCGACCGGGCCACCGCTGCCGTTGTGGCGGGCGCTGAAGGCCGGATCAAGCGCATCTTTGTGAAGACCGGGGACGACGTGGCGGCCTGCATGGTCGAGCACGGCGCCCTGGCGCTGGTTTCGCTGGACGGAAAGATGGCTGTGGATTTTGAAAACGCCGGCCTGACAGGCGGCACCGCCGTGAAGGTCGAGAGGGCCGACGGCAGCACCATCAGGGGCACCGTTGAAAAGAATGTGGGCGGCACCGCCACCGTGCTGGTGACGGACGACGGCCCCGCGCTGGATGAGGAAGTCCGCATCCTGAGCGAGGAGGGTGAGGAACTCGGCAGCGGCACGCTCTATATCCACAGCGTGTTCCGCATCACCGGATTCTCCGGCACGGTCTCCAGCGTCAGCGCAAAGGAGAACCAGCAGATTTACGTCAACAGCCCCGTCTGCCACCTGAAGGACACCGCCTACAGTGCCCGCTACAACAGCATCCTGAAGCAGCGCCGCGAGAAAGAAGACACCCTTCTGGAACTGCTGGGCCTGTACCAGGGCGGGGCGCTGCGCGCGCCCTTCACCGGCACGGTGCTGAAGATTGACTTTGACGAGAATGATGATACTTCCTCTTCCACCAGTACTGCCCAGACCAGCCAGGGCATGGACATGTTCTCCATGATGTACGGCATGGGCACCACCCAGACCGCAACCACCACAACGGAGACCTCCGCCGACGTGGAAGGCACGGCGGTGGTGACTATGGCGCCGGACGTCAGCATGAAGGTCACCATCAATGTGGATGAGTCGGACATTCTTTCCCTTGAGCGCGGTCAGGCGGCGGAGATCACCATCGAGTCCGTCAGCGACCGGACCATGAGCGGCACCGTCACCGAGGTGGACCGCAGCGCCGCAAACAGCAGCTCGGGCGTCACCACCTATGCGGCCGAGGTCACCTTTGCCAAGACGGCAGGGATGCTCAGCGGCATGACGGCGGACGTGGTTGTCAACATCGAGGGCACGGAAAACGTCCTGATTGTGCCGGCCGATGCCATCCAGAAGACGGCGGGCGGTTCCTTTGTCTACACCGCCTACGATGAGGAAGGCAAACACTTCGGCGGCATGACGCCGGTGGAAGTGGGCATCTCCAACGATGACTTTGCCGAGATCCGCAGCGGCCTGGAAGAGGGTACGGTGGTCTACTACACCGAGAAGGAGCAGAACGACTTCTTCATGATGATGGGTGGCCCCGGCATGATGGGCGGCAACCGCAGGCAGGGCCGGAGATGAACGGAGCGCCGCGGAATGATTGAACTGAGAGACGTTTCCAAAATCTACCAGATCGGGGACGAGCGCGTCCACGCGCTGGATCACGCCAACCTTCATGTGCGGCCGCACGAGTTTGTCAGCATTATCGGGCCTTCCGGCTCGGGCAAGTCCACGCTGATGAACATCATCGGCTGCCTGGACGTGGCGGACGCGGGGGAGTACCTGCTGGACGGGACCCCCATCGAGGCCTATTCCGAGAACCAGCTGGCCGAGGTCCGCAACCGAAAAATCGGTTTTGTGTTCCAGAGCTTCAACCTGATCCCGAAGCTCTCGGCCGAGGAGAACGTGGAGCTGCCCCTGATCTACCAGAAAGTGAAAAGGGCGGAGCGGCAGCAGCGCGTGAAGGAAGCGCTGGAGCGCGTGGGGCTCACGAACCGCGCAAAGCATCTGCCCACCGAGCTCTCCGGCGGGCAGCAGCAGCGCGTGGCTGTGGCGCGGGCGCTGGTGACAAGGCCCTCGCTGATTCTCGCGGACGAGCCCACCGGCAACCTGGACTCGAAGACCAGCCGGGAGATCCTGCAGCTGTTTCAGGAGCTTCACGCCCAGGGCAACACCATCGTCCTCATCACCCATGACAACGACATCGCCCGCCAGGCGAAGCGGATTGTCCACATTCTGGACGGGCGGCTGACGGAACTGACGGAGGTGACGGAGGAATGATGTCACTGCGAATGGCGCTCCGCAGCATCGGGGCGAACAAACTGCGCGCGGCGCTGACGATGCTCGGCATCATCATCGGGGTCATGGCCCTGGTGGTGCTGGTGAGCCTGGTGGACAGCGCCACCGACTCCATCACCAGCGAGGTCAGCAGCCTGGGCAGCAGCCTGCTCACGGTGACGGTGTCGGATGACAAGGGCGTGCCGGTCAAGCTTGCCGACCTGCACACCTGGGTGGATGAAGAGCCCAGCATCGCGGCGGTGGCCCCCTATGCCACCACCACGGCAACCGGCAAGTACGGCACCGAAAGCGCCAGCTTCAACGTTTACGGCGTGACGCCGGACGAATATAAAATCCAGACCATGCAGCTGACCCAGGGCCGGTTCATCGCCGAGAGCGATGTGAAGAACAACAGCCGGGTCTGCGTGGTGCCGGAAGGCACGGCGACGGATCTCATCGGCTATACCGACTGCATCGGCGAGGAGATCTCCCTCAACGGTGTGCGCTACCGCATTGTGGGCACGCTGGAAGACCAGGAGGAATCCCTTGCGACCATTCTCTCCGGCGGCATGAAGACCGCCTACATACCCTATACCTCGCTTGTGCGGCTGTCCACGGACACCGGCTCCAGCATTTCCACCTTCTACATCGGGGCGGCCGACGGCTTTACGCTGGACCAGGCCGAAACCGTGATGAAGGATATCCTGATGGAGCGCTTTGACGAAGACGAAGACGCCTTCTCCATCTCCTCCCAGAACATGATCGAGGAGGCCATGGGCCGCATCAGCAGCTTCCTGAACATCCTGCTGGGCGGGATCGCCGCCATCTCCCTGATTGTCGGCGGCATCGGCATCATGAACATCATGCTGGTCACCGTGACCGAGCGCACCCGGGAGATCGGCATCCGCAAGGCAATCGGGGCCAGCCGCCGGTCGATTCTGGTGCAGTTTCTGATTGAGGCGGTCGTCCTGTGCATGCTGGGCTGCGCGCTGGGCATTTTTGTGTCCTGGGGCATTCTGCAGATCATCTCCACCATCACGGCCAGCGCCTCCATCTCCTTCCATCTGCAGGGGAAGGTCGTGTTCCTGTCGGTGCTGTTCTGCTTCCTGATCGGCGTGATCTTCGGCCTCTATCCGGCCAA
>CAZBXX010000130.1:0-6477 GCA_964495965.1 uncultured Oscillospiraceae bacterium | reverse complement strand
AATCGGAAAATGCGTCGATCACGCGCGACGTGTCCGGCGAAGGTGTCCAGCAAGCGCTGCTTAAGATCGTCGAGGGGACAGTCGCCAGCGTGCCCCCGCAGGGCGGGCGCAAGCATCCGCAGCAGGAATTCATCCAGGTGGACACCACCAACATTCTCTTCATCTGCGGCGGCGCCTTCGACGGTCTGGACAAGATCATTGCCCGCCGTACCAGCAAGAAGAGCATGGGCTTCGGCGCGGACATCGGCTCCGCCGACGAGAAGGACCTGGGCGTGCTCTTCCGGCAGGTTCAGCAGCAGGATCTGCTGAAGTTCGGGATTATTCCGGAGCTCATCGGCCGTCTGCCGGTCGTCGCCACGCTGGACTCCCTGAGCCGTGAGGACCTCGTCCGTATCCTGACCGAGCCGAAGAACGCCATGACCAAGCAGTATCAGGCCCTGATGAAAATGGACGGGGTGGAGCTCATCTTCGAGCAGGAAGCCCTGGAGGCCATTGCCGACCGCGCCATCGAGCGCAACATCGGCGCCAGGGGCCTGCGCAGCATCCTGGAAGCCGTCATGACGGATATCATGTACACCGTGCCCTCCGACACCGGCATCCTCCGCGTCGTGATCACGGCGGACAGCGTGCGGGAGGGCGGCGCCCCGGTGATTCTGCGCAGCGGGGATCTTGCCGGCTGACGCGGTGGGGGTTCCCTCTCGGAGCATAACCGGAGCATAACCGCAACATTCCCGGAGCATCACCGCCGGGATCTCACCATCGAAACTTTTAACACAGAACGGCCGGGGCCGGCCCCGGCCGTTCAGATTGGAAACAGACAATGAGCAGCGAAATCGAAAACAGACAACGGGATACCGTCGCGCCGGTCGGCATGCCGATGATCGCCATGCGCGGCATGCTGGTCTATCCGCAGATGACCCTGTCCTTTGACATGGAGCGGGAGGCCTCGGTGCGCGCGGCGGACCTTGCCGCCTCGGGCGACCATCTGATCTTCCTCAGCATGCAGAAGAACCCGGAGGACGAGGCCCCGGATCCCTCCGCCGTCTATTCCGTCGGCACGGTCTGCCGTGTGCGGCAGCTGCTGCGGCAGATGCAGCACGGCTACAGCCGTATGATAGTGGAGGGCCTCTTCCGCGCGGACGCAGTCAGCGTCACGGAGGCGGACGGGGTGCTATACGCCCAGGTTGTCGAGCGGCAGGACCGGCGCGAGCGCCTCAGCGAGGTGCGCCGCGAAGCCATGGTCCGCAGCTGTCTGGAGCTCTTCCAGCAGTATCTGGAGCTGACGCATGAACTGCCGCCCGCGCAGATCCTGCAGATCTTCTCCCAGCCGAACACCGACTATGTGGCCTGGTTCATTGCCCAGAATCTTCAGGCGGCGCCGGAGGAGCGGCAGCAGGTGCTGGAGTGCGACTATCCCGGCAGGCGCTTCCAGCTGCTGAACCGGTTGCTGCGCAATGAGGTTCAGGTCCTGAAGATTGAGCAGGAGCTCTCCACCCAGGCGCAGGAACAGATGATGGAAAACCAGCGGGAATACTTCCTGCGGGAGGAACTGCGCGCCATCCAGGCGGAACTGGGCGAGGACGACTCTCTGGACGACTTTGCCGACTACGCGGAAAAGATCCGCGCTCTGGACTGCCCCGCCGAAGTGCGTGAGAAGCTGGAGAAGGAGCTCAGCCGCCTGCGCAAGCAGGCCTACGGCTCATCGGAGGCCGCGGTCCAGCGTACCTATCTGGATACCTGCCTCGAACTTCCCTGGGGCAAACGCAGCGAAGAGGCGAGGGACCTCTCCCTTGCCCGCAAAATGCTGGATGAGGACCACTACGGCCTTGAAAAGGTGAAGGAGCGGATTCTGGAATACCTGGCGGTGCGCAGCCTCGCGCCGGACGTGCGCGGCGGCATGCTCTGCCTGGTCGGCCCTCCGGGCACCGGCAAAACCAGCATTGCCATGAGCATTGCCCGCGCGACCGGGCGCTCCCTGGTGCGGGTTTCCCTCGGCGGCATCCACGATGAGGCCGAGATCCGCGGTCACCGCAAAACCTACATCGGCTCCATGCCGGGGCGGATCATCAACGGGATCATCCAGGCCAAAACCTGCAACCCGCTGATGGTGCTGGATGAAATCGACAAGCTGGGATCCGACTACCGCGGGGACCCCTCCTCCGCACTGCTGGAGGCCCTGGACCCGGAGCAGAACAGAACCTTCCGGGACCATTTTCTGGAGATCCCCTTTGACCTGTCCGACGTGTTCTTCATCACCACCGCCAACACCACCGAGACCATTCCGCGGCCCCTGCTGGACCGCATGGAAGTCATTGAGCTCTCCAGCTACACCGACGAGGAAAAGCTGCAGATCGCCCGGCGGCACCTGCTGCCCAAGCAGCGCCGTAAACACGGCCTGAAGGCAAACCAGCTGAAGCTGAGCGACGACGCCGTCCGCGCGCTGGTGCGCGGGTATACCAGGGAATCCGGCGTGCGCCAGCTGGAGCGCGAGCTCGCCGCCCTGTGCCGCAAGGCCGCCAGCTCCATTGCCGAAGGCCGCTACCGCAGCCTGACGGTGCGCCCGGAAAAGCTGGAAAGCCTCCTGGGCCCGGTCCGCTTCAAGCCGGATGAGCGCCGCAACGAGGCTACCATCGGCCTGGTCCGCGGCCTTGCCTACACCTCCGCCGGGGGCGAGGTGCTGGATGTGGAGACGGCCGCCGTGCCCGGCACCGGCAAGGTGGAGCTCACGGGCAACCTGGGCGATGTGATGAAGGAATCGGCCAGGGCCGCCATCACCTACATCCGCAGCCGGGCCGAGCTTCTGGGCATCGATCCGGAGTTCTACCGGAACCGTGATATCCACATTCACTTTCCCGAGGCCGCCGTCCCGAAGGACGGCCCTTCCGCCGGCATTACCATGTGTATCGCGCTGATTTCGGCGCTCAGCGGCAAGCCGGTGCGGGCCGACATCGCCATGACCGGCGAGATCAGCCTGCGCGGCCGGGTGCTTGCCATCGGCGGCCTGCGCGAAAAAACCATGGCTGCCCTGCGGGCGGGCGTGCGCACGGTAATTCTGCCGAAGGAGAACGAGGCAGACCTGCAGGAAATTGACCCCCTGGTCCGTGAGAAGCTGGCCTTCTGTCCGGTGGAGCATGCCGATCAGGTTCTTTCGATCGTCTTTGCTGTGGAACCGGAAGAGGGCGCGAAGCCGGAAGCCTCTGCACCTTCGGCCGGCTCCCGCTGAAAGGGGAGAGAAGATGACAGCGCTGAATGTGAACCGTGCGGAATTCGTCCGCTCGGCCGCGCAGCCGGGGCAGTTCATCCACGGCAGCGCGCGCAAGGTGGCCTTCGCCGGCCGCTCGAACGTGGGCAAATCCTCGGTCATCAACTGCCTCTTAAACCGCAAACAGCTTGCCCGGGTCGGCGCGACCCCGGGCAAGACCGTTCACGTGAACTATTTTCTTGTCGACGGCCGCCTGTATCTGGTCGACCTCCCCGGCTATGGCTTTGCCAGGGTTTCGGCGGAGGAAAAGCAGCGCTGGGCAAGGCTGATGGAGGCCTTCTTCCGGGATCCTGACGCCTGCGACTTCGGTGTGCTGATCGTGGACGCCCGCCACCGCCCCACCGAGGGCGACGTCAATATGGCGCAGGCCTTCCGGGACGCGGGCATCGGCTTCCTGGTGGTGGCCAACAAGCTGGACAAGCTGAAGAAAAGCGAAGTGGAGCCCAGCCTGCAGGCCATCCGCGAAGCCCTTTCCCTGGAGGAGGATACCGTCCTGATTCCATTTTCCGCCGTGAAGGGCGACGGCCGCGATGCCCTGCTGCTTCAGCTGCAGCGCCTGGCATGAGGCTGGACCGCTTTCTCACCGCGGTGGGCGGCCTCAGCCGCAGCCGCGCAGGCAAAGCCGTGCGCGCCGGCAGAGTCACGGTGAACGGGCTTGTGGCCGCACTGCCGGAGCAGAAAATCGACGAGCTGCATGACACCGTCCTTCTGGACGGCGCTCTGCTGCGTTACCGGGCAAAGCACTATGTGTTGCTGGATAAACCGGTGGGCGTGATTACCGCCGCAAAGGACCCGCGTCAGCCCACGGTGCTGGACCTGCTTCCGCCCGAAGTGCGGAGCCCCGGCCTGATGCCGGTCGGCCGCCTGGACAAGGACACCAGCGGCCTGCTGCTGCTGACGGATGACGGGGACTTCGCACACAGGGTCATCTCTCCGAAGAGCGGCGTGCCGAAAGTCTACCGCGCCACGGTGGACGGCACCCTTACGGAGGCGGATGTCCGCCTCTTCGCCCGGGGCGTCCTCCTGCGTGACGGCACGCAGTGTCTCCCCGCCGGGCTGCAGCTGCTCTCCCCGCATACCTGCCTCGTGACCGTGCAGGAGGGCCGCTACCATCAGGTGCGGCGGATGCTGGCGGCGGCGGGGAAGCCCGTGCTCACGCTCCGGCGGCTTTCGGTGGGCGGCCTCTCGCTCCCGGCGGATTCGGTGCCAGGTACCTGGCGGGAGCTGGATCAGGATGAGGTCAGTCTGGTTTGTGCATCCTGTTCAAATCCTCAGCACTGGCAAGAATGATGGAAAACAGCAAAATTTTAAGGGTTTTTTTGACTACTTTTTCAATACCTTCGGAAAAATTCACAAAAATTCGACTCATTTTCTATTGAAAATTACTCAAAGAAGAGTTATGATAGAAAAAATCTCAGCCGCAGACCTGTCATTTTGTTCTACAAAATAAACAAACCGCAATCATCCGGCCGGAACCCCGGCAGATTGGAGCGTACTGTATGCCGAGCAGAATTTTTCAGAATGTGATTATCCAGATGAAGGATTCCCTGGACCGCACCCTCGGTGTGGTGGATGAACAGGGTTATGTGATTGCCAGCAGCGAGCTTGCCACCATCGGTTCGCGGCAGGAGGAGTACCGCCCGGCGCAGTTCAACCCCGATACGCATGAACTTGTGACGGCGGGGCATGTTTTTGTTCAGCTGATTTCCGAAAGCGGCCCGCTCGGCTATGCCGCCTATGTGGACGGCACGGACGGCGTCGCCCGGACGGTCTGTTCCATTTCCGCCGTCGCCTTTGACGAGGCCCTTACCAATTATGAGGAAAAGCACAACCGCGCGGCCTTTATCAAGAACATCATCTCGGACAATATTCTGCCCGGCGATGTTTATGTCCGCGCCAAAGAGCTTCACTTCGTCACGGATGAACCCCGCACCGTCTTCCTCATCCGGCAGACTTCCAATTCCGACGTCGCGGCTTCGGAGCTTGTCAGTCGCCTCTTCCCGGACCGTCAGCATGACTTTGTCCTGAACATCAATGAGGCGGACATCGTCGTCGTTCGCACCGACCGGCCGAATACGGATTCCGCGGAGCTGCATGAGGTTGCCGCCGGGGTGGAGAAGGCCCTGTACGAGCAGCTCGGCATCCGCACCGTCATCGGCATCAGCACCGAGGCCCAGCATCTGCGGGAGCTGGCAGACCGCTACAAGGAGGCCCAGGTCGCCATTGACGTCGGCAGGGTCTTCGAAAACGACAAGACCATCATTCATTACGAGAGTCTCGGCCTCGGCCGGATTATCTATCAGCTTCCCACAACACTCTGTGAGATGTTCCTCAACGAGGTTTTCAAAAAGAACCCGATTGAAACCCTGGACGAGGACACGCTTGAAACCATCAACCGCTTCTTTGAGAACAATCTTAACGTTTCCGAAACATCAAGGAAATTGTATGTTCACAGAAATACGTTAGTATACCGGCTTGAAAAAATCAAGAAAATCACCGGTCTTGATCTTCGGGAGTTTGACCACGCGATTGTGTTCAAAGTCGCCATGATGGTAAAACAGTATCTGGACTCGCTGAATAACGTGAAGTACTGATGCTGAACCCGGCCCCGCCCGCGCCCGGCGCTGCGGGGCACCGCATCGGAGGTTTTTATGGTACAAATGCAGGACGTCACAAAGATCTACGACAGCAGCGGCACGGTCGCGCTGGACGGGGTCAGCCTGACGGTTAACGAAGGGGAATTTGTCTTTCTGGTCGGGCCTTCCGGTTCGGGGAAGACAACCCTCATGAAATGCATCACCGGCGAGGTCCGCGCGACCGCCGGTGAGATTGTTGTCAACGATTTTGACATGATGAAGATCAAGCAGCGCAAGCTCTCGAAGGTCCGCAGGACCCTCGGGGTGATCTTCCAGGACTACCGCCTCATCGAAAACATGACGGTCTACGACAACGTGGCCTTTGCCATGCGCGTGGTGGGCGCCAAGGGCAAGAACATCGCCAAGCGCGTGCCCTACGTGCTGGAGCTGGTCGGGCTGGACGGCAGGGAAAAGCGCTTTCCCAACGAACTCTCCGGCGGCGAGCAGCAGCGTGTCGCCATTGCCCGCGCGCTGGTGAACAACCCGCGCATGATCGTGGCGGACGAGCCCACCGGCAACCTGGACCCGGTGCGCAGCCTGGAACTGATGCTGCTGTTTGAGAAAATCAACGAGATGGGG
>CAZBXX010000129.1:0-6715 GCA_964495965.1 uncultured Oscillospiraceae bacterium | reverse complement strand
GCAGTTGAAGCTGCGCACTGAGAGATCCAGCTCCTCAATGGTGATGGCCATGAGGTTATCCGGCTTGCTCTCTTCCTTCTCCACCACGGTGGGGCTTTCGGAGATGTTCTCGGAAAGATCGGTGAAGAGCGTGAAGTGGTCCACCAGAATCTTTGCGCCCAGTGACAGCGCATCGCGGGCGTCCATGGTGCGGTCCGTCCAGATTTCAACGGTGAGCTTGTCAAAGTCGGTCTGATTGCCGACACGGGTGTTTTCCACCGAGTAGTTCACCTTCAGGACGGGGGTAAAGATGGAGTCAACCGGGATGGTCCCAAGGGGCTGCATGGCATTCTTGTTGCGGTCAGCGGAGACATAGCCGCGGCCGTGGTCGATGGTGAGCTCCATGCTCAGGGCGCCGTCAGGACCGAGGTGCGCAATCACCTGATCGGGATTGAGGATCTCGACATCGGCATCGGGCTTAATGTCGCCGGCCGTCACAACGCCTTCACCGGAAGCCTCCAGATAAACCGTGCGGGCCTCCTCGCAGTGAAGCTTGGCAATGATGCTCTTGACATTCAGGACGATCTCAGTGACATCTTCCTTGACGCCGGGAATGGTTGAAAATTCATGCATGACACCGGCAATCCGGATGCTGGTCACGGCAATGCCGGGGAGGGACGAGAGCAGGACTCGACGGAGTGAGTTTCCAAGTGTGGTGCCGTAGCCGCGCTCCAGCGGTTCAATGACATACTTGCCGTAGGCCACGTCCGCAGGGGTTTCAATGCACTCAATGCGCGGCTTTTTGATTTCTATCATAGTTACCCTCCTTCAATTTTTGCCCGCCGGCCGTCGGGCGGCCGGGGGTGCGCGGATGATTTGCCAGGGAACCGAGGGTGTCTGAATTACTTGGAGTACAACTCGATGATGAGGTGCTCTTCAATCGGGAATTCAATGTCCTCTCTGGTGGGGGCGGCGATTACCTTGCCGACAAGGTTGGCAGCGTCAAACTCAAGCCACTTGGGAATCACAACGCTCTGGTTGGCCTCGACATTCAGGCGGAAGCGCTCAATCTTGCGGGAAGCTTCCTTCAGTGCGATGACCATACCGGGCTTGACCTGGTAGCTGGGGATGTTGACCTTTTTGCCGTTGACGGTGAAGTGGCCGTGGTTCACCAGCTGGCGGGCTTCACGGCGGGTTGCCGCATAGCCGAGGCGGAAGACAACGTTATCCAAACGGCTCTCAAGCTGAATCAGCAGGTTGTCGCCGGCCTTGCCGGGCATACGGACGGCCTTTTCATAATAGCCGAGGAACTGCTTCTCCAGTACGCCGTAGATGAACTTGACCTTCTGCTTCTCCTGAAGCTGGGTAGCATATTCGCTCTTTTTGCGGCGGGTCTGAGTCTGGGCATTGCGGTTGGTAACCTTGCCGCTCCAGGAGCGGGAATTATCGTGATTATAGCCCATCACAGCAGGGCTGATGCCAAGCGCCTTGCAGCGCTTTGCAATGGGTTCTCTGTTCTTTGCCATTTGTGTCTCCTCCTTCCCTTATACGCGGCGACGTTTCGGAGGACGGCAGCCATTGTGAGGAATGGGGGTAACGTCCTTGATCATCGTCACTTCGAGACCGGCTGTCTGCAGAGCGCGGATGGCTGCTTCACGGCCGGAACCGGGGCCCTTGACAAAGACCTCGACTGTCTTCAGGCCGTGCTCCATGGCCGCACGGGCGGCGGTCTCAGCAGCGGTCTGAGCGGCAAAGGGGGTCGACTTCTTGCTGCCACGGAACCCGAGGCCGCCTGCGGACGCCCAACTGATGGCGTTGCCGGCAGTATCGGTGCAGGTTACCATGGTGTTATTGAAGGAAGAGCTGATATGAACCTGGCCCTTTTCAATGTTCTTACGCTCTCTGCGGCGGGTGCGGACTTTCTTCTTGTTGTTGTTTGCTGCCATGACTCATATCCCTCCTTTACTTCTTTTTGTTGGCGATGGTGCGTTTCGGACCCTTGCGGGTACGGGCATTGGTCTTGCTGCGCTGTCCGCGGACCGGAAGGCCGCGGCGGTGACGAAGGCCGCGGTAGCAGCCGATTTCCGTCAGGCGCTTGATGTCCAGCGCCGTCTGACGGCGCAGGTCACCTTC
Source organism: uncultured Oscillospiraceae bacterium (assembly GCA_964495965.1). GTDB lineage: Bacteria > Bacillota > Clostridia > Oscillospirales > Oscillospiraceae > Limivicinus. The sequence continues at coordinate 4,603 of CAZBXX010000129.1, read as the reverse complement.
CACAATGTAACCGTGATCAATGCACTCACGCAGTTTGGATTCTTCCTCGTCGGTAAGATCCTTCACACGGGTATCGGGATTGATTCCCGTCGCTTCCAGAATTTTTGTTGCGCTGGTTCTCCCGATCCCGTAGACATAGGTTAAAGCGATTTCAATCCGTTTGTCTTTGGGCAGGTCAACGCCGGCTATACGTGCCATATTCGTTCATCCTTTCTTTTTTGTTCCCGCAATCGGGCAGCCATCATACCAGACTGCGATCCTCCGGGACGCTTAATCCCGCCGGAGGGAGCTCCCGGAGCCCATGCGGGTTGATGATGGTTTTGTGGGTGGACAGCCCCGCTGTCCGGGGAAGGGGTTCGGTTGCCTGTGTGAAGGTCAGCTCAGCCCTGGCGCTGCTTGTGCTTCGGGTTTTCGCAGATGACCATCACTTTGCCCTTGCGCTTGATGATTTTGCATTTTTCACACATGGGCTTGACAGAAGGTCTGACTTTCATTGGATTTCTCCTTTCACGGATTGCCACACCAGTACCGGCCGTGCGTCAGCGCACCGCCTCACCGTGACGGGTAAGGTTTTTGTGACGCCGGACGGCACAAAGGTTTTATTTGCTTCTCCAGGTAATGCGGCCGCGGGTCAGATCATAGGGACTCATCTGAACCGTAACCTTGTCACCGGGAAGAATGCGGATAAAGTTCATCCGGAGCTTTCCGGAGATGTGCGCCAGGATAATATGACCGTTGCCAATATCAACCTGGAACATGGTATTGGGCAGGGATTCTACAACCGTGCCCTCAAGTTCGATTACATCGTCTTTCGCCAAGGTGTTATATCCTCCTCATTCACAGGGCCTTCAGGCCATCAGATCGTCTGCCATCGTAAGAATTTCGGGTTCCCCATCCGTGATGAGGACCGTATTCTCATAATGCGCGGTCAGGGAGCGGTCTGCCGAAACGACAGTCCATCCGTCCTTCAGGATTTCAACATGCCAGTCACCGGCGCAGACCATCGGTTCGATGCAGATGGTCATTCCCTTCACCAGGCGGGGATTGCCGCTGCGAATGCCGCTGCCCTTCTCCGGCCGGTAATTCGGTACCTCCGGCGCCTCATGCATGCCGCGGCCGATACCGTGGCCGACAAAATCCCGTACTACAGAAAAGCCGTTGCTCTCCACATACGCCTGAACCGCGCCGCCGATATCGAAAATCCGGTAACCCGGCCGTGCGTAATGCAGTGCTTCAAAAAAGGCTTCGCGCGTCACACGGATGAGCTTCTGCGCCTCTTCACTGACTTCCCCGCAGGCGTAGGTGCCGGCACAGTCGCCGACAAAGCCCCTGTAGGTGGCGCAGAGATCAACCGAGACAATGTCGCCGCTGCGGACGACCCGCTTTCTGGACGGAATCCCGTGAATGACTTCCTCATTCACCGAGACACAGGTGGCAGCCGGAAAGCCCTCATAACCGAGGCAGCTTGGAGTGGCGCCGTTTTTGACAATGTACTCATGAACAGCGCGGTCAATCTGGCGGGTGGTATACCCTGCCTGAACCGCCTGCCGGCCCATGGACCGTGCGCCGGCCGCGATGCGCGCGGCCTGACGCATGATCTCAATTTCATGGGGGGATTTAATGTGGATGGTTTCGGACATTTCAGACCTTCAGAACATCGCGGATTGCCGCGGTGGTTGCCTCGATGCCCGGCTGATTCTCCACACAGATCAGCTTGCCCCTGGATTCGTAGAAAGCCTTCAGAGGCTCCGTCTCACGATGGTAGGTTTCGAGACGGGCACGCACGGTTTCGGGCGCGTCATCCTTGCGGATGCTGAGCTCTCCGCCGCACAGATCGCAGACGCCTTCCACTTCCGGGGGATTGTTCACCACGTGGAAGGTCCCGCCGCAGGCCCTGCAGGTCCGGCGGCCGCCCATGCGCTCGACAATGACAGCGTCTTCCACCTCAAGGGAAAGAGCGGTATCCACATCGATGCCAAGGGCTTCCATGGCCTCGGCCTGCGGGATGGTCCGGGGAACGCCGTCCAGGATGTATCCGGCTTCACAGTCCGGTTCGGCAAGGCGCTCACGGATAATGCCGATAATCACATCGTCCGGAACCAGCTTGCCGGCTTCCACATAAGCTTTCGCCTGCAGACCAACCGGTGTGCCAGCCTTCATGGCCGCGCGCAGAATGTTCCCCGTGGAAATGGTGGGGATATTCAGAAGTTTGCTGAGAATTTCGGCCTGGGTGCCCTTTCCGGCACCCGGCGCGCCAAGCAGAATCATCTTCATGCCGGTACCCTCACACTCGACAGAGCCGCCTCAGGACAGGAAGCCCTTGTAGTTGCGCATCATCATCTGGGCCTCGAGGGCACGGACGGTTTCCAGCGCGACGCCGACTGCGATGATCACGGAGGTTCCGCCAAGGCTCAGACCCGCGAGGGACGCAGCCGAGGAGAAATGGGAAACCAGAATCGGCACGCAGGCGATAATGCCGAGATAGATGGCGCCGAACAGAGTGATCTTGTTCAGAACCTTTGCGATGAACTCGCTGGTGGGCTTGCCGGGACGGAAGCCCGGGATGTATCCGCCGTTCTTCTTCAGGTTGTTGGCCACTTCCACAGGGTTAAACTGAATGGTGGAGTAGAAATACGCGAAGAAGAGAATCAGCAGGAAGTAGATCAGCGCATATGCAACGGAGGTCGTGTCAAAGAGGCGCATGAACCAGCCGTCACTCCTTGCACCGGTCAGAGCCGCGATGGTTGCAGGAAGGGAGGCAATGGACTGGGCAAAGATGATGGGCATAACGCCGGACATGTTGACCTTCATGGGAAGGTACGTGCTCTGACCGCCGTACATCTTGCGGCCGACCACGCGCTTGGCATACTGCACGGGGATACGGCGTTCGGCATCGTTGACAAGGACAATCAGAACAATGATCGCCAGGGCACCCAGATAAACCAGGATCGCCTGCCACCACTTCAGGGAGTCGGCGGCATCGCTCGCAACACCGGAAATGGTCTGCATGATGCTGCGGGGCAGCCTGGAGACGATGCTGGCAAAGAGGATAATGGAAATGCCGTTGCCTACGCCGAACTCGGTGATCTGCTCACCCAGCCACATGATCAGCGCGGAGCCGGAAGTAAAGGTCAGGATTACCACGATGGCAACCCAGATATTATTCTCGGTTCCGGAAGCCAGAAGGTTGTTGTTGCGCATCAGCATGTAATAGGCGAAGCCCATCAGCAGGCCGATACCAACCGTTGCGTAACGGGTGATGGAGGCAATCTTCTTGCGGCCTTCCTCGCCCTCTTCCTTGCTCATTCTCTCAAGAGCGGGAATCGCAATGGTCAGCAGCTGAATGATAATGCTGGCATTGATGTAGGGCTGAATGCTCAGAGCGAAAATCGTAGCCGAGGAGAACGCGCCGCCGGACATCATGTTATAGAGGCCCAGCACCGTATTCTGCAGCTGGTCAAAGTAATACTTCAGTGCCGTCACGTTGACGTAGGGCACCGGGACGGCATTGCCGAGGCGGTAGAGCAGAACAATCAGCAGAGTGAAGAGAATCTTCTTGCGGAGCTCTTCAATTTTCCAGGCATTCCGAAGGGTCTGAAGCACTTAGACCACCTCTGCCTTTCCGCCGGCCGCTTCGATCTTCTCTTTCGCGGAGGCGGAGAAAGCAGCAGCCTTTACCGTAAGCTTTTTGGACACTTCACCCTCACCAAGGAACTTGACGCCGTAGGTGCATTTGGAAAGAATCCCTTTGGCCAGCAGAGCGCCTGCGTCAACGACATCGCCATCTTCAAAGCGATCGAGAACCGAAACGTTCACGCCCTCGAGCGGTTTGGCAAAAATATTGTTGAAGCCGCGCTTCGGCACACGGCGTGCCAGAGGCATCTGGCCGCCTTCGAACCCGATGCGGGTACCGCCGCCGGAACGGGCCTTCTGGCCCTTGTGGCCGCGGCCTGCCGTCTTGCCGTTGCCGGTGGCATGGCCTCTGCCCTTGCGCTTGTCCACATGGGTGGAGCCGGGCATGGGAGAAAGTTCGTGAATTTGCATGCTTGCGCCCTCCTTATTCTTCGGTCACCTGCAGCAGGTAGCCGATTTTGGCAATCTTGCCGCGGGTCTGGGGATTGTCGGGCTGTACGGTTTCGTTGCCGATCTTGTGAAGGCCAAGGGACTTCGCCGTCGCAATGTGACTGTCGAGACGGCCGTTCAGGCTCTTGACGAGTTTGATTTTCAAGTTAGCCATGATGCACCCTCCCTTAAGCCTGGACTTCGTCCGGGTTCTTGCCGCGGACCGCAGCAACCTGGGCGGCATCACGGAGAGACTTGAGGCCTTCCATGGTGGCGGCAACTACGTTTGCGGGGTTGTTGGTGCGAAGGCACTTGGTACGGATGTTCCGGATACCGGCACATTCCACCACAGCGCGGACCGCACCGCCGGCGATGACGCCGGTGCCTTCGGGGGCGGGCTTGAGAAGAACACGGCCGGCGCCGAAAGCCCCGATCACTTCGTGGGGAATGGTGGTGCCCTGCAGGGTCACGGTGACGATGTTCTTTTTGTGAAAACCGTGCAATTGATATGGAGAATTTTGTACTGGAGGTCCGGAATGAT
>CAZBXX010000128.1:0-6749 GCA_964495965.1 uncultured Oscillospiraceae bacterium | reverse complement strand
AGGAGGTTATCATGCTCGAAAGAGGTACGCAGGTCAAAACAGCTGGTGGTATCGCCGACCAGAAAGCCCCGGTCATAGTAACGGGCAATCAGCCCATGGAGGATGTTCAGGTAGGCATAGCTCTCCTCCCCCTCCACCGGCAGATCCAGTTCCAGCACAATGCGGGTCCAGTCGTCGCTTTTCAGCTGGCGTTTGGCGTCGTTCAGGGTTTCCTCCAGATCGTCCAGCTGCTCCTCGGTCTCCTGCGGAAGATTGAGGGAGACCTCCTTCCGCTCGCCGAAGAGATAGTCCATCAGGTCCAGCAGCGGAACCCCGTAATTGTCCAGGTTCGTGGCAATCTGGCCATAGTCGTCCTGGGTCATGGCGTAACCGGAATAGAGCACCCGGACCACGTCATAATCCAGCCCCGCCATCTCCGAAAACTCCCGGGGCGTCAGGGTACCGGTGACGGTAATGCCGTCCTTTACCTCAATGCCCGAAAGACCGGTGACGGAGACGGTGGCCGGGAGCTCACGGATCTCCTGAATCAGCTCTGTCTCGCTGTCATAATCCCCAGCCGGAACGACGACGGCCATCTGGTTCGTATTGCCGAACGTGGCCTCGATGAGTTCCCGGGAGATCTGGGACTCATTTTTACGGATGGAGGAGATGGAATCCTGGGAGTAGACATAGTTCACCCGGTTGGAGAGCACCGCCGCACCGATGACCACCCCGATGAAGAGAAGCGGCATCACAAAGCGGGTGCTGTAGGCGAAGCGGCCGAGGAAGGAGATCTTCGGCACGAAGTTCCGGTGGTGGGTTCTGTCCATCCAGGGAGAGAAGATGACCAGGAGGCCCGGCATCAGCAAAAAGACCGAAACCAGGCTCAGGAAAATGGCCTTGATGAGAACCGAGCCGATATCGCCGCCGAGCTTAAACTGCATAAAGGTCAGCGCCAGCAGACCGGATATGGTGGTCAGACTGCTGGCGGAAATCTCCGGAATGGCCTTGCTGAGGGCGGCAATGGCCGCCTCCCGGGCGGGCTTATCCTCACGCTCGTCGGTGAAGCGGTGACAGAGGATGATGGCATAGTCGATGGCCAGGGCCAGCTGGAGAACAATGGCGATGGAGTCGGTAACAAAGGAGATCTCCCCCATCAGGAAGTTCGTGCCCATGTTCAGGAGGGCTGCGCTGCCGAAAGTGAGCAGCAGAACCGGGATCTCGGCATAGGTCTGGGAGGTGATAAGCAGGACCATGATGATAATAACCACGGCAATAATGTCCACAATGAGCATCTCGCGGTCGATAATCTCTTTCAGAGGGTTGCCGACATTGCTGGAGACATGGAGGTCGTAGGGTGCGAGCAGATCTTTTACCTCCCGCAGGGCATCAATGCTGACCTCATCATCGTCCGTCCCGTCAAAGGTCAGGGAGAACAGCGCCGAGGCGGAGGCGTAGTGGGAGGGGGTCTCGTCAAAGTCCACCTGCCGGACGCCATCCACCCGGGCCAGCTGCTCGCTGAGGAGCAGGGCCTGTTCATAGCTCACATTCTGAACCATGACGCTGGCGGTGCTGTAGGTGGTAAACTCCCGCTCCATGAGCTCCAGGCCCTGCCGGGTTTCGGTATCCTCGGCCAGATAGTCCGTGATGCTGTCATTGACCTCAACCCAGTTGCGCGAAATGGCGCAGAAAGCCGCGGCCGCCAGAAACAGCGCAATCAGCACGTTCCGCCGGTCGACAATCACGGTCGCCACTTTTGTCATGAAGCCTGTGTTTTCCTTGCTGTTCATCGCGACATCCTTCCATCACTCAGGGAGTATGTATTTTACTCCATTTCCCTGCTGAATTCAAGAACGGAAGTCTTAATATTTAGTGAAACAGGCGTAGAAAAACCTCAATATTTTGTGGTTTTATACACTTTTCCGCCTCTGACCAGACTTTCTGAAAGCCGGTGTCGGATGCAGCCTGGAACGGCGCGGCGGAGGCAAAACAAAATCTGACGGGAAGCCTTACCGAAGACTCCCGTCAGATCCTGTTCCGCTGATTCTGTTGTATTCTGTCCCGTCTATCCCGGCATGGGAACCGGCCCCGTGAAAAGCCGTCCCTTCTCCTGCTTACTTGTCCAGATAGTGCTCGGCAGTAAGGGGATAGCCCATTTCATTCAGGACCTGGCAGACGCAGTCACGGATTTCCGCGGTGCTGATGATGTCCTTCTCGCTCGTCAGGCGGCGGAAGACTTCATCGGCAATGCGTTTTGCCATCTTGATGGTGATGGTCTCTTCCGGGGTGCGGCCGTTTGCCCAGACAATACTGGTGGCGACCTTTTCATCGTCGTACATGACCACGTTGCCGTTGCGTTTGGTAACTTTCATACTGCTGTTCCTCCTTGCGTTATTGCGTAATAAGTAATAATGTATATGTTCGTTCATCGGTCAGCGGTTCGCAGTGACCGTTAAAAACTCAGGACTTCGCTGCCGGAGGACAAGGAGGCCTCGGCCTCATCCAGCAGTTGCCGGAGAACGGGGATATGCCCGGAAGACAGCCCGGCGCGCTCCTGCGCATCCAGGTCCAGACGGATGTTCTGAATCTGGCCTTCTCCCAGGGCGGCAACGGAACGGATCAGGGTGTCACAGTCATCCTCATAGCCGCAGTACAGCAGAGCGTAGGAGAGGTTGATGTTTGCCAGCACCGCATTCGGCTGCAGCTCATATCCTTTCAGCCCCGCCTCCAACGCCGCCTGCGGATCGCGCAGGTGCACCAGCTCATAATAGGAGAGCCAGGCGTAATACTGCGCCGTTTCGCTGCTCCCCAGCATCTCGCAGACCGGGCCATAAGCTTGAAGCCCCGCTTCAAAAGCCTCCCGGGAATGCTTATACTCACCGGCTTTGAAGGCATTCTCCCCCACGTTCAGCATGGTGACGGCATATACCGCCGCGTCGGAGGGTGAAGCGGTGCGTTCGCTGATGCCGCGGTAAATCTCCGATGCGCGAAGATAGTAGGTATCCGCGGTCCGGTAATCCGCCTGCATGTTCAGAAGGAGCCCGCGGTTGTTGAAGAGATAGGCAAGGTTCTTCTGCGACTCGAGCTGATCATAGAGGCTGAGGACCGCGCCCTCCGCACTGGCAGCGCCGGAGGCCTGGGCCAGAGCCGTCTGAATCGCCCGGGCATACAGGCCGTCGGCCTCCCGGAAGCGCCCTTCGTCCGCAAGGCAAAGAGCCAGAGCGGAAACCGTCTGAACAAAGCTGTGCGGATCCGCCATGGACTGCGACTGCTCCAGCATGCTGTCATAGAAGCTGTAGGCCTGCCTCAGGCGGTCTTCCGCCTCGGAATAGCGGCCGACCTGATACAGAATGATGCCGTAGTTGTAGTTGGCGCCGGCAGCGGCCTTCACGGCTTCCCATGTATTCTGCGCCCCGCCCAGCAGGGTCAGCGCCTCCTCATACCGCTGTGCCGCCCCGGCGAGATCCCCTGACGAAGCCAGGTTGGCCCCGGCGTTGGTGATGAAGGTCGCAAGCTCGCTCCGGCTGGGGCTGGTCGCCCCGGCATAGAGGGCGATTGCCTCTGCGTAGGCCTCGCCCGCCTCGGCGTAGCGTCCGGCCAGATGCAGCAGCCGGCCCCGGTTGTTGCAGGAAGACGCCAGCTCCTCCAGGCTGCCGTCCACCCCGGCGTTGACCAGAGAACGGTAAAGACCGACGGCAGTTTCCTGGGCCTGCAGGGCTTCCTCATACTGCCCCAGCACGCCCCGGGCGGTCGCGAGCTTCTCAAAGTTTGAGGCTTCCTCAAACTCGACAGCCTCCCTGTGCTGCGAAAGCCGCACAATGGCAATGATGTCTTCCGTGTTGCAGCTGAGGATGCCGGAAATGTGGCCGTAGGCGTCCGGCACCGCGGTCAGGCGGGCAGGCAGCTCATAGGTGAGCTCACTGAGCATGTTCATGGAGGCCCGCTCGCGTTCGGCCGCGGCGTCGCGGTAATTTTGCGCCAAACGCATCAGGCCGAACGAGACCGCCAGAACCGCCAGAAAAGTTGCTGTGGCACCGGCGCCCCGGGCGATCAGGCGGGAGTTCCGGCGGATCTGGTGCTCCCGCAGCAGATCCTCATAGCGGCAGCCGGTAACGCCGGAAACGGCCTTCAGGATCTCCGTATCGGCTTTGGCCATCATCTTCCTGACCGGGCTGCCCGGTACACGGATGTCCATCACCCGGTCCATGATGTCTGGTATGAGCTTCAGCGACGGCGGGAAGGACTGCTCCGCGTCCCCGGAGATGAGGAGAGGATAGATCCGGTCCGCCCGGCCGAGCTCAATGAAGATGCCGACCTCGCGGTCAATCCACGCAGAGGAAGGGGTGTCGGTTGAGCAGACCACGATCAGGCAGTTGGCCGAGTGGAGCGCGGCGTCTATGCTCTCGGTCAGAATGCGGCTGACAGGGAGCTCCTCGGTGTCGCGGAAGGCACGGTGAATCTCCGGGAAGCCCTGCTCCCGCAGGGGCTTCGGGAGACGGTAGCTCTCCAGAAGGTTAAAAGTCTTCTGGGTGATTTCCGAATCCAGCGGACGGTGCCGGTAGCTGAAGAAGACATCATAGGTAAAGTCCTGCCTTCTCTCCTCCATCGTCAGCCCCCTCTCTCCGGCTGCGAAGGAGAGTCCCCGTCCGGGGCAGAATCCAGCTCGCCCCCGAGGCCGATCTGTTCCAGCTCCGAACGCGCCTTTTCCGTCGCTTCCTCCACAAAGGCGAGGGCCATGTCGTTCCCGGCGAACTCCGCGGGGAGCTCCTCAACGGTGCGGCGGGCGATCCCGACGCTGAGCCGGGCCTGCTCTTCGGCAATACGGCCCTCGTCCCGGGCAATGAGACCGAGACGGATGAAAATGCCCGCCGCCGCAAGGCTCACCGCCGCCACCACGGCAACCGCCGCGGCAACGGCGCGCCGGCGGCGCTGCCGGTGGCGCTGCTGAAGATCGTCCGGACGCAGATTCAGGAGCAGCGCCGCGATGCGGACGGTCTCGTAACGGAGCATCTCCCGCCGCCGCAGCCGGGAAGCCGCGGGACGGAGGTCCGCCGCCACGGGCTCAATCACATCCACACGCTCCGTCACGCTCAGGTCAGGGAGAATCTGCCGGACAAGTGTCTGCCGGTAGAAGCTTGCGGGGTAGACCTCATCCGGTTCGCCCCGCGTCAGGACGGGGATGACACCTTCGCCGCCATGAGTCTCCCGGAAGAAGTCCAGCTTCGCCATCACCGCCGGATTCTCCCGCACGCCGGGAGAACAGAGCAGCGCCAGGAAGCGGCTGTTTCGAAGCCGCTCCCTGGCGTCGTCATCCGGCGCGGCCTCGCCGGTATCCACCAAAACCCGCCGGTAATCCAGCCCCGGATCGGAAAGCGCAGTCCGGGACGAAAGCCTGTAGGCACGGAGACTCCCGGCGAGGAGCCGGGCCGTCTCCGCATCAGGCTTTACAGACAGGATATAGAGATCATAAACGTCTGACATGTTCGACAAGTTCTTTCAGAGGGGCGAGTGAGATTACTTCCCCTTACTCAACTCCACCAGATGCTGAACCTGCTCGAGTTTGGCAAGTTCGTTATAGAAGTCTTTGGAATAGAGCTCACCCTGGTAGTCAAAGCGGACCACCACAAACTCGCCCACCAGGTTGCTGTCGAAGACCAGCTCGCGCGTCACGGGGTTGTACACCGCCGGGATGGCCCTGAGGTTGTTCTGCTTGTCCAGAAAGACAACATAGATGTGCTGCCCGTCCCAGTCATCCGGGAGGTCAAAGTCAAAGCGGGCGCGGACGGTGGTGGTGCCGAGGTCGAAGATCTGCGTATCGCCGTACCAGACGGAAAGCGTCCAGGTCCCGCGGGCCTTATTCTCGGTGACGATGACCCGCCAGGGAACGGTTTCCGCCGCGGTGGCCCTGAGGATGGTGGTGGGCTCGCCCACTGTCGGAAACTTGCCGATTATAGCGCTGCTGGTGATACTGGTATCTGCTGATACAAGCCCCGCACCGGTATAGGGAGCGCCATCGATTTTGCTCCAGCTAGTGATAACAATCTCGATGTCCGTCCCGTCTTCATTTTTGGAATGTCCTTCATCGTACACCTTGTCGTCCACGATAAAGGTGGGATTAGCAAACATGACCCCATAGAGCTTTTGGAAAATTTCCTTCAGTTCTGTGTATGTGACCGTCGTCTTTTCTCCCAACTCTGCAAGCAGGGTTTTTCCGTCCATCTGAATCATGCCAGCCTGACCGGACCCCTCCGTGGCCTTTTCAGCGCTCAGCGTGCCCTTAACGGTCAGTTTGCCCCCATCTTCCAGATTAATGGAAGGGGTAAGTTCTGTAAGCGTGGCAGTTTTTGATGGATCTCCTCCGTACTTTACTTCGCATTGGTTTTCTTCGGTTGCCGTCGTGGACTTTGTTTCAACGGTCGCGCCGCTCTCCACCGTCAGGGAGGATCCGGCGGTGACGGTCAGCTGAGAGGCGTTGTCCTTCCCGTCCTGTGAAACGCTGTTCATGATGATCTTCGTACCGGAGGGCATCACCAGGTTGATTCCGGAGGGGAGCTTATACTGCTCATCCAGGAGACCGGGAACACTGCCGTTTTTCAGAATATAGGTGTTGGGTACGGACGCCTCTTTGTCCTTCAAGAACACAGCGACACTGCCGGTCGTTCCGTTGACCGTAGTCTGGGTCAGCTGCACTTCACCGGAAGTCTTCATGTCTACCTCATCCAGCAGCAAAATTCCGGTGCCGATGATGTTGACAACGCTGTCTGTCACCA
>CAZBXX010000127.1:0-6819 GCA_964495965.1 uncultured Oscillospiraceae bacterium | reverse complement strand
CGACCGACGGTGATATGGACAAGGCAGTCGACTGGCTGCGTGAAAAGGGCCTGGCAAAGGCCGCCAAGAAGGCAGGCCGCGTGGCGGCAGAGGGCATGGCATATGCCCATGTCTGCTCTCAGTGCGGCGTTGCCGCCCTGGTTGAGGTGAACTGCGAGACGGACTTCTGTGCCAAGAGCGAGGCCTTCGTGCAGTTTGTCAAGGACATCTGCAAGGTTGTCATGAACGATAATCCCGCTGATGTGGATGCGCTGCTGCAGTGCAAGTACCCCGAGCGTGATCTCACGGTTGCCGAGATTCTGCCGGAGAAGGTCATGTCCATCGGCGAGAATCTTCAGAGTCGCCGCGTGGGCCGCTTGGCTGAACCCGTGACCGTGGCCTCTGTCCACGCCGGCGGCACCCACGGCGTTCTGGTGAACCTGGCAGTTGAAGGCGACATTGACGCCACCGAAATCGGTAAGAACGTTGCCATGCAGATTGCCGCCATGAATCCGAAGTACTGGGACAAGACCCTGGTGCCGCAGGAAGATGTGGATCACGAGCTGGCCGTGCAGGTTGCCCTGATGGATAACGACCCGAAGATGGCCGCGAAGCCCGCCGCCATCAAGGAGAAGATTGCCGCCGGCAAGATCAACGCCTTCTATAAGGAAACCTGCCTGCTGCAGCAGGACTTCGTCCGCTCCGATCTCTTCAGCGGCTCCGTGGAAGGCTACATTGCCGACGCCGCAAAGAAGCTCGGCGGCAAGGTGAAGTTTGTCAATGCCGCGCACTTCGTGAAGGGCGAAGGCATTGAGAAGAAGCAGGAAGATTTCGCTGCTGAAGTCGCTGCCCAGATGAACATGGGCAAGTAAGCGAACAATTCAAATCAGACCGTAATTAGACAGCCCGCATCCGAAAGGATGCGGGCTGATTTCTGTGCCCGAGCTGCCGGTTGCCCCGTTACTCTTCTTCCGAAGGATACGGATACCGGGACCAGAAAAGAGTGTCGTTATCGTTGTAGGCATAGCAGCCGGGGTTGTTGTAGTACTGGAACTCGTTATACAGCTGCTCGTACCGCGGGGCGCTGTTCGGGGGCCAGGCGCCGTCCTCCAGCTTCCGCCACTCTTCCTCGGTGGGGTTGACGGTGGTGGTATTGATTGTACAGTTGGGATGCAGCCGCTGATATTCTTCCACCTGTTCCTTCGGGATCGGTGTCAGGCTCCCAATCCACAGCCGGTCCAGATCCAGCCCGTACAGGGGCCGGATGTCCCGCAACGCCAGGTCGTAGCAGATGTTCAGATCCTTCAGCCGGGTCAGACCGGAAAGCGGTTCCAGGTCACTTGCGGCCGAGGTCTGGTACTCCAGATAATTGAGCTTCGGGCAGTTGGCCAGGGCAGAGATGTCCTTTATGCCGGTCATGGCGATGATCAGCACCTCCAGGTCGGGCATATAGGCTGCAAAGCTGCAGTCGTCCAGATAGGTCAGATGCCCGAGATCCAGATATTTTACCGCGGTGCAGTACTTTAAAGGCCTCATGGCTTCCCCGGTCAGTTTGAAGGTGCTGCGGTCCGGGTTGGAGATCACCAGCCGATCCACGTTGGTGCGGGTGCTGTAAGAGTCGCCGAAAAAGACGCGCCAGATGACTTCAACCTCCGGCAGGGCGTCACGGATAACGGCCATCTCCTCGTCCGGGACGCCGCAGGTATCCATATCGATGATCTGCAGGTTCGGCATGCACTGCGCGACCTTCAGCACCAGGGAGGAATCCGAAACGGGATAATGGCTGAGGTTCAGCACCTTGTTTGTGAGCCGGAAGGTTGGCCCGAACAGTGAAAACCGGTAGTCAAACGTGATGTCGGGGGCGGTCTCCTGAATGGCACGGATCTGCTCCCAGCTGACGGTTGGGGCTGCGGCGTCCACAAGCGGCAGCTCAATGCTCTTCAGCGAGGGTAGCCCCGGCAGAACCGAAATCAGGCGGTCAATTTCCTCGGAGGCGGGGGTGACGGATGTCAGATTCAGGTCTGTCATCCCGGCGGAAATCTGCTGCCCGCCGACCGTAAAGTTTAGGTCATAAACCGGCTCGGGCGTTGGTGTGGGTGTTGGTGCGGGCGTCGGCGTGGGCGTTGGCTCCGGCGTGGGCGTTGAACGTGCGGGGAAAATGCTGCCGCAACCCGCCAGCAGAATAACACAGAGCAGCAGGATACCCAGGGCAAAACCAAAACGGTGCTTCATGAAATGATTCTCCGATCAGTACAGAGGGTCATTCTTCGCCAGGGAGTAACTCTGCTCCGCATTGTCGTAGCCGAATTGCTCGCGCAGGAGCAGATAGCGGTCGTCCAGCGGGTCATTATATACCCCTCCGTTCTCCACGGCTTGTGCCCAGACCCAGTACGGGCGGTAACCAGCCGTGCGCCAGGTTCCCTGGGACGGGTCGCCGGAAGAGACGTTGATGCGGATGTAGTCATAATCCAGCCCTTCGGGCGAGACCCTGGGCTCGCAGTAGTTGCCCTCGTTATCTACCCTGTCCAGGCCCATGGTCTTAGCCATGGTTTCCAGCTGCTCCCTGGGGATGCCGGGGGCGGTCAGGACCCCAATGTACAGACGCTGAAGCTCCGTCAGGCCGAAGAGAGGAGAGATATCTGTAACGCGGGGACGCTTTTCGTCCGATCCGTCATTCTCGCCGGAGGCAACTACCCGGCCGATGTTCAGGTGCCGCAGGGCTGTGGCATTTGCAAGCGGTGTGAGGTCAGTGACGTTGGTGGAGTTAATTTCCAGGTATTCCAGATTCGGGCAGTTGGCCAGGGCGGAGATATCCTCGATGTTATTGATGGCGAAGATGGCGACTTCCAGTTCCGGCATATTGGCGGCAAAGGAAATATCGGTGAGAACCTGGTTATGGCCAAGGTCTAGGTACTTCACTTTCGTGCAGTACTGCAGAACCCGGGCGTCTTCATCGGTGACCTTGCCGCCCCTGGCCTGGCTTGAGGCCAGAATGCGTTCCACATCCGTGCGCACGGTGTATCCGGCAAACCAGACGCGCCACACCACATTGACGCCGGGATTCTCCTCACGGATGAGCGCCATGGCATCGTTGGAGACGTCACAGCTGTCCATGTCCACGCTCTGCAGGTTCACCATCAGGGGGAGGACCTTCCGTACCGCGGCGCCCTCATCATTCATCTTGATATGGCTGAAGCTGATATCTTCATCGGCGAGGTTCGCATTGACTCCCCATAGGCTGAAACCGTAGTCCAGCACGGCGGCCGGGGCGGCTTCATGAAGCTGCGCCAGGTCATCCCAGCTGAGGCCGCTGCTTTCATCCCCCAGACGGATCAGGGAAACCTGATTCATGCCCCGCAGGACGGAGACTGCATCCGCAACCTGTGTGGAACTGAGAGAGGAGAAGTCCACTTCCGTATCCGTCAGCGCCAGCTGCTGGCCCAGGAAACTCAGGGAGTAGTTCAGCGCGGCGTTGGGGCAGGCGGCGGCAAAGGCTGCCAGATCCTCGCTGCTGAGGGAAGCGCCGCCGGCGGATGTGCCCAGGTCTACGGTGCGGATATTCGGCAGAAAGCTCAGCAGGCGCGCGGTCTCTGCCGCATCGGCAGGCGCCATGCCGGAGAGGTCAACTGCCTCTGCCGTGTTCGGCAGCACCTGCCCGTCCGGCAGCGCAACCGTGTAGGAAACCGCAACGTCCGGATGCTGTTCGGCCCAGGCAATCAGCTCCGGGTAGCAGGTGCTGCCCGAAAAATCGGCCGAGCGCAGAGCCGTGAAGGAATCCAGCAGCGGAATGTCGGCTGCCGTGACTGCCGCAGTCAGCGATTCCGAATCCTTGGCAAAGTTGCCGGAAGAGAGGGCGACTTCATTGGCTTTGGGGGCGGAAAACGAAGCCTGCGGGACAGGGCTGTTTCCGTCAGCCGCCGCAGCGGGCACCGCGGCAGAAAGCCCGGAGTTGTGCGCCATCAGCCAGGAATGGCAGCAGAGCAGCAGGAAGACCGCCCAGGCCAGCAGAAAGATTTTTTTCAAAACGCGCAGAACGATCATGTTGAATCAGCCTCTTATCTTTTTATTCCGCCGAGATCATGTAATAGTAGACCGGCTGTCCGCCGTCCACAACATTGACTTCAGAATCCGGGAAATTGCCGACAATCGTTTCCGAAGCAGCTGCAGCATCCGCCTCCGTGACGTCTTCACCGTAATAAATGGTGATGAACTCCGGGTGAAAGTCATCCAGTGCCCAGCTGAGTTCCTTGAACAGCGTTTTGATGTTGGTATAGCTGCCAATCAGGCTGCCGTCCAGCAGGGCCAGATATTCCCCGGCGTGGATGTTCTGGCCGCCAAAGACCGAGTCGCGCGCGGCATACGTCACCATGGCGGTGTGGACATTTCCCATGGCCTCGCCCATGGCGCCGACCAGGCTTTCCTCCGGCTCGTTGGGATCAAAGTTCAGCAGAGCGCTGATCCCCTGCGGCACCGTGCGCGAAGGCATCACAATGACGTGCTTTTTGGTGAGGCCGACACACTGCTCGGCGGCCATGATGATGTTCTTGTTGTTGGGGAAGACGAAGACCGTTGCGGCAGGGGTATTCTGGACAGCCTTCAGAATGTCATCTGTGGACGGATTCATGGTCTGACCGCCGGTGACGATGTTGTCGGCGCCGAGTTCGCGGAAGAGGTTTGCCATACCCTCGCCCGCGCAGACGGCGACAATGCCGTAGTCTTTTTCAGGGGGCATATCCACATCTTCCGGTTCTTCCGAAACCGGGACTTCGCTCCCCGCACCATCTTCTCCGGCTGCCCCGGGAACTGCTGCGGGAGTCCCCATGTGTTCTTTTCCGGTTGAAACAAGACCGTCTTTTCCTTCTTTTTTCAGCTGTTCCAGCTGACGGTCAATTTCTTCCAGATCATCCGTAGACTGCTCATGCTTGCCGGCTTTCAGCTGCTGCGCCTGCGTCCACATGTTTTCGATTTTCGCTAGCTCCAGGGTGCCGTACTTCTGGCTCTCGGTCAGGGCAAGGCCCGGCGTATCCGTATGTACGTGAACTTTAAATTCATCGTCATCGTCGCTGATCACCAGCGAGTCGCCAATGCCGGCAAGGAAGTCCCGCAGAGGCTCCAGATCCACATTCGGGTCCGTTTTCGAGACCACGTAAACGGTGTCAAACGTAAAGGTGAAGTTCTCGAGCGGGACATATCCGAGTTCACCGGAAGAAGCTGCGGCGCTCTGAGCGTCACCGGCCCGGTCTTCCGGATCGCGCGAAGAAATCTCTCCGCGGAGAGAAGCGAGTATGGCCTGCAGGATCACCATGTAACCCTTGCCGCCGGCGTCGATCACACCGGCTTTTTTCAGCACGGGATTCTGATTCACCGTGTCGGCGAGGGCAAGTTCACCTGCGCGGATGGCTTCTGCCAGTGCGGCTTCCAGGTCGGCGCCTTTCTTCACAGCCTTTGCGGCGGCGTGGGAAGCCAGTCTGGAAACCGTAAGAATGGTGCCTTCAGCAGGCTTCATGACGGCCTTGTAGGCAGCCTGCACGCCGTCGTTCATGGCGCCGGAGAATTCTTCGGCGCCGGCGGTGTCGAGGCCCTTCAGCCGTTTGGAGATTCCATTGAACAGAAGCGAGAGAATAACGCCGGAATTACCGCGCGCCCCGCGAAGCGTGGCTTTTGCAACACAGTCGGCGGCAGCGGAAACACTGTCAAAATCCCTTTTGCGCAGTTCGGCTGCGGCGTTGTCTATGGTAAGCCCCATGTTGGTGCCGGTATCGCCGTCCGGCACGGGGAAAACGTTTAAATCATTGATTGCCTGAATATTGCGGTGGAGTGCCGCGTCCGCGCACAGGATCATCTCCTTAAAGGCGGCGGCATCGATATAGTCTTTCAAAAGTGCACCTCCGGGGATAAACCGGGGAGAAGGTTTATCCGATGATTGTGTCGATATATACATCCACGGCCTTCACGGGAACGCCGGTGTTATTCTGCAGTTTATAAGAAACTTCCTTGATGATGCTGCGCGAAACCGCGGCCATATTGACGCCCTGATCCACACCGATGTGCAGCTCCAGGCTGATACTGTCGTCATCATCATTGTAATGCACGACCACGCCTTTGGACATGGATTCCCTGCGCAGAAGCTGAAGCGGGCCCCCATCCTTGCTGCGGCCGGCCATGCCCTTCACACCGAAGCAGCTGGTCGCGGCGTCGCCTGCCAGCAGGGTGAACACATCATCGGAAATCCGGATGCTGCCGCTGTCGTTGGTGATGTTTATCATGCTCTGTACTCCTTTCCGAGAACTGACCGATTCCGGGCATAGAATCAATCACTCTATTATAATACAGGGCGAATCAAACTACAAGTGAAATTTCGGTTTGCCGGAAAAGCGGAAACTGCTGCAACATGCACAAAGGCTGCGGAAGCCATGTGAGATTTGTGACAAATTTATTGCAATTTCGCAGCTCTGCCTGTTTACATTTCAAAGGAAAAATGATACAATAGCTCAGTATGCGGGCAGCGCTCTGCAGACAGGCTGCCCGAAACTGAATCTATTGAACTGGAGATGATCTTAGACATGCAGAGACACTTCAAAACCATGGACGGTAACAATGCTGCCGCCCATGTATCCTACGCGTTTACCGAAGTTGCGGCAATCTATCCCATCACCCCGTCCAGCCCGATGGCCGACTATGTGGACCAGTGGTCCGCCGCGGGCCGGAAGAACGTGTTCGGCAGCACGGTCAAGGTGCAGGAGATGCAGGCGGAGTCCGGCGCTGCCGGCGCCGTGCACGGCTCCCTGAACGCCGGTGCCCTGACCACCACCTATACGGCCTCCCAGGGCCTGCTGCTGA
>CAZBXX010000126.1:0-6838 GCA_964495965.1 uncultured Oscillospiraceae bacterium | reverse complement strand
AGGCCCATGTGGGCATGGCGACCGAGGAGTACCGCATCGGCACCTACCGCGAGTTTGCCGATCTGGTTCTGCCGCGCATCAGGGATCTCGGGTATAACACCATTCAGCTCATGGCGATCATGCAGCACCCTTATTACGGTTCCTTCGGGTATCAGGTGTCGAACTTCTTCGCGGCCTCCAGCTGGTTTGGCTATCCGGAAGATCTGAAGTACCTGGTGAACCGCGCCCATGAGATGGGCATCGCCGTGCTGCTGGACGTGGTGCACTCCCATGCCGTGAAGAATACCGTCGAGGGTATCAACTGCTTTGACGGAACGGAATACCAGTTCTTCCATGAAGGCCCCATGGGCGACCACCCCTCCTGGGGAACCAAGTGCTTCAACTACGGAAAGACCGAAGTGCTGCACTTTCTCCTCTCCAACCTGAAGTTCTGGCTGACGGAATACCACTTCGACGGTTTCCGTTTTGACGGGGTCACCAGCATGCTCTACCGGGATCACGCCATGGGCTCGGCCTTTAACGACCTGAAAATGTATTTCTCCATGAACACCGACACCGAAGCCGTGACCTATCTGCAGCTGGCGAACGCTCTGATCCGTGAGGTAACCCCCCATGCCATCACCATTGCGGAGGACATGTCCGGTATGCCGGGCGTGTGCTATAAGGTGGAGGACGGCGGCATCGGCTTTGATTACCGGCTCGCCATGGGCCTGCCGGACATGTGGATCCGCCTCATCCGGGACCACCGGGATGAGGACTGGAACCTGGACGACATCTGGCATGAGCTCACAGCCCGCATGGCGGCTACCATCGCCTATGTGGAGAGCCATGACCAGGCCCTCGTCGGCGACAAGACGGTCATCTTCCGCCTGGCCGATGCGCACATGTACACCGATATGGACCGCATCTGCCATAACGAGGTAATTGACCGCGCCATTGCCCTGCATAAGATGCTGCGGCTGCTCACCATGTCCGCCGGCGGAAACGGCTACCTGAACTTCATGGGCAACGAGTTCGGCCACCCCGAGTGGATCGACTTTCCCCGGGAAGGCAACGGCTGGAGTTTTCATTACTGCCGCCGGCAGTGGAGCCTGGTAGAGAACGGTTACCTCAAGTACAGCCTGCTGAATGCCTTTGACCGCGACATGATTCACCTGGCGCGCAGGCATGATCTGCTCGGCCAGGGGAAAATCGACCTGAAGCTCATCCACTGCGATGACCACATGCTGGCCTATGAGCGGGCGGGGCTCCTCTTTGTTTTCAACTTTGACCCGGTGCACACCCGTTCGGACTATGTCATCCCCGTGAGCACGGGGAGAGACCACGAAGTGCTTATGACCAGCGACGACCCGGAGTACGGCGGCTTCGGCAATATTGCCCACATGCGCTATCCTGCCAGCGTCCCGGGACGCAGGGATCCGGCGCTCCGCCTCTGCCTGCCGCCGCGGACGGCAATGGTCCTCCGCCCCGTGAAGCAGGCGGACTGAACTGCCGTTGCCGGATAGCAGAACAACCATCTTCCCAACGGGCGGATCAGCCCATGGGGAGGTGGTTGTTTATTCCGTGCAGTTTGCAAAGCGATGCGGTTTGCGGGTTGGAATGTGGCAGCAGGCTTTCTGCAGCGCCGGGAGCCTCACAGAGCAGGGAAGTGATAGTCCCCTCCGTCCAGATACCCGTCCAGAAAAGCTTCGGCCAGACTGCCGTGACGGATGTTCTCTCTGGCTTCTTCCGGGCTGAACCAGCGCCAGCTGTCCACCTCTTCATTGGGGTGGGCGTCCTCTTCCGGAACGGTGACGGTAAAGTTCAGCATCAGGGTGTTGCTGCGGGGATAATACCGGCTGTGGTTGAAGGAGACGGAGCTAACCTCCATGCCAAGCTCTTCCGCGACCTCACGGGCAGCGGCATGTTCAGCGTCCTCTCCTTTGTTGACATAGCCTGCCACCAGAACGTAGCTGGGCTTACCGTACTGCTGTATCAGGATGATGCGGTCCTTTTTTTCATTCATCACCAGCATGCTGACCGCCGTATTGAAGACCGGATATCGAAATTCCGCACAGCTGTCGCAGTAGGGCACCTCACCCTCCGTCTCATGGTGCCGAAGGTGCAGGCGGGTACCGCACTGCATGCAGTAGTTCATCTCAGGGCTCATGGTGCTGTCCCTCAGATCAGGTGAATGGGAATGCAGCTTCCCGGCCCGAAGCGTCTTTCCATATCGCTGCGGTAAACGGGGTAATAATCCTGCGGCATCAACGCCTGCACGCAACCGGCAAAGCCTCCGCCGTGGACGCGCCAGGCGCCTCTGCCTTCCAAAAGGCGGGCGCTTTCTTCCAGGCCTTCCAGAAGGCGGGTGTCATCGGTTGTGCTCGTGACAATATTGTTCAGCAGTTCCTCTGAGGAACGCCCGGATTCATTCATCAGGCGCAGATAGGTTTCACCGTCACGTGCCTTTAACGCATCCCGCATTTTCGGGACCCGTTCATTTTCATTAAAGAAGTGCATGGCGCGGCGGACTGGGCGGTTGGCAGAATCCCAGCCTTTGGCGCGGAATTCTTCCGGATCAACATCCGCCAGAACCCCTTCGTCAAAGAGATTGGCAATATACTTCATGTCGGCCGGAATTCTGGCATAAGAAGTGTTCAGACCGTCATGAGTTCCGCCGGTTGCCACCAGACACATGGCAAGGCCCATCTCGGCAAAGTCACCTTCGATGCGCTCGATCTCACCGGTCTTCAGGTCTATGTAAACCGTGTGGCCGAGGGCGCAGACGAGCTGGCTGGTCACGCCGCTCGGCTTGCCGAAGTGGACCTTTTCCGCAGTATGCGCCGCGCGGGCAAGGACAACATCTTCCACGTTCCCGCCGTTGTAAAGCACATTCAGAATGCGGGCAATGAGAACGGAAAAAGCGGCGGAGGAGCTGAGCCCGATGCCGATGGGGAGCGTAGCCGACGTGACGGCATCAAAACCGCCAATGGAAAGGCCGAGATCCTGAAATGCGGCGGCAACCCCGCGTGCAAGAGAAACCGGTGTGCCGAATTCGGCGGGGCGGACGGCAAGCTGGCTCAGCGGAATACTGAGATTTCCGTAGTGCTGGCCGCGAAGGCGAATAACGGAGTCAGAATTTGCAGTGAACTCTGCCCGGATGTTCAGGTGAATGGCAGAGGCGAGGACGCGCCCGTGCTGGTGGTCCGTGTGGTTGCCGGCCAGTTCGGTTCTGCCGGGAACGGAAAGAATAGCCAATGTTCTGCTCTCCTTAAAAACTTTTAAGCATTTTCAACAACATACGCATGTATTCTATTACACGGATTGTTGAAAGTCAATTAGACGGGCGATTTTTTTCTTATATAATGATCATTGGCGGATGATCTGTTTTTCTTCTGAAACGGACCAGCACATGGGTCCGCTGAGCGGGAACAGATGTGTGCCGTCTGAAAACGACAAGGATTTAACGCTTGCCTTTCCCGGGGCAGTAGCATATAATACTCGGGACAAAAGCATCAGCCGCATGAGGTTGCCGGTGCAGTTCCGGCACATCAGAAAAGGGGGAAGCATACCGGTGAAGACAGCCAACGGAATTAACCTGACCATGCTCTGTGACTTTTATGAGCTCACCATGGGCAACGGTTACTGGGTGGCCGGAATGAAGGACCAGATCACCTATTTTGACGTTTTTTTCCGCAGTGTTCCGGATGATGGCGGTTATGCCATCGCAGCCGGGCTGGAGCAGATTGTGGATTACGTGCAGAAGCTCCATTTTACGGAGGAGGACATTGCGTATCTGCGTGGCCGCGGGCTGTTTGACGAGAGTTTTCTGGAGTCTCTGAAGGACTTCCGCTTCCACGGGGATATCTGGGCTGTGCCCGAAGGAACGCCCATTTTCCCGGGCGAGCCGGTCATTACGGTCCGCGCCCCCGCCATCGAGGCGCAGCTTCTGGAAACCTATATGCTGCTGGAGTTTAACCACCAGAGCCTGATTGCCACCAAGGCCAGCCGTATCTGCCGGGCGGCCGAGGGGCGGGTGGTGCTGGAGTTCGGTTCCCGCCGTGCTCAGGGGATTGCCGGCGCGGTCACCGGGGCACGGGCGGCCTTCATTGGCGGCTGTGCCGGAACAGCCTGCACGGTTTCAGACCAGATTTACGGGGTGCCTGCCGGAGGGACCATGGCCCATTCTTGGGTCCAGATGTTCCCCAGCGAGTACGAGGCTTTTGAGCAGTACTGCAGAACCTATCCCACCAACGCCACATTACTGGTAGATACCTTCGATACACTCCGTTCCGGCGTTCCGAATGCCATCAGGGCTTTCAACAATGTTCTCAAACCCCTCGGCATCACCAAATGCGGCATCCGCCTGGATTCCGGCGATATGGCCTATCTGACCCAGCGCGCCCGTGAAATGCTGGACGAGGCCGGCTGGACGGACTGCAAAATCACAGTTTCGAACTCGCTGGACGAGCGCCTCATCCGGGACCTGATCCGCCAGGGCGCGCAGATCGACTCTTTCGGCGTGGGCGAGCGGCTCATCACCTCCAAAAGCTCTCCGGTTTTTGGCGGGGTCTATAAGCTCTGCGCCGTGGAGCGGAAAGACGGAACGCGCATCCCGAAAATCAAGATCAGCGAAAATGTCGGCAAAATCACGAACCCCGACTTCAAGAAGCTCTATCGTTTCTACAATCGCGAGACCGGCAAGGCCGAGGCGGATTACATCTGCCTGCGGGAAGAAGTTGTGGACGATTCTCAGCCCCTCACCATCTGCGACCCAATGGCGCGCTGGAAGCAGAAGACCATGGAAAACTACCGTGCGGTTGAACTGCAGGTTCAGGTTTTCAAAAACGGCGAGCTGGTATACGATCTTCCGACCCTGCCGGAAATCAAGGCCTACTGTGCCGCCCAGATGGATACGCTCTGGAATGAAGTGAAGCGCTTCAACAATCCGCACGAATACTATGTCGACCTCTCGGAAAGTCTCATGGCCATGAAGGATGAGATGCTCTTAAACGCCGGCAGAAAGAACACCGCCGCGAAGACATGATCATGTAGTGCTGCGTTTGCACCGCCTGAAAATCCAGAAGAAAACTGCCATGCCGGAATGAACCGGTATGGCAGTTTTAATCTGCTTTGAGATTTACTTTGCGTAATCCACGACCTTGGTCTCGCGCAAAACGTGAACCTTGATCTGTCCGGGATAGGTGAGTTCGTCTTCGATCTTCTTGGCAATGTCACGGGCCAGGAGAACCATCTGGTCCTCGCTGACGGCTTCGGGTTTCACCATAATGCGGATCTCGCGGCCGGCCTGAATGGCATAGGAGCTTGCAATGCCCGGGAAACTCTTGGAGACTTCTTCAAGCTTTTCCAGCCGCTTGACGTAGTTCTCAATGTTCTCACGCCGGGCGCCGGGACGGGAAGCCGAGATGGCGTCGGCTGCCTGAACCAGGCAGGCTACTGCGGTATGCGGTTCCACGTCATTGTGGTGGGCTTCAATGGCATGGATGACGGCCTCGGATTCGTGATACTTTCTTGCCAGGTCCACACCAATGGTTACATGGCTGCCTTCAACTTCGTGGTCAATGGCCTTGCCGATGTCGTGAAGGAGACCGGCCCGCTTGGCCGTGGCCACATCAACGCCGAGTTCGGAGGCGAGCAGGCCCGCAATATGCGATACCTCTATGGAGTGGTTCAGCACGTTCTGCCCGTAGCTGGTGCGGTAGCGCATCCGGCCCAGGAGCTTCACCAGTTCAGGATGCAGGCCGTGAATGTTCGTCTCAAACACGGCGCGTTCGCCCTCAGCCTTGATGGTGGCGTTAACTTCCTTCTGGGCCTTGGCGACCATCTCTTCGATGCGGGCAGGATGAATGCGGCCATCCTGAATCAGTTTCTCAAGCGCAAGCCGCGCAACCTCGCGGCGTACCGGATCAAAGCTGGAGACGGTGATGGCTTCAGGCGTGTCGTCAATGATGAGATCACAGCCGGTCAGCGTTTCAATGCTGCGGATGTTCCTGCCTTCACGTCCGATGATACGGCCCTTCATCTCGTCGTTGGGGAGGGGAACGACGGAAACGGTGACCTCGCTGGTGTGGTCGGCGGCACAGCGCTGGATGGCGGTGGTGATGATTTCCCGCGCGCGGGTGTCAGCTTCATCTTTAAACTGGGCTTCCACTTCTTTGATCTTGACGGCCATTTCGTGGGTTACGTCATTGCGAACGCTTTCAATGAGGTAGGCTTTGGCTTCTTCCACGGTGAAACCGGAGATCTTCTCCAGCATTTCCAGCTGGCTCTTCTTCACGAGGGCCACTTCGGCCTGCTGCGCTTCCACCGCAGCAATCTTGGAACTCAGGGCTTCGTTTTTCTTCTCCAGGGCGTCTGTCTTGCGGTCCAGAGTCTCTTCCTTCTGCTGCAGACGGCGTTCCTGTTTTTGCACCTCCGACCGGCGCAGTTTTTCTTCCCGCTCGAACTCCGAGCGGTTTCTGTGTATTTCTTCCTTTGCCTCGACGAGAGCCTCCCGTTTCTTGCTCTCTGCACTTTTTATCGCTTCGTTGATAATCCGTTTGGCCTCTTCTTCGGCGCTTGCGATTTCACGCTCTGCAACCTTTTTGCGGTACACGGTACCGCCGAAGAAGCCGGCAACGGCCAGAACAAGCACAATGATAATCCATACAAACGTTGGCATAGGTAGTAAACACACCTCCATTCTATTAAGAATTTTGCGTGGGTTCACAAGCATATGCTGTTATGCTATCTTTGAGACGCCATACGGGCACGATGCCCGAAGCGTCGAAAACCTTTGAAAAATATTTCTAAGCCTCCCCAGGCCTTAAAAACACAATTCAAGTTATTCTATTCTCCC
>CAZBXX010000125.1:0-6845 GCA_964495965.1 uncultured Oscillospiraceae bacterium | reverse complement strand
CTGATCCGCCGGGAACTGAACCGCGCCTGTGAACTCAGCTGTGATGAGATGCTCCTGCGCTCCATGAGCCGGGAGGAGAAGCAATCCTACGGGAATACCCTGCTGAACATGGCGGCCTCCGGCGCCCTGCCGGCAGGCGTTGTCGCCACAACATTTGCCACAGAAAAGAAAAATCTGAAAGAACGATTGGAGCAGATTATGACTTACAACAAGAAGAGCCGCGTACGTGCGCTGGCTGCCGTGCTGGCGATCATTTTTCTGGCGGGCTGCGGCGCGGCCGCAGGGCCGCAGGCAAGCGTTGAGCCCACTGCCACAGCCGTTACGGGTACCCCGGTTTCCAACGACGGCAGAACCGTTGTCCATGTCAGCACGGTGGACGAATTTCTGAAGGCGATTGCCCCGGATACCATTATTGAGCTGGAGGCCGGAACCTACAATCTTACTTCCGCTGCGGATTACGGGCGTGCCGCAGACAGCCCTTATTACTACTGGGAAGAAGCCTATGACGGCTATCAGCTGACCATTCAGGGGGTCTCCAACCTCAGCCTGACGGGTGCCGGGATGAGCGAGACAGTCCTCAGTACCGACCCGCGATACGCGGATGTCGTAAGCGTCCGCAACTGCTCGGGAATTGAACTGTATAAGCTGACTGCCGGCCATACCCAGGAGCCGGGCTTCTGCGCGGGCGGTGTCCTGAGCTTTCACTCGTGCGAGGCGGTTACGGTTGAAAACTGCGGGCTCTACGGCTGCGGTACCATCGGTGTCCTGGCAATGGATTCCTCAAATCTGACGGTAATGAACAGCAGCATTTATGAGTGCAGCTATGCGGCGGTCTCTGTCAGCCGGTGCCGTGATGTTCTGGTAACCTTCTGTGATATTTACGGCCATGGCACCAGGGAAGAGCTGGGCAGTGCCATCGACATATTTGATGCGTGGTATTCGGACGGCT
Organism: uncultured Oscillospiraceae bacterium; assembly: GCA_964495965.1. Taxonomy (GTDB): domain Bacteria; phylum Bacillota; class Clostridia; order Oscillospirales; family Oscillospiraceae; genus Limivicinus. Next base: position 5,896 of record CAZBXX010000125.1, on the reverse strand, counting down.
TTACGATCTATCAGAACAGCATTCATGACAATAACGCGCAATACCTTCTGAATCTGGATTCCACCAAGGGCGCCGTCTTCCTCTCCAACTCCGTCACCGGCAACAGGCTGATGACCTCCTATTTCGCCTTCCAGCACTACAGCGCCACGGTCGACGGATGCAGCTTCTCCGGCAACGAAAGTCTGGGCGGCTGGTACACCGGCGGCGAGGGCCACATCTATGCCTCCGATGCGGAAGGGAATCTGCTGGACCCCGCTGCGCTGGAGAGCATGACCTACGAGGAGATGGATCTTCAGAGTATTGCACCGGCGAAAAGTCCGACAGCTCCGACCGAAGTTGCGCCGGGTGAAACGATCGTTGTTACCAATGTGGACGACTTCCTTGCCGCCATCGGACCGGAGCGGATCATTGTGCTGGACGGAGAACTGTTTGATCTTTCCGCGGCATCAAGTTACGGCGGTCTCGGCGGAGAATACTGGTACTGGCAGGAGAGTTACGACGGGCCGTCGCTGGTAATTGAAAACGTCTCGGGGCTCAGCATTCGAGGCGCTTCCACCGTACCAAATGACACCGTCCTTTCCGCCACGCCGCGCTACGCCGATGTTCTGAGTTTCAAAAACTGCAGCGATATTTGGCTTTCCGGCTTTACCGCCGGGCACACCAAAGAGCCGGGAACCTGCGCCGGCGGAGTGCTGTATCTGACAGGCTGCAGCAATGTAATGATTGAAAAAATGCGGCTTTACGGCTGCGGCATTTTGGGTATTCAGACCTCGGAATGTGCCACGCTCTCCGTTTTGCGGACCGAGATTTACGAATGCAGCCAGGGCGCCGGCCAGTTCTTTATGACGGACGGCATCACCTTTACCGACTGCGATGTCCACGACGTGCCCAGCCCGGCCTTTGTCTTTACCGACTGCGGGGACAAGCTCTGGAACGGGGAAGCCATGAACGGGCTGAGCGGAAACTATGATGTTACGGCAGACGGCACGCTGACCGAGTATGCCTACAGTGACTTCGGCTACGAGGGCGGCTGGAACGGTGAGTACGCCATCGCCGTTCCGGATGACAATCCCTTTGCCGGTCAGGCGCCGGTTCCCTTCGGGGATAATCCTGCGGCCCTGCAGTTTGCTGAAACGGTACAGCAGCTGATCGCAGACGGCGACTGGGTAAGCCTTGCCGACAGGGTCAGCTATCCGCTGACCATTCTCGGAGAGTTTGAAAACTACTCATTTGGCAGCCGGGATGCTCTTCTGACGGAAGACCTCGGGAGTATTCTGACCGATGAATTCCGTGGGCGCATTGCCGATGCACCGCTCGATGAGTACGGCCACAGTCTGTTCGGCAATACCTTCTGCAACGGCCATCTGGCCTTCAGCTGCTGGGGCAACGTCAACGACCCGGATGCCTACCATATCAGCTGCATCTCAATTGCCAGATCACTGAACTGATCCGGCTTCCGGTTCGGCCGGGTGAGCAGAAACGGATCAAAGACCCTGCCGGAGTGATCAGGCAGGGTCTTTGACGGATTTCCAGGCATCGATCAGCCTGTCTAAAGACCAGGCGGCATTCGCCGGGCTGGTAGACGGAAGACAGATCGCTTCCCGCTCTGTACGGGGAAGCAGATACCGGTTGTACAGCTGAAAGGAAGTCCACCCGTTGCAGAAAATGTTCCGGATGCCGGCGCCTTCCAGAATCATGGAAATGTCGTTCGGTTTTGCATCCCGGATGCTGCTGTCCGCGGAGCCGGAAATCCGGCAGGAGGCGATCACATCCCAGACGGCAAGTTGGTTTTGAAGCAGAAAACGTCGTTTCTCATCCATTCCGGCGGGAACAGGCTGGCCGAAGACCGCGGCCAGAACCTTCCAGAACCGGTTTTGCGGATGACCGTAGAAGTAACCGGATTCCCGCGATCTGACAGAGGGAAAACTGCCGAGGATCAGCACTTCCGATTCCGCATCCCATGTGGGAGGAATCGGATGGATCATCAAAGAGGGCTCTGAATTCATGACGCGGTCCTTTCTGCCTGTCCGGTTTTTGCCGGAAGCGGGCTGACCTCAGTATAACGGGAAGAACAGTTTGTTGCAACCACAAACCGGAACTCGGGGTTGAATGAGAGCTGCTTTCTCCTGCCCGACCCGGCATGAAAGAGAATGGAGAATAGAAAAAATCATTTATAAAAAGAATTCTGTAAAATATACTTGACATATTGAATATAATATGGTACTCTCTTCTCAGAAAGAAAAAACAAACAGAAGGGAGTATCTTTTATGGACAGTTACAATAACGGACGCTCAATCGGCCTGGTGGTCGGCGTGATTGTCGGGCTGGTGCTTGCGGTCATTCTCATCCGATACATGAACAAAGATCACAGGATGCGCACAGAGTATGATGAAATGCAGAAGCAGATCCGCAATCAGGGTTACAAGTATGCGTTTTACACGGTGATCATTCTGGAAGCGCTGCTCTGCCTGGTTTCCGGATTCATCAAAATTCCGGCTGAGCCGATTGTGATCTATTTTGCTCCGATAGCGCTCGGAATTACGGTTCAGGCAAGTTACAGCATCTGGAAGGGCGCCTATGTCGGGCTCAACACCAACATCCGGCGGTATTTTCTGGTTGCCATTATTGCCTCGGCGATTAATCTGCTTGCCGTTATCATGGCCTGGAGCAGCGGTTCTCTGCTGGTCGGCGGTGTACTTCAGGCCCCGGCAGTCAATCTTCTCTGCGCAATGATGTTCGCCGTCCTGGGCGTTGTCGCTCTGCTGCACAAGGCGGCTGACCGGGAGGCTGAAGAGTGAAAAATCTCAGAATGAAAGCGGCACGGGCGGGAAAAGATCTTTCCCAGGATGAATTGGCAAAACTCACGGGTGTATCCCGGCAGACGATCAGCGCAATTGAAAAGGGAGACTACAACCCGACCATTAACCTGTGCGTCAGCATCTGCAGGGCGCTCGGTAAAACGCTGGATGAACTGTTCTGGCCGGAGGAGTGAGCCGGACGGAAAACAGTGCCCTGAGCGGAGGACGGAAGATGAACACAAAACAGCAGATTGCGCTGATTCTGGAACGGGCAGGGGACACCTGTGTTTGCGGCAGCAGACTGGCGGAAACGCTCGGTATGAGCGAAAGCACCGTAAGGGAGAGTATCCGGCAGCTTTCCGAAGACGGCTATGCAGTCGAATGCACAGAAAGAGGCTATCGTCTCGGACAGCAGAGCGATGCCATCAGCGAAGACAGCGTGCGGTCTTATCTCGGAGAGTTTTCCCGTGCATTTGAACTGGAAGTTTTTTCTGAAATCGATTCCACCAACACGTATCTGAAGGCGAAAGCGGCGGAGGCACAGCGCAGCGGCTGGCGCGGCAGGCTGAAGGAATGGCATACCGTCATTGCCTCCGGTCAGAGTGCCGGACGCGGGAGGTTGGGAAGGTCTTTCTGTTCTCCTGCCGGAACAGGGCTGTATCTGAGCGTGCTGTTGCGCCCGGCGGGCACAGCGGAGTCTGCGGTCCGCATTACCACGGCTGCGGCTGTTGCGGCATGCAGGGCGATTGAATCCTGTACGGATGCATGCCCGCAGATCAAGTGGGTCAACGACATTTTTGTGCGCGGGAAGAAAGCCTGTGGCATTCTGACGGAGGCATCCGTCAATCCGGAGACCGGCAGGCTTGACTGGGCCGTGATGGGCATTGGTTTTAATGTTTATGAGCCGGAAGGCGGGTTTCCGGAAGAGATCAGAGACATTGCCGGAGCGATTGCAGCGCAGCGGCAGAGGGATCTCCGCAGCCGGCTTGCCGCGGCGTTTCTCGTAGAGTTCCAATCGCTGTGCCGCAATCTGGAAGGGACGGATTATCATGAGGAATACAGAGAACGCAGTTTTCTGATCGGCAGAGAAATCAATGTCCTCCGCGCGGATACGGTGCGGCCGGCGTTGGCACTGGATATCGACAGCGACTGTCATCTGATTGTCCGGTATGAAGACGGGACAACGGAGGCACTCTCTTCCGGAGAAGTCAGCGTAAGAGCGGCGCCTCCGGTGCCCTGAAACAGCCCCTGCCATCCGGCCTTTACTGGTCGGATGGCAGGGGCCTTTCATTCTGAAGAATTCTTTGTATTCTCCCGAATCAGCTCGATTCTGTCATTATGCAGACTGCATCTTCCAGCCGGCGGCTTCCTCTCTGAGCCTGATGAACCGGCTGTATTTCTCGCTGCTTCCGAGCAGCTCTTCATAGGCTGCTCATCGATTCTTGCTATTGATTTAGGAATCGAATGACCTCTTCCCGGAATCTGTCCGGGAACATCAGGACCAGCTCCGCATGGGCCAGACCCTTGAATTCCTTCGGTACAGTCTGCGGGAATATCTTAAGGGTATACGCCAGGTTGTTTTTTCTGGCGTTTTTTTCTTCCTCTCCGTACCAGTATTCGATCTCCGTGTTTACAGTTGGTACAGGGTCCGGCATGGAATAGTTATTTGCAGACCAGAAGACATTGTAGATCGTTCTGGAGGAGAAGTGTTTCTTTTCAAATTCGAAGATCTTCCGATAGTGCACCTCCGGATCCTCACCCTTCGGCGTCCAGCGCTCAGGAGGGGCGGCAAGCTTCATAAAATAGTATGACTTGGTGGCCAGCATGATCATGGCCCAGTCCTTCAGCGCGATCAAACGGCATACCGGTTTCAGATAGGGATATGGCGTGATCCCGGCATCGATGACGGCTTTCTCTGCGGGGATATCCTGCGTGGCAAGGAAACGGATAACAGCCGCGCCTCCCATAGAAACGCCATAGAGCAGGTCCAGATGGCGAATACTCCTGGCTTTCAAAAATTCGGCAGCATCATCCACGTATTTTTCTATCGAAACAAAGGTTGTGCCCAGTTCGTCATGCCCGTCGGCAATGAACAGAAACACGTGGTAATCCTGTGCAAGGGCTTCTGCAGAAGGGATAAACACCCACCCGGGTTCCGCCGCGCACTGGAACATGGCGACGGTCTTTTCGTGTCCGCTTCCGTATTCATTTACCTTCATCAATCCTCCTCCAATTCGAATGCAGTTTATTTCGTACTCACCTTGGCCAGCGGTGTGTTTCTCGCACCTTCCTCGGTGTCATCATCTTCCACATAACCTTTTTTGCCTCCAACGGCCTACTTTCTCCGGTATCCGCAATCGCAGTACGGGCCTCCGGAGGCTAACGTGTATTTCCGGACGAAATTGGTCGTTCCGCCGGCCTCACTCATCGTATAGTCCAGCCTGCACATTGCGGGAACCAGCTCATACAGACCCAGCTCCTTCATCAGCGTGCAGATGCCGCAGCGGGTAAAGCGGGCTTCATAGCCGCTCCCGTCCTCATAGGGCAGGAACTCCATATTCCAGGAATAGGGATTGCGGTCGGCCGCATTCAGCGCGGCTGTCGCTTTCATGCCTCTGATGTCCTGATCGCTGAACTTCTTTTTCCCGCTTATGCGGCAGAACCATTTCATCGGGGAAGTCATCATTGCCTGCGCATAGTACTCCGTCAGGAGATCCACGCCGGGCTTCTTCTCCATGCTGAGGAGGAATGAGGAAAGCATGGCACAGTTTACGATGTTCATCCTGAATCGGTCAGCCTTCTCGAACTCCGGCAGTCTGCCGATGATCTCCTTATACTTCGGCTTCGCCGTAGCTGCTAACTCTGCCGCCTCTTTTTTCTCATATCCGAGGACAGATACCAGCTTATCCCGAAACGATTTTCCGAATAATACCCACATACCCATGGGCATACCGATATACTTCATTTCAATCACCTGTTTCAGAGCGAGACTTCCAGAAATTCGTTGATTCTGGTTTGCCGCATCTAACTTGTTTCTATATTGTATTCTCTTCCCGGAATAAATCAAGATGAAATCTGGAGAAATTGCGGATAAATCC
>CAZBXX010000124.1:0-6849 GCA_964495965.1 uncultured Oscillospiraceae bacterium | reverse complement strand
ATGGCTGTTTCAATTGGCAAATATGACGCTTCATAATAGCCGCCACCTTTTGGGTGTTATCGTACAGTACCGCAGAAAAACCTTCGCTGTTTCGAATCGGATCCACAGAGAGAGCTTCATTCCGGTTTCCGGAAGAATTTCGTGCAGGGATGCCGGCTTCACAGAAAGCTGCAGTGTCGGAGAAAAGCTGTAAAATGAGCACCACAAGCAGCAGGCTCAGCACAAGCCTGCCGCCTCTGTATTCTTTTTTTTGATTCAGGAAACGAATCATAAAGACGGCTCCCCTTCTCATCTCCGGCGGATCACCCGGCTGCAGAGAAACAGCCGGCCCCGCCCGGTCTTATGAATGCGGCAAGGAAATACACATTCAATATAAAATGCCGTTTTGTTCGCCGCCTGCGCGGCAACCGCATATCATGGCGATATCAGCGCTCAGTCCGTAACAACCGTTACAACATCCCGGAAGCCGACCAGATCAAAGACCTCCAGGATATACTCGTTTACGTGGACCACCTGCATGGTCCCGCCGCGGTCTTTCAGAAGCTTCTCCGTTGCCAGGAGCACACGAAGCCCGCCCGAGGAGGCATACTCCACCTCCGAAAAATCCATCGTGAGGTCCTGCACGCCATCCAAATGAGAATGCAGTTCTCTTTCCAGCACGTTAGAAGCCGCGGTATCCAGCCGCCCTTCAGGCTTCACGAGCAGTGAACTTCCCTGTTTTTCAAAAGTCGTAGAAGACATTTCCTTTCCCTCCTGATGGGTTTTCCAAGTGCTTTACCGTCATGCGTTTTGAATCGTCAACGGTTTTTGTCCGTCCCGGATCCGGCAGAAACCGGCGTTCATCATTCTGTCAGCCATAAATGTCATTTTATATCATTTTTTCTGCTGCAGTCAATCCTTCAAAACCCTATTTTTGCATTCAGACGGAAGAAGTGTAACACAGGGGACGGTTCTTTGTAACACAGGGGACGGTTCTTTGTGTTTACGTTGGGTATATGTTGTGTTAAACTATGTTTTAGGTGATGTTTATGTCAAGAACTGCACGGTTGCCGAGTGCAACAGGGTTCTATCATGTGATCTTGCAGGGAATCAGCCGGCAACGCATTTTTAAAGATAAACACGGAGTACCGTCCCCTGTGTTCCCTGTGTTCTAGATGTACGCCAAATCAAACAGTTGATGGAAGAAACGCCTTACATCCAGCTGTCGCAAATACAAAAAAGCCGTCGAAGTAGAACCATGAGAAACACACAGGAATAATTCTGGTGTTGATCTCACCCGAACTCCAAAAATTGGAATTCGATCTACCACCAATCAGCTTTGAAAATAGCTTATCACACCCTTCCAGTACTATCAACATGACACAGAGAATTGAAGAATCAAAAGTTTTATTTGTGTGCCGGTACTGTGACAGAGCGTGTGCTATACTCTGACCATCAAATGAAAAACATTGGAGGTACACAAAAATGAAAAACACGATGAAAGTTCTTGCCGCCGTTATGGCGCTTGTTATGATCCTCGCCCTCAGCGCTGCAGCCTTTGCAGACAACGGCCCCGTTTCCCTCGAGCAGGCGAAGCAGATCGCCCTGGAGCGTGCCGGCGTCAAAGCGTCGGAAGCCAGCTTCACCAAAGCCTACAAGGACTGGGATGACGGACGCGCAGTATACGAGATCGAGTTCTATGTGGGCAATACCGAGTATGACATGGATGTGGATGTAAACACCGGGCGCGTGACGGACTTCAGCACCGAGATCCACGGCGGGTACGGTTCCTTCGGCACGGATCCTAACGGCTTCAACGGTCAGGGCGGCCAGGGCTACTACGGCTGGGATGACGATTACGATGACTACTATGACCGGGATTGGGATTTCGATGACTGCTACGGCTGGGATGACGATTTCGACGACCGCTACGGCTGGGATGACGATTTCGACGACCGCTACGGCTGGGATGACGATTTCGACGACCGCTACGGCTGGGACCGCGATTACGACGACTACTTTGACTGGGACTGATCGAAAAAACTGTAACGAAAGATAACGGCATCGGGGACGGAAAACGAAATTCCGTCCCCGGGTTTTTTCTGCCCGCCGGCAAAGGGTCAGTGCTCCGATAAAAAAGGCTATTGTTGTCAGGAGAACCGTCACAATGGCGTTACGCATTTGCGGGTGATAATGAAAAAGCCCTCTTCCTGCAGCGCATGTGCACCTATGCCACAGGAAAAGGGCATGAAAAAAGCCAGGGACTGATCGCGTGTCAGTTCCTGGCTATGTAATGGTCAGTATTCAATTTGAAGATTCCGACAAATTTGAATTTGTTTATTTATAGAACCATCAACAATGTTCCGGCCCCGATCAGGATGCATCCAATCATCGACTTTGCAGTAAACTCTTCATGAAGGAAAACAAATGCCAACACCAGAGTGATAACTACGGACAGTTTATCTATCGGCACTACTTTGGAAACATCTCCCATCTGCAATGCCTTGTAATAGCATAGCCATGAAGCTCCCGTTGCCAGACCGGACAGGATCAGGAAAATCCAGCTCTTCTGACTGATTGCTCTGATACCGCCTTGCTGATGCGTAATAAATACCATTCCCCAAGCCATTATAACAACTACCATCGTGCGTATAGCCGTAGCAAGATTGGATTCGACTCCTTCAATTCCGACTTTTGCCAGTATTGATGTCAGTGCAGCAAAGACTGCTGAACCGAGTGCTAACCAAAACCACATCACCATACCCCCTACAAATTCCAGATTTATCGAGGTCGTTAACCTCCAATACGTGCAAAGTATACTACAGAAATATTATTATCAGAAGCTGTGCTCAATGAGCCAGCTCTCAGCCTTCCTGACCGTCTCTGTCACATCTGTGCCGTCTGCAAGAATGGCCTTCTCTTCGGGCAATTCGCCGAAGAAGTCCAGATGCGCTTCTTCCGCCACGGTGTTTTTCAGATAGTTGTTGTCATCTGCAAAGCCCGGATCGGGCTGAAGCCGGCACATGTTGTAGGCCTCCAGAATAGCCGTCACAGGTGCGCCATGATAAATCAGACCGCGATACTTCTCCAGATCCGCGCCGATTGGCCCGGCATTCTTGTAGAGCTTTACGACTTCATGAAGCTGCACCATTTCATCCGTGCTGAGCGGCTCCAGATTCTGCACGCTGTTGATGTTGTCCCGCACCTGCTCCAGCGTGGACATGCCCGACAGATTGCAGATCACGCCATCGAAGCTTTCAGTGCCATGTCAAAACTCCTTTCTTCTCACAGGCTCTTGCCGAACCTGTATAGTTCTTGCCGTTTTTCTTCTGATTTGTTCTGTTTTCCGTTCGCTGTATAGATTCCCGCATTCTCCACGCCCCAGTATTCAACGATGGATTGATAATACTGAGTGATGGCGGGGCCGTACACATACGTGCTGCCCGAGCTCATGATCAGCGCGACCTTCTTCACGTTCTTCGGAATATCTATCGAGTAAGTCCGGTGGATTACAGCCTGCAGTTGTGCCGAAAGCGTGAAATAGTAAATCGGAGAGGCGAAAACGACCATGTCCGCCAAGAGGATCTCAGGATAGATTGCCTGCATGTCATCCTTCTGCACGCAGATGCCTTTTTCCTTCTCCCGGCAGTATTCACAAGCCATACATCCTTTGATGTTCTTATGGGCAACATTAATGGAAATGACCTCATGTCCGGCCTCCATCGCTCCGATTGAAAACGCACTCACCATGTCTGAGGTTGCCCCGTTCGTGTGAGGGCTTCCATTTAAGACCAAGATCCTCATTTGACTCACTCCATACTGATTGTGATAGTCACATCACCATTTCCAAGAAGCTCCGACATTCCTGCCGCATTCTGATCGGAAATATGTCCCAGTCTTGTGTAGGCCCAGGAGTTAGAGCCGTAAAAGACGACGATTTGATTCCCGGAATATAAAACGATGTCTCCCGCCCCTGTGGTAGTCTGCTGGTCATTCCTTGGAAGGCTCTGTCCAATGGAGCCGACCTGCTCAAAACCACCGTACATAGACATTTGAATAGTGAGCGGGTTATCGGTGCACAAATCTCTCAGTGCCTGGACAGACTCATTATCCTCCCATTCTATGGTAACCGCTGTGTCTCCAATCCTCATCTGCAGCATAGCTTCTATGTCCTCCCTTGTATCCTCTTGTGTGGCTTCATCTTCATTTGCGGAAGGCTCGTTCACAGATTCTGTTTCTGATGCTGCTTGTTCCTCAGATGTTGAATCATCGATCTGTTCAGAAACAAAAGCCTCCGCACTTTCCGATTCCCCGGTCGGACTTTCAGATACCAGCTGCTTCCCACATCCCGATACAACAAGCGTCAAGACCAATACAAGAATCGGCAAGAGTACCTTCTTTTCCTTAACCTTCATTCAGACAGCTCCGTTTTTTAAGTATTACAGCACCTTATCCAGCCATTTGCGGATTTCGTTTTCATTGGGACGATTGATCTGCACGCCTTTCGCCCATTTCACATCACCGCTGACGTTTTTGTGCAGGGCTGTATCGCTTCTGCCGACGCCGCTCCCGCCGGAGGTGCAGAAGGGGATGATCGTCTTACCGCTGAAATCGTAGCTTTCCAGGAAGGCGTCAATGATCCTTGGCGCGACGCCCCACCAGATGGGAAAGCCAATGATCACGGTTTCATAAGCGTCCATATTCGGAACCGAATTTGCGATCTCCGGTCTTGCGGACGGGTCATTCATTTCAACGCTGCTGCGGCTTCTCTTGTTCGTCCAGTCCAAATCAGCAGAAGTATACGGCTCCTTCGAAGCGATTTCAAAGAAATCACCGCCGCTGACGCGGGCGATCTCTTCACCGACGCGCTTGGTTACGCCACTTGCTGAAAAAACGGCAACCAGAATCTTTTTAGACATTGGGATGTTTCTCCTTTTCAGATACGGGTACAAGACTCCGGCGTAATCACCAGAGTCTTGTATGAGGTCAATTCATCTTTCCGCAGTTTCCGACCTTCTCGCCAGTCACAAAGTATTCATAGGTCGGGAACTCAAAGAGAACGGGCTTAAAGGTGTGATAATCGATCTTGCCCTTCTCGTTCAGGACGGCCTCATCCGCATAGGTCGCGAGTATCTTGCAGATGAAGTGGTCAAAGTGCTCCAGCTCGTAGTTGCCGTCTACCTCGCATTCAATGGACACCTTTGCATCATCAATGAGGGGAGCGCCGTTTTCGCCCATGGTCCAGGCGAATGCTTCGGACTTGTCAACCTTGCTGCCGGAGATGGTTCCCATTTTATCCGCCTTGGCAAGCCATGATTCATCCACCACATTGACGGAGAGCCTTTTGTTCTCCCGGATACCCTGGTTGATGTAGTGGGCTTGTACCAGGGATACCATCAGGTGGCTGTGGGCCACGGTTCCGGCATGGGCCACCAGCGTCCATGTGGGCTTTTCGTTTACCATTGCGCCTACCACGATAACAGGGCAGGGGTAGAGCGCCAGCGTTGCGCCGATATTCTTCTTGCTCATTTATTTCATCTCCTTTGCTGTGTCAAAGATTGGGCGAAGGCTTTCAGCAGTAATATCGCCTCCAAATGTTCCGTCGTTGCCCCATGCCCAAGCGCCAAGGGCGATTTTCGGTAAGTTTCTCATTGGTGTAATCCTCCTTATTATTTACCTAACAGCCTGATCAGGCAGTTATAGGTGATCTCGTAAATGGATTGGTACAAGTAATATACTTGTGCGTCCTTCATTGCCGTCTTCTGTTTTTCCGTTACACTGGCGTACGGATAGATACCAAACATAAACGGATAGAAAACGTAAATGAAGTTTTCCAGTTCTTCGTTGCCGATCTCTGGGCAGAACCTAGAGAGGATGCTGCGAATGTTTGTCATGGATTTTCCGTATGCAGCCTTGAATGTTGTCAACAGTTCCAGTCGGCTGTTCGCTTCCATATCGTAATTATTCATGGACAGGAGCTTCAGCAGCTGCTCTCTTTTCTCCAGAGAATGAGCGATCTTTTCCGCGACCTGCTCTTTCATAAGAGAAGCGTTTTCTTCAAGAATCATTTCGAGGTCTTCATTCCAGCGGTCGTATTCTCTTTCAAAAAGCGCAAGGAAAATTTCCTCCTTGGTCTGAAAATAGTTATATATAGTCGGTCTTGAAAAAGACGTCACATTGCCGATCTCCTTTAGCGTAATCTCTTTAAAACTCATCGTCTGATATAACTGTTCACAGGCATTTATGATTTCTTCCCGTCTCTTCTCTATCAATTCGGGCGTCCCCTTAAACATAACCGCTCCTTTCTCGCCTCCGTGCGAACATGGTTGACATCGTGTCAACGGCTGCATTATACGCCGCGATTGACACGATGTCAATACTTAGTTTCGCTTTTTCTGTAAATTCTTGTGTTAAATGCTAAAGAACTCCCGGCTATTGGCTTCATCACCAACAACCGGGAGTTTTCATTCTACAATTCCTTCATTCCTGTTCTCCCAAGGAAGGACTGATCATCAGATACTGCTGTCACATTAAAAGAACAAATTCTTATGGTAGAATGTTGCTGAATCCTGCATTTCATAAAACAAGCAAGCCGCTCCAACAATATTGTTATCTTTTAAAAAGAATACTGGCTGAACAGGGGCAATGTGAGAACGTATCCCAGTTCCAGGCGCTGCCGGAAGATAAGAAAACTTTGCTTCTGCAGCTTCTTCTCTCTTCGGGCGGTTCGATCCGTCAGGTCAGCAGACTGACCGGGACGAGCTTTGGGATTGTAAGAAAATACGGTTAACACAGAGAACCGTCCCCTGTGTTACAAAGACGGCTCCCCTTCTCATCTCCGGCGGATCACCCGGCTGCAGAGAAACAGCC
>CAZBXX010000123.1:0-6876 GCA_964495965.1 uncultured Oscillospiraceae bacterium | reverse complement strand
CTCGGCCGCTTCGGCGGCCGAGTTTTTGCACCCGTACAAGTGCTTTACCGCTTACATCGTACCGGTTGGTATACGGCGGTTCAACCGTATCATTGCAAAAGACCCGTACCGGTTAAGGATGCTGCAGTATCCTTAACCGGTACGGGTCTTTTGCTGGAAGCGGCAGAGTTTGCACACTCACATTTTCAAGAAATGATCATGATGCGGTCAGTGACACAAGTGTCATGGGCTTCATCCCGTATCTTGTTCATCAGCAGTTCCCATTCGGACGCAAATTGATACAAGCATACTGTTACCTAAAACGGGCAGCTGGGGCATCGTATGATCATACTGGGTACTCCAGATTATCCTGCATCAGCCTTCAATAAGTGGCAATACTTTTTTCTCTATAAAATCAACTCTGTCAAATATTCGGGGTTTGAACGTTCCGGTTACGCCAACAGACACATTTTTCTCTCTATTAACATAGATCACATTCCCTCCGTCGCCGATTGCTGCGAAAACCTGCTTATTCTCATACGGTTTATACCAAAGATAGCCGTAGCTCATATACCCAAATTGTTCTCCAAGCTTCATATGCGGTGCTGTCATTTCGGCTATAAAGCGACCGGGGACAATCTGCTTACCGCCATACTTCCCGTTGTTCAGCACAAGCTCACCGATCTTTGCGAGATCAAACGCAGATAAGCATAATCCCCAACCGGCAGTTACGGTATCCTTCGGATCGGAATACCACTCATTTTTTCTCGGGTTCCTATTAATAAGATAATCAAATTGATCATCTTTTGAGCTGTCTCCGTGAATCCTGTGTTCGGGGATTCCTAATGGTAAAAACAGGTTCCTGTTAGCAAAGTCAATACATTTTTGGCCTGTAGCCTTTTCTATCACGCCGGACAGAATCTGTATCCCCAGCGTGGAATATTTGAATTCTCCGGTAATTCCTTTTCTGCCGCCCAGAAGATCAAGCGCTGCCACAGTCCAGTCGTCAGAAGTGCATACTTTTGTCCACGGTTCGGAGCGATACTTATAAGGGGCGGTCATGGTAAGAAGATGGCGGAGCGTCACCTCGAAGATTGTTTTTTCCCCGCGTTTGACAATGTAATCCGGGAAAAAGTCAAGAACTTTCTGATCTGCGCCTTTAATGCTGCCTTTGTCAATCGCGATTCCGATTAGGACGGCCATTACGCTCTTGGTTACGGACATTACATGAACTGCGTCTTCGGTTCTGTATCCGTGCCAGCAATCCCGGTATACCGATCTGCCGTTTCTTAACGCGGCAATCTGGCATATATTGCTCGCATTACCGGTACTGTTCGCAATAAGCCCGTGAAGCTCTTCCTGATTCATGTTTTTCCCCCTCTTAAGAAGATATGAGCATCCTAAGAGAAGCTAACATGATTAAAAATCATTTTCAAGAACTTTTTTCCTGTTTTGGTTCCTCGGAGCCGGGAGTTCCGGATACATGGCCTGAATCAGTTCCTGCAACCGCTCCCTGTTGTCAATCACATCCGCAAGCAACATGGGTTTGGCACCTTCGTAGGGGATCTCCCATACCGCCTGCGGCATCAGTTTTCTCGCCGCCGGAACATCTTTTACCAACAGACGGTCGTCATATATGCCGCCGAAGATCCTCCCGCGATCATAGAGAATGAATTCTCCCATCATGGTCCGGTATGTAATTCCCTCGAGTCCTGAAAGCAGATCCAAAACAAAATCAAGATATTCTCTGCTGGATGCCATGTTCTTACTCCTCTCTTCGGATCGGATGCCGGATTACGGTTTTTAGTTTTCCGGAGATACTATTCTGGCGTCAATGAGGCAGAATTCCCGGTAAACTGACAGCAGTTCACAAGCCATGGCTGTACTATCCGATCCTCAGTATATACCATCATACTGTCAACCGCCCGGCACACAGGCCATCATCGGGCTCGGTGAAGAGCTCCGACAATCTGACCGTGAAATCAACCAGTCAGGTTTAACGCATTCAGGCCCCCGAAACCGGAGGCCTGAAATCGTTCTTACTGAAATTGATACCGGGCAACGGAATTTGCCGCGATAAAACCTTAAATCACGTTCGTGAGCTTCAGGATGATCTGGGCAATGATAGCGGAGCCGATGTAGGTGCCGATGAAAGCCAGCAGTGCCGTGCAGACGATGGCAACACCCTGCTCTTTGAATGTATCAAGGTCCTTGCCTGCGGAGATACCGGCATAGGCCAGAATCGGCGTGCAGAGCGGGAGCAGGCCGATCTTGGCAAACTCGGTCGCCATGGTGGTCGCGAACCATCCCATGAACGGGAAGCTGAGAATGGTTGTAATCAGCGCAACGTATAGAATCACGGGAACCTGGAACGGAAGAACCTTCGCCAGCAGGTCATGGACCAGGCAGCCCAGCATGATGATAATGAACATATACAGCAGGGCCGGGAAGACTTCCCAGGGGGCGTGGATGTGCGCCGCGCCGGTACGCCAGTCGTAAATCATGTTGGCTATGGAAGCCAGAACGCCGCTGATGAGAAGGACCTTGACTCTGGTCGCCCAGGTCTTGCCCATGTTTTCGGTCTTTTTCTCCTTCATGATCAGATGTCCTCCTTCTCTACAACAATATCCTCTTTGCCCTTCTGGGGACGCATCCCCTTCTGCGGATGATTCTTGCTGAACTTCTTATACAGCCACTCCGTCAGCGGAAGGCCAATGAGCAGGCTCATATAAAGGCCGTCGGCATTGGTCAGGGTATTGGAGGTGACGGCATAGGCCTGAATCTCTTCCGCCATATCCGGGAAAGCCTCGACCAGCGGAGCAAGGGACGCCGTCAGCATCGAAGCAGAGCCCATGCCGGCAGCCATGGCGAGGGCATAGGGGTGGAAGATCTTTGCGCCGACGAAGATGGAAGCCAGGATGCCGTAGAACACGGTGCCAAGGACCGTACCGGTGACATACGCGCCCATGACGCCGGAACCTTCCGGACCGTCCAGGCCATACTTGTCGGCAACAATGGCGATAGAAGGCTCACGGGAGATAGAGAATGCCGCACCGACAGAAGCTCTGCCCATGCGGAAGACCAGAACGGCAAGCGGCATGGAGAGGAAGATGGTGCCGAGGTTACCGAACTCCTGAAGAATCAGGGCGGGGCCTGCCTTCACGATGGCGCCCCAGGACGGGCCGATGGAGCAGCTGAGCTTGACAATCAGGAACATGACGCAGATCCCGATATAGGGAGAAGCCGTTTCCATGGTCTTGCGAGAGATTTTCTTGGTTCCGCCGAGGATAATACCAATGACGATGGCAAACAGCATCGGAATCAGTGAGAATGAGATGCCATTGCCTCTTGCCCCGTTAACTGAGATCTTCATCGTGCCGATGAGCTCGGCAATGATCATGATCACAAGGCACAGGACATGGACTTTCCAGTCCTTCAGGTTGAAGTTTTCCTTGAAATCCTTCATGTTTTCCTACCTTTCTCCTGAAACATTTTTATCATTTCAACCCGCCCCAGTCGCGGAGGTATTCCTCCTTGGTGAGGACCGGTTTGAAATCCGCTTTAATCTTTTTGCCGACCGCCGCATCGTCATAAAGGAGCTCAATTACCAGGCAGAGCATCGCCTTGGCCGATGTGAGCATGGTAAGATCCTTGTCCTTCATACAGAATTCCTTTGTATGGAGGCCGCCTTCCACGCCGGCAAAATAGGACTGAATGGAGGGAAGCAGCTGCGACACATCGCCCTGGTCGGAAGATCCGCCGCCGAAGCCCGGGCAGAACTTCAGCACGTCCTCCCCTACCAGTGTCTGCATCTCATTGAACATCAGATCATTCAGGCCATCACACTGGACGACTGGGAGATAACCCGGCAGGGCAATAATCTCACACTCAGCGCCCACCGCATCGCCGCCGGCACGGAAAGCCCTGTCGACTTTTTCAGATGCATTCATGATGGCTTTTGTATTACTGCCGCGCACATAGGTCTCCAGCCGGACATCCGCCGGGACCACATTCACGATGTCGCCGCCCTTGGTGATGATGGGATGCACCCGGATATGATCTTCATCCTTAAAGGTCTCACGCTGCGCGTGAACGGCCATCAGGCCGAGCATTGCGGCATTCAGAGCATTGACCCCGTCAAAGGGGGCTGCACCGGCATGGGCCGCTTTCCCCTTGTAGTTGATCAGCTTTGCCGTAAACCCGGTGCAGACCGAGGTGGCACCGGCTTTGAAGCCGGGAGCCCGCGGGGAGGAGTGCTGCATCACGCTGATATCGATGTTGTCAAATTCGCCCAGCCTGATAAACTCCTGCTTTCCGCTGAGAAACCAGAGCTTTCCCTCTTCCCTCAGCCTGTGCCGGTAGGTAATCTCCACAAATTCTTCCGCCGGAACACCCATCAGCACGATATCGCCGCCGAGATGCTCCATCAGGTCCGTATCATGAAGGGCGTAGGCGATGGCCGCGACGGAAGCCAGCTGCGCGTTGTGCCCGCAGGCGTGAACCGCACCGGTCGCGGGATCGGCATCCGGATGGTCCGCAACCAGAATGGCATCCAGCTCACCCATTATGGCAACCCGGATATCGGACCTTGCCCCCCTGTACTCTTCCACCACACCGGTCAGGGCAACTTCCCTTCTCGGGTTTCTGCCAAGGCTGCGCAAAACGGATGCGAATTTCTCAGAAGTTTTATATTCCTTAAAGCCAAGTTCCGGCTCCGCGGCAACCGAATCGGCAAAGGCGATGATTTCATCCCGATGGGCATCAATCGCCTCACAGACCATTTTCTTCAGTTCTTCTTTTGTCTTCATGTTTGATCTCCGTTTCAGGTAACACTCTATGGGCTATATTGTAATACCTGTTCACAAATTAGTCAATTATTAAAAATCTATGAATTAAAAAAATTGAGCAGTATGAAGGTCAGCTGCGCCAATATATTCCGTTATGAACATACAACCGGTCCGCTGCGCCAGTCTTCTCCGCAGCGTTGGACCGCCGTATCGCGGTAGTGAAGCGTAAAAAAGTCATGTGCGGCCGAACCAAGCTGAAACCGGTTTTCCGCAGCGGCAGATACGGAACGCACGGAAGACGGCCGGATCAGGACAGGCAGGGCAGGATCCGAATCATCCCGCCGATGCAGGAAAGCTCTTCCCCGGTCATTGAAGGCAAGCACTCTCGCATACTCCGGCAGCACTGAAAAACCCGATTCGGTAACGCCAAGCGCCGCATAGAGGGCAATCCGCCTGATTCTTGCAAGCGGATACCGCCGTGTTGAGGCAGTTTGAAGCACCTTCGAATAATCCGTTTCCTTCTGCACGGCATCATACAGCCTGCCGCCCAGTCCGTTCCCCGCATCCGGAACAGCTTCAAAGTCGGCCCGCTTCAGGAAGCGAAGCCGCGACAGCATCAGCAGGCCGCCGAGCTTTTCATCGGAAAGCTCCCGCCCGGCCATACGTTCCCGGGCATACACTTTCTCAGCAGCGTCCGGAACGGCAGATGCAATGCTTAGCCCGGAGCGGAGGCGGCTGCGCAGATCGGCGGCAGAAGTCAGGACATCGCTCCCAGCTGCATCATGAGAGCTTCCATTTCTGAGAACGGCATCCGGCCGGATATGGTAATTACCCCGTTGAATTGACTTCAGGTATTCCAGCGCGAGTATGCTGTTCGGAAGGCTCATACACGGCAGGCTCCTGCCAAGGATCTGCCCGGCAACGGCCTGCCGGGCCGCAGCAAAGCTGCAGTCCGGATATCGGGTCAGATAGCTTCTGACCTCTTCGATGAATTCCTCCCGCTGAAGCAGAGCCGCAACCGTTTCCAGTTCCTGCAGATCCTCGGTTTCACAGCCGAAGCTCAGTGTATCGGCCCCCAAAGCGGCAAGGAGATGAACGGCCGCCCTCGCAAATCCCTCTGCCGAAGCAATACACCACGGAACCGGCAGTTCCACGACAAGGTCAGCGCCACAGCGGCAGGCCGCTTCCGCGCGGGCAAGCTTGCTGTAGACCGCCGCCTCTCCGCGCTGAACGAAATCACCGCTCATG
Source organism: uncultured Oscillospiraceae bacterium (assembly GCA_964495965.1). Taxonomy (GTDB): domain Bacteria; phylum Bacillota; class Clostridia; order Oscillospirales; family Oscillospiraceae; genus Limivicinus. Next base: position 862 of record CAZBXX010000123.1, on the reverse strand, counting down.
GCGGCGATGACAACGGCATCCTCGCCTGCCCGTTTCCGGCTCTCGGCGATGTGAAAGGCATGCCCGTTATGAAAAGGATTATACTCTGCAACAATTCCTATCGTTTTCATGCTTTACCCCGTGAAAATCCTAAAAAGGACTTGCGCTTTCCCCGGAAATTGACTACAATAAAGCCATTCCCTGCACACTATGTGATGACACCGGAGAATCTGTCCTCCGGAATGAAAGAAAGGAACACACCAAATGAAAATTCTTGTGATTAACGCAGGCAGCTCCTCACTGAAGTATCAGCTGATCGACATGGAGACCGAAGAGGTTCTCGCAAAGGGTCTCTGCGAGCGCATCGGCATTGACGGTCATCTGAAACACAGCCCGCTGGTAGGGGGCAAGCCGGTCTTCAATGAAGATCTTCCTCTCCCGACTCATTCCGAGGCAATTGCCGCTGTTATTGACAAGCTGACCAGCGCGGAGTACGGCGTTGTTTCCTCCATGTCCGAAATTGACGCTGTCGGCCACCGTGTGGTTCACGGCGGTGAGAAATTCGCCAATTCCGTGAAGATTGATGACGCCGTCATGGCCGCACTGGAAGAGTGCACCCCGTTTGCGCCACTGCACAACCCGGCCAACATCACCGGCATCAACGCCTGCAAGTCCGTTATGGGCGACGTCCCGATGGTTGCCGTGTTTGACACCGCCTTCCATCAGACCATGCCGGGCAAGGCCTATATGTATGCCGTCCCTTACGAGTATTACCAGAACGACGGCATCCGCCGCTACGGCTTCCACGGAACTTCCCACCGCTCTGTTTCTCATACACTCAGACCCCAACATCAACCAATTCTTCAAATATTTACTCCTATTT
>CAZBXX010000122.1:0-6882 GCA_964495965.1 uncultured Oscillospiraceae bacterium | reverse complement strand
GCACGGTGTTTGCCGAGTCCGAGGTTATCACGCTGGTGGGCGAAGGCAAGGCGACCGATGAGATCGCAGCCGGCATCGAGATGGCGGTTGCCAAGCGCTGCTTTGTTATGGCGAAGAAAGCGGGCGCCACCGACAGCATCACCCTGACGGGCGGCTGTGCGAAGAATGACGGCCTGAAGGAAGCCATCGAGCACGTGCTGAAGCTGAAGGTCATCAACCTCAAGACCGACCCGCAGCTCATGGGAGCTCTCGGCGCGGCCGAGTATGCCCGCCAGAAGGGCCTTGCGAAGAAGTAAGAAACAGGATAAGACTAGGCGTCCGTAAGACGCAAACGGACTGAACAGAACGGGCAGCCGCAGGGAAAGACGCCCTGCGGCTGCTTTTTAAGAAGTGTGAGAAGGAGAAGACAAGAGAATGGGAGAAGAAAACAGCCTTGCCCGCACCAGCGGCATTAAGGCGAAGGACAAAATCGGCTATGCAATGGGCGACGTGGCCTCCTGCCTGGTATTCGGCCTTACGCAGAGTATACTGAACAAGTACTACACCGACATCCTGCAGGTCAGCGTCCTGAGTGTCATGATCATGACGATTATTGCCCGCATCTGGGACGCCGTCAACGACCCGATCTGGGGCCGGCTGATTGACGGTGCGAAGGTAAAAAAGGACGGCCGCTACCGCAGATGGATTAAGATCTTCGCCGTGCCGGTGGCGCTTGCGGCGGTGCTGATGTTCGCGGATGTCCGCGGCTTTTCCGCCGGCGGGAAGCTTGCCTGGATTTATGTGACCTACATTCTCTTCGGCATGCTGTATACCTGCATCAACATTCCCTACGGGTCTCTTGCTCAGGTGGTGACCAGCAGCGATAAGGAGCGTTCTTCACTCTCGGTGTTCCGCTCCATCGGTTCCACCTTTGGCGCGTTGCCCGCAATGGTGCTTGCCAGCATGTGCTACACAAAGCTTGCAGACGGAACCTCGCAGATGGATTATCACAAGGTCTTTGTCGGCGTGGTGGTGATCTCCGTCCTCAGCGTGCTGGCCTATCTGCTCTGCTACGCCTGGAGCAAAGAGCGCGTGGCATCCCAGCCGGATCCCAGAGAGAAGGGCCAGACCTGGAAGGTGCTGAAGGTGCTGCTGAAGAGCCGTCCCTTCATGGCGGCGGGGCTTGCGAGCATGCTGTTCCTGGCAGCGCAGATGTTCGGCCAGGGCTACAACGCCTATCTGTTTGACCATTACTTCCACAAGACCGGCCTCACCATGCTGCCCACCGTGTTCCAGTATCTGCCGGTGGCGGTGATCATGTTCTTTGCAACCCGGCTCGGCAACCGCTTCGGCCGCAGGGATGTCTGCGCCTACGGGGTGCTGCTGGCAGCGGCTTTCTATCTGGTGCTGTTTGTGCTGGCGCTCTTCGGCATCACGAACGTCTGGCTCTACCTTGTCGCCTGCCTGATGTCCGGTATCGGAGCCGCTTTCATCTTCCTGCTGACCTGGGCCATGGCCACGGACGCCATCGACTATAACCGGGTGACCTTCGGCCTCAATGATGAGGCCACCAGCTATGCCTGCTTCACCTTCCTGCGCAAGCTGGGCCAGACGGTCGCCACCATCCTCATCAATGTTCCGCTGCTGCGCATCGGCTACAGCGGCAGCACGCTGAGGACGGAAGGACTGACGGATCAGGCACTCAAAAGCATGTATAACTCCTCCGTCATGATTCCGGCGGTGCTGTTCCTGCTGGTCTTCATTCTGCTGCGCTATGTCTATCCTCTGGGAAAGAGGGAGATCGACGCCCTGCAGGTGGAGAAGGCGAAGATTCTGGAAGGCAAGTAAGCGGGAACCGCTTCCCGAAGCGCCCGGCTTCCCGCAATCCTGAATAAAGCACGAAGCCCCTGAAACCGGAAAGGTCCGGCTTCAGGGGCTTTATGCTGTGCTTGCTCAAACGGCTTCCGCTGTCTGCTGCTCATCGAGCCGGATTTCCATAAAAACAGTACCCGGCACCAGGCAGTCATAATACGGGGCAATTTCATAAAAGCCCATGCGGCGGTAGAGCTTCAGGGCGGTCTTCAGGCCCGGCAGGGTATCCAGACGCAGCCAGCGATAGCCGGCCTTCGCCGCATCCGCCATGATGCGGCGCACCAGCAGCTCTCCCAGGTTGCGGCCGCGAAACTCCGGCCGGACATAGAGCCGCTTCAGTTCGGCATGCTCTTCATCGGATGGCTTCATGCCAACGCAGCCGGCAAGATCGTCACCGATATAGACCAGGTAGATACAGCCCAGCGGCGGCGCGTACTTGTCCTCCAGCTGTGCAATCTCTTCCCCGTAATGCTGCTGGGCCAGGGAAGCGGCAAAGACAGGGTCAGTCCGCAGAAGCAGTTCGGCGTATTCTTCATAGAGCGGAATCAGTTGCTCCCGGTGCTCCATTGCGGAGATCAAACGAAGTTTATCCATAAGATATGCGCCTCTGCCGGTACTTATTTCTTCCGCGTCTTTCTGGCGTAGGCGAACATCCAGATGACGATGACCACCAGAACAATGACGACTACGATGCCGAGAATGGTGTTGAACAGGCTGCCGACTACGCCGGCGGTACCCTGAATGAGCTTTACCAGCAGCACCACACAGGAGATGACAACGGCCAGCAGGACAACAAGTCGGGAAATCTGTTTGGTTGACATGATAAACCTCCTCCTTACTCTTTCGGTCCGAGACGGGCGAGCACTCCGGTGAACCAGTCCGGCAGATCGGTGACCAGGTGCACGGGGGCCCCGCTGCGCGGGTGGATGAATTTCAGTTCCCGCGCGTGCAGGCACTGGCCTTCCAGACCCTTCTCCGGGCAGGGCGCGCCGTAAACGCCGTCGCCCAGCAGCGGGTGGCCGATGGAAGCCATATGCACGCGAATCTGATGGGTCCGGCCGGTTTCCAGCCGGCACCGAATGTGGGTATAGCCGTGATAGCGGTCCAGAACCGTCCAGTGGGTGACCGCCGGACGGCCGTTTTTTTCATTGACGGCCATGCGCTTGCGGTCGGTGGGATGCCGGCCGATCGGGCGGTCGATGCTGCCGGCGTTTTCCCGCAGACGGCCACGGACCACGGCTTCATAAACGCGGGAAAGGCTGCGGTCGGCCAGCTGGGCGGAGAGCGCCTGATGGCTAAAGTCGTTCTTCGCCACAATCAGCAGACCGGAGGTGTCCTTGTCAATGCGGTGGACAATACCGGGCCGCTTCTCCCCGCCGATGCCGGAGAGGCTGTCGCCGCAGTGGTACAGCAGGGCGTTCACCAGTGTTCCGTCCGGATGCCCGGGGGCTGGGTGTACCACCATGCCGCGTGCCTTGTTGACCACGATCAGGTCTTCATCCTCGTAGACAACGTCGAGAGGCAGATCCTGCGGGACAAGGGGAAGCACATCTGGGAGGTCCGGCAGCAGAACCGTGATGCGCTCTCCGGCCTGTGCCCGGTCACTTTTGCGCAGCACCTTGCCGTCCCGGTCACGGGTGACGCGGCCTTCATCCATCAGCCGCTGCGCGGCGCTGCGGCTGATGCCCTCCAGAGTGCGCGCGAGGAGAGCATCGATACGCTCTCCGCTCTCCTCGGCAATGATGGACAGAATGTCTTCTTCCATGCAGTGTTTACTTGAATTCGTTCAGGATGTCGTCCAGGGAGAATTCCTCTTCAACGGCAGGTTTTGCAGCCTTTGCAGCAGGTTTGACAGCCTGGGAAGCGGCGGGCTTTGCGGTGGAAGTCTTTGCCGCTGCGGCAGAGGATGCCACAGGGCGGGCGGGCTGAGCTGCTGCCGGGCGGCCTGCAGCCGCGGCAGGGGCGGAAGCCTGTGCCGAAGCGGCAGCGGCCGCCTGGGCGTTGGCCTGAACGGACTGCGTGACGCTGTTTCGCTTCGCTGCCGGCCTTGCAGCGGCAATCACCTCAGAGGTGCGGGCCTTTGCGGCGTTTGCCTTCGCATTGGCACGGTCCCAGTCGGCAAAGGGATCTTCCCTGGTCTGCTTTTTGGCAGCCTTTCCGGCTGCGGGGGCCTCGGCCGCCGCGGCAGCGGGCTCAGCCACCTCCGCCTCTCTGGCTTTGCGGCCCGGTTTTTTCCGGGGCTTCTTCACGGGGGCGGGTTCGTCTTCTTCCTCTTCGTCTTCCTCCGCTTCGCGGGCTGCTGCTGCGCGGCGCTTTGCCTCACGGCGCTGCTTCCGGCGGGAAACCCGGGGGGCTTCCTCTTCCTCCTCATCGTCGTCATCAAAGACATCCTCGTCATCATCATCTTTCCGTGTCTTGCCGAAGATCACGGCAAGCGCAAAGAGAATGGCGAACACGGTGATGAACACATCGGCCAGGTTGAACACCGGGAAGTTGATGAAATCAAACCTGAACATATCCTGGACGTAGCCGTAAATCACGCGGTCCAGGCAGTTCGAAAGTCCGCCTGCCGTAACCAGCACAATGCTCCACCGGGCAAGCTTTCCGGAAATGAGCCCGGTGGCCAGCGCGATGATGACCGCTACGGTGAAGACGCCGGCCAGAATAATGAAGGGAATTCTGGAGCCGCCGCCGGCAAGGAAGCCGAAGGCAGCCCCGTCATTGTGGACGTTGACCAGGCTCAGAATCCCGGGGATGAAGGGAATCACCTCTGTATTCAGGATGACGTGACTCATCGTCCAGTACTTGATGAACTGGTCGGCAATTATGACCAGCATACCGATAATTGCGTACAGCATAAACAAAGCTCCTTATCTGCCGCAGGAGGTGCGGCGAAGATGAAGATGGAAACAGGGTAAAAGGAAAGAGGGAAAATCAGAGGGCGTTCACTACGGCTGCGCAGCGGGGGCAGAGGCCGGTTTCGGGGTCGGCGGCAATGGAGTGCATCCAGCAGCGCGGGCATTTGGTACCCGGCGCTTCGCGAACGCTGATCTTCATGCCGGGGTAGTTGGAGCCGGTTCCCTGCGCCACGGCATCGCCCTTTTCATCCTGGGCAATCAGGCACTGGGATACAATAAACAGCTCGCTCAGGTTCATGCTGCCGACGGTATCCAGCACGGCAGCGCTTTCATCATCCGCTGCATCCAGCGTGACGGCAGCCTCCAGCGGCTTGCCGATTCGCTTGGCGGCGCGTGCCGTTTCAATGACGGCGTTCACGTCGTTGCGGACACGGATGAGGGTGTCCCAGGAGGTCATCTCCTCATCGGAGAGGGCATACTCCGCAAAGGCTTCGTTCATCTGGTTCAGAAGCACGTTGCGGGCGTCGTCCGTGCTGCGGTGAGGCATGCTGAGCCAGATTTCATCGCAGGTGAAGGCGAGAATCGGCGCGAACATTTTCGTCAGCGTATCCAGCACCAGGAACAGCGCAGTCTGGGCGCTGCGGCGCAGGAGACTGTCGGGCAGCTCACAGTAAAGGCGGTCCTTGATGATATCCAGATAGAAGCTGGAGAGATCCACCACGCAGAAGTCGTTGATGAGATGGGAGACCACATGGAACTCATAGTCTGCGTAGGCTTCCTCCGCCTTCACGATCAGGGAGTTGAGCCGCGTCAGCACCCAGCGGTCCAGCGGCAGCATATCCTCGGGCGCAACCAGGTGGTCCGGGTCAAAGCCGTTCAGGTTGCCCAGGCAGTAGCGGGCGGTGTTGCGGAACTTCAGATAGTTCTGACTGAGCTGTTTGAAGATCTCCTCCGAGCAGCGCACGTCCACATGGTAATCGGCGGAGCCTGCCCAAAGGCGGACAATATCCGCGCCGAACTTGTCGATCATATCCTGCGGGTCCACGCCGTTGCCGAGGGACTTGTGCATGGCCTTGCCTTCTCCGTCAACCGTCCAGCCGTGGGTCAGGCATTCCTGATACGGGGCGCCCTGCCCCAGCGCACCGACCGCCACCAGCAGAGAAGACTGGAACCAGCCGCGGTACTGGTCGCCGCCCTCAATGTACATCGTGGAGGGCCAGAAGCCCTGGTCACGCTGCATAGCGGCAAAATGGGTGGAACCGGAGTCGAACCAGCCGTCCAGGGTATTCGTCTCTTTGGTGAAGTGCTTTCCGCTGCAGTGCGGACAGGTAAAGCCGGCAGGAAGAAGCTCCGCGGCGTCCAGCTCGAACCAGGCATTGCTGCCTTTCTCTTCAAAGACCTGCGCAACGGATTCAATGCTCTCCTCAGTGCAGACCGGCTTCCCGCAGTCATCGCAGTAGAACACCGGAATCGGCAGACCCCAGCGGCGCTGACGCGAAATGCACCAGTCGCTGCGCTCGCGGATCATGGCGCCCATGCGTTCCTTGCCCCAGCTGGGAATCCAGCGGACTGCCTCGCAGGCTTCAATGGCCTCATCCTTAAAGGAGTCAACCGAGCAGAACCACTGCGGCGTGGCGCGGAAGATGATGGGCTTCTTGCAGCGCCAGCAGTGGGGATAGCTGTGCATGGTGTTTTCGGCGGCGAAGAGCATGCCGCTTTCCTTCATGTCGGCGGCAATGACGGGGTTGGACTCTTCCACGATGAGCCCGGCATACTTGCCGGCATAGTCGGTGTGGCGGCCCTGATCGTCAACGGGGACGACCATCTCCGTGCCGTACTGCATGCAGGTCTGATAGTCCACATCACCGAAGCCCGGCGCAGTGTGCACGCAGCCGGTACCGGAATCCACCGTGACATAGTCCGCCAGCATCAGCAGAGAGGTCTTGGGCAGGAAGGGGTGGTCCGCCAGCATATCCTCGAAGAAGGCGCCGGGGTGCCGCTCCACGATCTCGTAGTCGGGGTGGCCGCCCACGTTCATGACCTTCTCGCACAGGGCCCCGGCCAGGATGTAGGTCTCCCCGTTGTCGGCGGCCTTCGCCAGCACATACTCCTCGTCGGGGTGGAGGGCGATGGCCAGGTTGCCGGGCAGGGTCCAGATGGTGGTGGTCCAGAT
>CAZBXX010000121.1:0-6887 GCA_964495965.1 uncultured Oscillospiraceae bacterium | reverse complement strand
ACACCCGCGCCAAAGTGGTGAAGAACAAGGTCGCGCCCCCGTTCAAAGAGGCGGAATTTGACATCATGTACGGAGAAGGCATCTCCCGCGTCGGGGAGATTGTGGACCTGGGCGTGAAGCTGGAAATCATCGAAAAGGGCGGCGCCTGGTTCACCGTGCGGGACCAGCGCATTCAGGGCCGTGACGCCCTGAAGCAGTATCTGCTGGACAATCCCGACCTTGCCGAAAGTCTGGAGCAGGAAATCCGCGACAATGCCTGGAAGCTCATGACCCCGCAGGCGCGCCGTGCGGCAAAGGCCACCGGCAGATCGGTCGAAGCGCCTGCCGTGGATATTTCTGCTGCCGACTTTGACCAGGGATGATCATCCGGGAATTAAAGTCATCCGGGTCTGAGCATATCACGCTGATCACCGATGACGGGCGGGAAATACCGACCACGCTCGGCATCGCAACGGAACTGCGCCTCTTCACCGGGAAAGCCCTGGAAGAAGCGCAGTTGCAGCTTATTCAGAATGAATCCGCGGCTGCCTTTGCCCGGGAGCGCGCGCTGAATCTGCTTTCGCTGCGTCCGCATTCCCGGAAGGAGCTTCGGGATAAACTGATCCGGAAGGGAAACGAACCGGAAGCTGCCGACGCCGCCATAGCATGGCTTTCCGAACACGGTTATCTGGATGACGCAGGCTATGCCGCCTCCGTCGTACGCCACTATGCCAGAAAAGGATACGGAGCGAAGTGCATCACTTCAGAGCTTTACCGGCGCGGCATTGCACGTGAGCTCTGGGACGAGGCCCTGAAGGAAATGCCGGAGCCGGACGGAGAACTCGACCGCTTCCTTCGAAACCGGCTCAGAAACCAGGACGACCCCAATGAAGTACGGAAAGTTACTTCCGCCCTCTCCCGCCGGGGCTACAGCTGGGATGAAATCCGCTCCGCTCTGAGCCGAATCTCAGCCGAGCCGGACGACTTCTGAATCTCCATCCCCGCATTTGTATTCGCTGCGGTTCTGTCCGGCCGGCGTTATCATTTTTCATTTCCGGAGGTTATCCCTCTTGCCTACCTTTTCCCTCACCTCTCTCGGATGCGCCAAAAACCTGGTGAACAGCGAACAGATGCTGTACCTGCTTCAGGAAGCCGGCTTTACCATGCTCGCCGAGCCGGACGGAGCAGACTTTGCCGTCATCAACACCTGCGGTTTTATTGACGCAGCAAAATCCGAAGCCATTGACTGCATTCTTGAACATGCAACACTGAAGGCGGAAGGGCGGCTCGGCGCCATCATCGTGACGGGCTGTCTCTCTGAGCGCTATCAGAACGATATCCAGCAGGAACTGCCGGAAATCGATGCCGTTCTCGGTGTCGGAAGCTTCGGTGAGATTGTCCACGCGGCCGAGGCCGTACTGCGGAAACAGCGATACCGCAGTTTTCTTTCCAGCAGCGCACCCGTGGATGAAATTCCCCGTCTGATCTCCACCGGGCCGGGCTGGGCTTATCTGCGCATTGCGGAAGGCTGCAACAACTACTGCGCCTTCTGCGCGATTCCCTTTATCCGGGGGCGCTACCGCTCGCGTGAGATGGAAGCTGTGGTGCAGGAGGCCAGGGAACTTGCCGATCAGGGCGTGAAGGAACTCATCGTCATTGCACAGGACATTACCCGCTACGGCACCGACCGCTACGGGAAGCGCTGTCTGGCGGAGCTCTGCAGGAGGCTTTCCCGGATTCCGGGCATCCGGTGGATCCGGCTGCATTATCTCTATCCGGACCAGTTTGACGATGAGCTCATTGATGAGATCGCGTCCAATGATAGAATCCTGAAATATCTGGACATCCCCATCCAGCATATCAACAACGATATCCTTCGCCGCATGAACCGGCACGGCAGCGGTGATGACATCCGCGCTCTCTTCCGCACTCTGCGGCAGCGCATTCCCGGCCTGGTGCTGCGCACCAGCCTGATCACCGGGCTTCCCGGTGAGGGGGAGGCGGAATTTGAGGAGCTCTGCGCCTTTCTGCGGGAAGCGAAGATTGAGCGGGCAGGCGTCTTTCCCTTCTCACCGGAGGAGGGCACCCCTGCGGAAAAAATGCCTCACCCGGATTCGGAGACCGCCGCCGAACGCGCCGAGCAGATTCAGCAACTGCAGGGACGGTTTCTGGACGCTTTCGCAGAGATGCAGATTGGCAGGACCCTTGAAGTTCTCATTGAAGGCTTTGATGAGGACGCCGGATGCTGGTCCGGCCGCAGTTATGCCGACTCTCCGGAGATTGACTCCCTGGTTTACGTTGAGGGCGAGTGCGCACCGGGTGAGATCCCGGATGTCCTGATCGACTCGGCGGAAAACGGCATTCTCTACGGACACATTACGGAAAGAGAGGCAGCCCGATGTTAAAAACTACTGCCAACAAAATCACGGTTCTGCGTATTGTGCTGATCCCGGTTTTTCTGTTCCTGGCCTACGGGAATCACCGCATCGGGGCATTGACCGTCTACCTCATCGCCTGTATTTCCGACTTTGCAGACGGCTACATCGCGCGGCATTACAACCAGATCACGAACTTCGGCAAGTTCATGGATCCTCTCGCCGACAAGATGCTGGTACTGGCGGCAATGTGCTGGTTCACGGAAAACGGACAGATGCCCGGCTGGATCGTTGCCGTTGTGCTCTTCCGGGAATTTGCCGTATCGGGCCTCCGCCTCATTGCCGTGGAACAGTCAAGAGTCATCGCGGCCGCCTGGTCCGGCAAGGTCAAAACCGCTGTAACCATGATTGCCCTTGCGCTGATGATGGTGTTCCCTTCCCGTACCCTCAACTGGATCTGCAGCATTCTGATTCTGGTAACAACGGTGTACTCGGGAGTGGAATACTTTGTAAAAAACCTGGATGTCTTTCGGGACATCGACTGAAATCACAATCAAACAGATTACCTGACCGGTGCGTGCGCGACTCTGTCTGTATGGAGTGCAGACAGCTCCGCACCCGGTTTGCAATAACAGGAAAGGACTTCTGACTATGTATCTTTACAACTCTGCCAGCCGCAAAAAAGAGCTTTTTGTACCGAACCATCCGGACATCGTCAAAATGTATACCTGCGGTCCCACGGTGTATCACTACGCGCACATCGGGAACCTCCGCTCCTATATCATGGAGGACGTGCTGGAGAAGTATCTGCGCTATGTGGGTTACCCCGTAAAGCGCGTTATGAACATCACCGACGTCGGACATCTGACTTCCGATGCCGACGAGGGTGAAGACAAAATGCTCAAGGGCGCCAAACGCGAACACAAGAGCGTCATGGAAATCGCGAAGTTCTATACCGACGCCTTCTTCGACGACTGCAACAAACTGAATATCAAGCGCCCGGACGTGGTAGAACCCGCCACAAACTGCATTGAGGATTATATCCGCATTATTACGAAGCTCATGGATACCGGATATGCCTACTTTGCGGGCGGAAACGTCTACTTTGATACCTCGAAGCTGGAGCGCTACTACATTTTTAATGATTTTAACGCCGACGACCTGGACGTTGGTGTGCGTGAGGGTGTGGAAGAGGATACCAACAAGCGCAACCGCAATGACTTTGTGCTGTGGTTCACCAAATCCAAATTTGAAGACCAGGCCCTGAAGTGGGATTCTCCCTGGGGCGTGGGATATCCCGGCTGGCATATCGAGTGCTCCGGTATCAGCATGAAGCACCTGGGCGAGGATCTGGACATCCACTGCGGCGGCATCGACAACGCCTTCCCGCACCACACCAATGAAATCGCCCAGTCCGAATCCTACCTCGGGCACAAGTGGTGCAACTGGTGGATGCATGTGCTGCATCTGAACACCACAAGCGGCAAGATGTCCAAGTCCTCCGGAGAGTTTCTGACCGTATCCCTGCTGGAAGAGAAGGGCTATGACCCGCTGAGTTACCGTTTCTTCTGCCTGCAGAGCCACTACCGCAAGGCGCTGGTGTTCAGCTGGGAGAATCTGGATAACGCACAACTGGCATACCGGAAGCTCATTGCCCGCATTGCCGGGCTGAAGCCCGAAGACGGGCCGGTAGACGAAGCCGTTTTTACCGCCCTCACGGACAAGTTCAAGGCCGCCATGGACAACGACCTGAACACCTCCCTCGGCGTCACCGCCCTTTACGATGTGCTGAAGGCGAAGTGCAACGATGCAACCAAGCTCGCAGTCGTTGCCGACCTGGACAGAGTTCTGAGCCTCAGCCTCATGGAAAAGGCCGGAGAGAAGCGGGAAGAGCTCAGCCGCCAGAATGCCGCTGCCGCGCAGACCGCCGCAGGCTTCAGCATTGTATCGGAATCCGGTGAAGAGGACGCAGCCGTGACCGAGAAGATCGAAGCCCGCCGCGCCGCCAAGAAGGCGAAGGACTTTGCTCTGGCAGACCGGATCCGTGATGAGCTCAAGGCTGCCGGAATTGAGCTGACCGACGTTCCGAACGGCGTCATCTGGAAAAGAGTGTGACGGATTCGTTTTCAGGCGCTGACCTGAGTCCGCAAAAAAGGGGCGGTTGAGTTGATCATCGGCATCGGTACGGACCTCTGCAGCATTTCCAGAGTTGAAAAGATCATGGATCGGGAGGGGCCGGACGGGGCCTTCTTCCGCCGGGCTTTTACGCCTGCCGAGCAGAGCGAAGCTGCTGCACGGCATGATAAGGCGGCCTTCTTTGCTGCACGGTTTGCCGTAAAGGAGGCAGTGTACAAAGCGGTCGCGCCGCATACGAAATCCGGCTTTGACCTCCGCCTGGTGGAGAGCCTGCACCGCGAAAACGGCAGCCCCTACGTTCACGTAACAGAAGCGCTTGAGCCATTTCTCATTGAAGCGAACATCAAAACCCTGCATCTTTCCGTCACCACCGAAGGTGATTATGCTCAGGCATTCGTGGTAGCGGAAAACTGAAGGAGGGAAAGAATATGTATGAAAAACTCGGTTTTACCGTAAGCCTGATGCTGAGCATTCTGCTGGCTTTCTTTCCCTTCACTTTTTTCACAAAGGTCTTTAAGCTGCAGCATTCAACCGTGGCGCAGGTTGCCATCTTTATCACATCCATCTATGTGCTTTTCTCTCTGATCCGGCTGCTGTAGCTCTTTTCCGCCAGGGAGAAACAGGATAACGATTGCGCATCGGACATCATCACATTCTGAACGGGGGCCCACCGATGAAAACCTTATTAAAAAACGGGAAAATCTATGACGGAACCGGCAATGATGCCATTCCGGGTGACGTCCTCATCGAGGACGACCGTATTCTGGCAGTTGGAACCGGAATCGGCGAACAGGCTGATCAGGTCATCGACCTGAAGGGGAAATCCATCTCCTCCGGCTTTATCGACGGGCACTCACACAATGACTGGTTTGCAATCAAAAAAGAACCTCTCCCCTACTTTGAGCCTTTCATCCGTCAGGGGATGACCACCTTTGTTGCCGGTAACTGCGGCCTGTCCGCCATCGGCTTTGAGGACGGCTGCGCCTTCACGGACAAGCTCGGCGGCGGGCTCTTTTCTTTTCGGGATACTACAGGAGAATACGGCACCCTGGATGAATTCTTTGCGGCCACTGACAGGAAGATGCCCTGCAACATGGCGGAACTTGCCGGCCACTGCTCCGCGCGCGCTGCTGTGGGCGGCAACGAGAACCGGAAGCTGACGCCCGGGGAAGAAAAGGCCATGCTGGACATCCTGGAGAAAGCTTTGCAGCAGGGCGCCGCAGGGCTCTCTCTCGGCATGATGTATGAGCCGGGGCTCTACGCCGATGTGGAAGAACTCAGGAAGGTGGCGGCTCTCTGCGTCAAATACAACAAGCCTCTTACTGTCCACCCGCGGGCAGAATCCAAGGTGTCCATGGCCTACCCGCAGCTGTTCGGGCGCTCCCATCTGCTGCGTGCCTTTGATGAGCTGGTCGAGATCTCCAGGGGGACAAATCTGAAGCTGCATTATTCTCACGCAATTTTTGTCGGCCGCAGTTCCTTTAAGGATAAGGACGAACTTCTGGCAATGATGGCCAGGCTGCGTGAAGAGGGCGTTGACGTGATGTTCGACATCTACAACGAGTGCCTGGGCGTTTCGGTCATTACGGTGATCCTGCCCGACTGGTATCAGGGAATGAGCCCGGATGAAAAGAAAAAGCCTCTGAACCGGATGAAACTGGCAGCGCTGGTCAAGGCAACCAGCCTGCTTCTGGGCTTCGGATTCAAGGACATCGTCATTGCGTATATTGGCCCGGGTTATGAGCGCTATGAAGGAAAAACCGTCCACCAGATCGCTCAGGAAGAAGGCGTAAGCGACCTGAATGCCTATTTGAAGCTCTGTGAAATCAGCAATTTCAAGGGGCGGGTAAACATGGGGCCGTATTCCACACCGGAAATTATTCAGGAATTTGAACATAATGAGCACTGCCTGTATATGACCGACGCCTGGGTTGAAGATTACGGTGTGCAGAATCCCGCGCTGTATGACTGCTACCCGAAGTTCCTGCGGGATTCCCTGCGTGGGACCGGCGACACAATGCCCAACACCATCCGGCGCATGACCGGCGCCATAGCAGACCGCTTCATGATCCCGGACCGCGGATACCTGAAGGCAGGATACTATGCCGACCTGACCGTGTTTGATGAGGAAGCACTCCGCAACGGAACCCCAGACCAGGAAAAGCCCTTCGGAATTGAAAAGGTGTTTATCAACGGCCAAATGGTTCTGGATGGTGACGAGCTGGACCGGAACGCGCTGAAAACAGCGGGCCGCGCAATCCGGATTCTTTGAGCTTCATCATATCATCGGGCAGGGTGTCACCCGTAATCCGAGTCACTCTTCTCCTACACTACCGATCGTACCGTAAACGGTAAACCACAGGTACCTACCGTCTAAACGGCGGGTATGAGATAATA
>CAZBXX010000120.1:0-7033 GCA_964495965.1 uncultured Oscillospiraceae bacterium | reverse complement strand
TGTACTTGTCAAGGTTGACGCCGCAGACGAACATCGGGGTGTCGTCCTTCGCGGGACCGGACATGACAACGACCTTTGCGCCGGCATCAATGTGAGCCTGGGCCTTGGCCTTCTCCAGATAAACACCGGTGCACTCGAGAACATACTCGACACCCAGCTCGCCCCAGGGGATCTGAGTGGCATCGCGATAGGCCTTGTCGGACAGAACCTTGACGACTTTGCCGTCTACGGTGACGGTGCTGTCCTCGTCATTACCGACGACTTCGCCGTCAAAGCGGCCGTGAACAGAGTCATACTTCACACAGTAGGCAATGTGGGAAGCGGGATGGCCGGGAGCATTGATGGCAACGACCTCAATGTCATCGGACTTGATGGCAGCGCGGAACGCGAGGGAACCGATGCGGCCGAAACCATTGATACCGACTTTAATCATGTGTATTCCTCCAGATAAAAAATTTGTATAAACACAGTCATGCCTGCCGGGAGAAATCCCCTTCAAGCGTTACGATTTTATCATAAACCTGGGGAAAAAATCAATACGGGAAGCTATGAATTCTGTCCAAAAAAACGCCGAAAATCCGGTGAAAAACCGTCGTTTTTTCTCCTGAAATTGTGAGTTTTGTCAGTAACCGCTGCGGCTGAATTCCCTGCGCGCTCCCGGCCGGCCCTGCGGACAGCCCGGAAAGAAGGGCTTCTCCACGGAAAGCGGGGTCACTGCTCGTAGATCCCGCCGCCGATGAATTCGCGGATCATGGCATCCCCGGCAACAAGGCTTTCGTCGATGTCACCGAACAGCAGCAGCGCGGGGAAAACCCGTTTCAGCTCTTCAAAGCGCTCGATGCCTTCGGGAATGGTGTGAAAGAGTCTGGTTGCCATGGCGTTCATGACGGGAATTTCATAGGCGAAGGTTGTGTCAAACTGGAAGTCCGCCTTCTCCCGGAAGGGGGAGATGTAGTTGTGTTCGCCCCGGCGCACATTCGCCCACATGGCGATGGTGTTGGACGGATCCCAGCCGCGGAACTTGGCGTCGCGCACCGTCCGGCGTACCAGACGGAACCAGCTGCCCTTAAAGACCACCTGCTGGCTGTCTCCGAAGACCACATCGCTGCGCGCTGATATGTAGAGCTTGAAGGCCTCCGGGTGAACACCGGTGATCATGTCGTTCAGGGCGTGAATGCCTTCAAAGACAACGAGCTCGTCTTTCTTCAGGCGGATGGACTGGGAAGGCTCCTGGATGCGCATCTGGCGGGAGAACTCATACTTCGGGACATAGATGCGCTTTCCCTGGGAAAGTTCCGTAAAATGGCGGTTTAACAGTTCCATATCCAGGCACAGGGGTGACTCCAGATCCATATCCCCCTCGGGGGTACGGGGTACGGTTTCCGGGTCTATGGTGTTAAAGTAGTTATCCAGGGCAACATAATGGGTCCGGACCCCGTGCCGTTCCAGTGCCTCCGAAATTTTCATGGCCGTGGTGGTTTTTCCGGAACCGGACGGACCGGAGAGCAGCACGATGGGGCTGTTAACCTGGTTGTTCAGGATCTGCTGCGCAGCCTCCTCAATTTTGGCCTCGTAGGCGGCGTCCGCCTCTTCAATCAGGCCTTTCGGGTCGGCAATCGTGCGGTAGTTGATGTCTTCCAGACGGTAGGTTCCTCGAATCTGATCCATGGCGGGTTCCTCCTTGCATTGAATTGGGTAAACGGTGCGCCTTATACAGACGCCCAGGCACTTCGGGGTAATGCGGCGGATCATCAGATCTGCCGGTAAAAACGGCCAATTGCTTCCTTGTCTTCGCAGATCCGGTCAATAGCCTCCATGTATTCCTTTGGGTACTTCGGGGAAACCAGACGGATGTTCTTCCCGCCGTCCCGCCGGATAAGCTTGGTGGAGCCGCCCGCACCGATGGCCAGGATGCTGCACAGCTCCTCCATGATGGCAATGTTGTAG
This sequence comes from uncultured Oscillospiraceae bacterium, assembly GCA_964495965.1. Lineage (GTDB taxonomy): Bacteria > Bacillota > Clostridia > Oscillospirales > Oscillospiraceae > Limivicinus. Next base: position 5,086 of record CAZBXX010000120.1, on the reverse strand, counting down.
AAGTTCTCATAACCGGGGCGGCTCCAGCCGATATTCTCAAAGCCGCCGGACATGTTTTTCTGCCGGTACAGATAATATGGCAGATAATCTGCCGACCGCAGCCGTTCGTTTGCCTCGTCCAGCATGGATGCAACGGCCTCACCGGAGGGAAGGCTTTCCTCCCCGAAGGTCAGCCGTGCGCCGCGCTTGATGCTCAGCGTGTGCACCGTAATGTTTTCGGGCCCAAGCGCAAGCACAGCGTCCAGCGTACGATGGAAGCCTTCGACCGTGTCGGTTGGGAGCCCGGCAATCAGATCCATATTCACGGCAAAGCCGCCGGCTTTCCGGACCAGCTGCAGGGCCTGCAGAATGTCATCGGCTGTGTGCTTCCGGCCGATGGCAGCAAGAACGGAATCGGACATGCTTTGGGGATTGACGCTGATACGGTTGACGCCGTGCCGCCGCAGAACAAGGAGCTTTTCTTCCGTGATGGTATCGGGACGCCCGGCCTCAACGGTCCATTCCCGCAGGGCGGAGAGATCAGCCTCGTCTTCCAGACGGCGGAAAAGCGCATCCAGCTGGGGTGCCGTCAGGGTGGTGGGAGTCCCGCCCCCCATATAAACGGAAACCAGCCGCAGCCCGCAGCTTTGTATCTGCCCTGCCACCGCGGTGAGCTCCCGGCACAGCGCTGCCAGAAAGGGCGGGATCTGTTCCGTGTTTTTCCCGGTTGCCTGGCTCACAAAACTGCAGTATGCGCAGCGGGTAGGGCAAAAGGGAATGCCGATATAAAGGCAGACATCGTTCGGCTGAAGGGAAGCATCTGCCTGAAGCGTCATCCGCGAGGCATCCAGACAGAGGAGCGCGCGGTCATGCGAAACGTCATAGCCCTTTTCAAACCGGTGTAAAGCATCCGCTTCGGGGAGACCGGCAGCCAGAAGCGGACTCAGAAGCTTCCCGGGGCGCACTCCGGTCAGCGCCCCCCAGGGCGGCTTCGGGTGCCCGCTGCGCAGTACCGCCCGGTACATCGCCAGCTTCAGCGCCTGCTGACACAGGCTGTCGGTGCGCACAGGCGAAGTCAGTTCTGCGGCGGGCACTCTCGATACTCCCCGGAAGGCCTGCTGCCCGTCGTGATACAGACAGCTTGCCGTTACCCAGCTTGGTGCCCGGGAGAGCCGAAGCTCCAGCCGCCGTCCTGAACGCTGTGCCGGATTGGGATATTCCGGCTTTTCCCCGGGGAACAGCGTTGCCAGCATCTGTTCGGCAGCGTATCGATAATCATGTCCGGTAAAGTAAAGTTTCATACAGGCATTATAACAGAGCCCGGCCGGAAACACAACAGAGAACGGGAACGGGAGAAATCCCGCAAGAATGTAAAATTTATGTTAAGTCAGGCTGTTTTCGTCAGTTTGCCGATAGATTTTTCCGCCAAAACCCGGTATAATATTCATGCGATACGTATGCGAGTAGTTGGCTTTTCTGTGATGCTGTGTAAAGAGAGGGTTTATGTTCGAAATTGGAGAAAAAATTATCTATGGAGAGAATGGTGTCTGCACAGTAAAAAATATTGCTCCTTTGGAAATGGATGGCGCATCCAAAGAAAAACTGTATTATTATCTGACTCCGCTGGTCGGCTCCGGCACCTATTTTGCCCCGGTCGATACCAGTGCATTCATGCGGCCGATTATCTCTCGGGCGGAGGCGGAAGCGCTGATTGATGCCATTCCCGGCATTCCCCCGGCCATCTGCAACGATAACCGCTTCAACCATGTGGATGCGTTTTATCGTGACCTCTTTAAGCTTCATACCAACGAGGCGCTGGTCTCGGTTATCAAGGGCCTGCACTGCCGTATGGCGGAAAAAAAGACGCGCAGTACCCGTGCTGAGGCGACCATGAAGCGCGCCAAGGATATTCTCCACGGGGAGTTGTCCGTTGCGCTGGAAATGGAAATGGGCCAGGTTGAGCCTTATATCCAACAGCGCATCGGCGCGCTCTGACGCGGTATCCTGTAACCATTCCAAGCAAACACCCTGCCGGCCGGCAGGGTGTTTGCTTTCAGGAAGATATTCAGATTTTCAAATGTCAAGGCGTGCGACCGGCTCAGCGGTATGGCAGAAGCGGTAATCCTGTTTCAGCGCGCCGGCGCAGGCTGCCGCAGCATCCGCATCCCGGAAGAGCGCGAAAACAGCCGAGCCTGTTCCGGTCATGACAGCGCCGAGGGCGCCGTGATCCAGGAGCCGGCTCTTGATTTCGGCAATCTGGCGCATTCGCCGGTCCGGTATCTCTTCAAAAACGTTATACAGACGGATTGCAACTTCCCTGAGATCACCGCGGTCCAGGGCATCCAGTATACCTGCAGTATCAGGGTGGCGGCGCAGGCTGACCTCGTCCAGCTTCCGGAACAGTTCCGGCGTCGAAATGGAAAAGCCGGGCTTGCAGACAACCAGATGACATGCCGGCAGCGGCGGGAGATTCTGCAGCACTTCACCCCTGCCGCTTGCCAGCTGGGTGCCGCCGGCAATACAGAAGGCGACGTCCGACCCCACCTGCTCTGCCAGAGCCTCCAGCTCCTGCCGGCCCAGAGGACGGCCGAACATGCGGTTCATCCCGCGGAGCACAGCCGCGGCATCGGCAGAGCCGCCTGCCATGCCCGCCCCGACAGGGATCCGTTTCTCCAGCCGGATTGCTATTCCGGGCCGGTCTGCGGTTTCGGATACCGGCAGGCCGGATTCTGCCTCCGCTCCGATGGCCTTGAGATAGGCCCGGGCAGCGCGCGCGGCGAGGTTTCGATCGTCAGTAGGGACGTAGCGATAGTTACAGCTTAAGTGAAGGCCGGGATTCGGCATGCGCTCCAGAACAATGCGGTCGGCGAGGGAAACCGTCTGCATGACCATCAGCATATCGTGATAGCCGTCATCGCGCCGGGCCGTAACATCCAGACTCAGATTCAGTTTTGCATAGGCATATTCCGTAACAGTTGGAAGCATGGTTGACATATTCGCCAGTCTCGTTTTTTGTTATATGATAGTAGGCGGGCAGAGAAAGCCCCGCTTCAAAGGGGTCTGCGCAGACCGTCATAGGGATCCTTTGGCTCTTCAGGCTCAAAGAGGTAGACCCGCAGTTCATAAGGCCGTGCGGTAAAGCCGTTGGCGACCACTTCGTTCCGGGCGTAGTTGCCGAAAACCTGGATCCCTTTCTCCAGCCGGATGCCGGCAGGGGCCTCAAAGCGACGGGATTTTTTTGAAAAATAACAGATAACCAGCAGCTTCCGGCTCAGATAGTTCCGCTCATAGACATAAAAGTCGCGGTCATTTTTCCCGTGCTCCACATAGTCTCCGTAAAGGGCAACGGCATTCTTTTTGCGGAAAGCAAGCAACGCGCGGTAGAAGTTCAGCAGGGAGTCGGGGTCATTCTCCTGTGAAGCCACATTGATTTCCGTATAATTCTCATTGACCGGGAACCAGGGTTCACCGGTGGTGAAGCCGGCGTTGGCTTCGCTGCTCCACTGCACCGGCGTGCGGGAGTTTTCCCGGCTGGCCTTGTTGGCCATCTTCAGGATCGTAGTCTTCGGCAGAAGCCCCGTCACCAGGCGGATGCCGTTGTGGGTCATGACATCCTGGAATTCATCCAGGCTTTTCATCCGGATGTTGGTCATGCCGATTTCCTGCCCCTGATAGATAAAAGGCGTGCCGCGCTGCAGCAGATACATGGCGGCCAGCATTTTGCCGCTCTCGACACGGTACTGCTCACTTCCGTAGCGGCTGATGATGCGCGGGTGATCATGGTTTTCAATGTACAGCGCATTCCAGGCTCTGCCGTGCAGCTTCTCCTGCCAGTCGGAGAAAGCCCGCTTCATCTTTCGCAGGTCAAAAGGAAGCTGGATCATATCGGTCTTCAGGCAGTCCGCTTCCATGTGGGAAAAGGCGATCATTTCGTCCAGCACCTGGTTCGGCCCCTCGGCGATATAGGTCAGGGCGATATCCGCCGTGGTCATGGGGCTCTCTCCAACGGTAAAGCAGTCATAGTGGTCCAGCACATCGTGCTTGAATTCCTTCAGATAGGCATGGGCCTCCGGCTGATTGGAGTAATACTTGATACCGTTGGCGATGGGAAGTTTGGGGTAAGAGTCAGGCAGGCCGGGGGCCTTGCCGATGTAGGTGATAACATCTTCCCGGAAGCCGTCAACGCCCATATCCAGCCAGAAGCGCAGGATACGCTTGACCTCCTCCCGCACTTTCGGGTTTGCCATGTTCAGGTCCGGCTGCTTCCTTGCAAAAAGGTGCAGATAGTATTCGCCCAGGTTTTCATCATACTCCCAGGCGCCGCCCTCAAACATGCTGGTCCAGTTGTTCGGCGGAAGGCGCCGGCCGCGGCTGACCCGGCCGTGACGCCAGATATAATAGTCATGGTACGGATTGTTATGACTCTTCCGGCTCTCCTGAAACCAGGGATGCTCATCCGAGGTGTGATTCACAACCAGGTCCATAAAAACCCGCAGGCCCATGCTGTGCGCGCGGTCCAGAACCTCGCGGAAAACCTCCAGATTTCCATAATCCGGGTGAATATCCATGTAGTCTGAAATGTCATAACCGAAGTCCGCATTCGGCGACGGATAGAGGGGAGAAAACCAGATGGCGTCCACGCCGAGACTTTTGATATAGTCCAGTTTCTGCAGCACTCCGTAGAGGTCCCCGATGCCGTCGCCGTTTCCGTCACAGAAGCTCCGGGTCCAGATCTGGTAAACCGCCATTTCCTTATACCACTGTGTTCTTGCCAAGGCTTTCCCCTCCTCTTTTCCGGTCTGCCGTTACAGTTCTTTCCTGTAGTGTATCACAAAGGAGTCCTGTTCTGCAATGCTCCTCAGGAAAAAACATATGCCGCTGCCGTGCTTGCGGGGCCGTTTAACGGGCAAAAAAATGATTGACATTGGGAATCCGGTGTGGTATCATCTCTTGGCTGAAAAGCTTTGGCCGTGCGGGTGTAGTTCAATGGTAGAACACCAGCCTTCCAAGCTGGATACGTGGGTTCGATTCCCATCACCCGCTCCATACTCTTTCAGTTGCGATCTGCGCCAATAGCTCAGCAGGATAGAGCAACTGCCTTCTAAGC